>JADKAC010000001.1:300000-418959 GCA_016715425.1 Bacteroidota bacterium
AACTATAATGCCGGCATTTCCAATTTGGGATGGAACGCATACTTATCAGCAAATTCCTTTTCAATATTCATTACATATAGTTCAAAAAAAAGGAGATGCACCTCAGCATTTTGAATTTTTAGATGCAGCATTAGGTAATGATCCAAGAATACAATTTATAGAACAGCTACTTGATGATTTGCAATCCTCAGGAACAATCTTAGTGTATAATAAATCTTTTGAAGAAGCAAGATTAAAAGAGATTGCAATTGCTTATCCCAAGTATGAGAATGCAATAATTAAAGTAATAAATAGAATACAAGATTTATGGATTCCATTTCGAAATTTTTGGTTTTATCATCCGGATATGCAGGGCAGTAGTTCCATTAAAAAAGTATTGCCTGTTTTGGTACCCGAATTAAGTTATGCAAATCTTGAAATTGGTGAAGGAGGCGCAGCGATGAATGCATTTCTCCAATTACTGCAAACAGATATTTCTAAAAATGAAAAAGAAAAAGTACTGAATGATTTAAAAGAGTATTGTAAATTGGATACACTTGCTATGGTGAAAATTCTGGAGAAGTTGCAAGATATAATTTCTAAGTAGCATCTTCTATAAATCAAATTGGAACATGTAGCATTTCACAATTAATAGTTACTATATTATTTTATTCTGTAGTTATTCTAAATCAGGTATTCTTATTTTCATACACCTCCCCCAATAGACGCTTAGGTTTCTATCAACTTCATATATGTAAGTTTTAATTGTATAATTAAAGCTATTCATTTATAAATAATCTATTGATGGTTTGCGAACAAAACGTCAAAAAAGAAATATGTAAAAAAACTTGGCAACATAGTTTCTAACCATTTACTTTGTCGCTATACATATTAAAAAAATAAATATATAATTATGAATAATCCAATAACAAATAATGAAAATAATAATAGTCAGATAAACAGAATTCGTTTATTAAAAAAGAAAATTATTGTAAAAGAATTAATATTAAAATACCGGCAACAAAAAAATCTGACACGTCAATTATATATTGAGCAACGGTTAAATCTAAAAGCATTAAGTAATAGAATTGCTATACAGAATTTAGAAATGCTTACCAACATGCTTGCAATTCAAATGACTGACCCTAACAGTTACTTTCCGGGATGTGATGCTACTGCAATTCCGGTAATTCCGGATGAAGAAAGAACTTTGATTTTAAAAAAAATTACAGAACAAATTAATTTGCTGAAGTGAGTATGATTAATGACAGTGAAAAGAATTGTGTGATGGTTTCTGAACTATTGCAATTCCGCCATCCAAAATTATTTAGGCAATTGAAACATATATTAGTTAAGAATAACATTTCATTTAGCACATTGACTGCAACAAAAGATATATGGGTTATTGATTTTATGCCTTTTCAATTAAGAGAAAATAAATTCATTTATTATTCCTATAACCCGGATTATTTAAAGCTGCCGAAATACAACCATTTAAAATCAAATGCTAAATTGGTTTGTAATTCGAACATTAAAATCCAGGATTACATTATTTGTCCTTTAGTAATTGACGGCGGCAACATTGTGCATTTTGATAACAAGATAATTTGTACTTCAAAAATATCATCTGAGAATTCACATTTATCTGAAAATGAGATAAGGGAAATAATGGAAATCTATTTTGAATCAGTAATAATATTGATACCTGTTCCGCCCGGTGACTGGCTGGGTCATGCGGATGGTGTTGTGAGATTTATTAATAGAGATACAGTACTTATTAATCGCATTGATATTAAAAATAATAATGAAAAAAAATATTTTGATGCATTAACTAAAGTCTTTTCTCAATATGGATTGCATTGGGAAATAATTTCAAAAGGTACAAGTGAAAAATTTAAAGGAGCAGAAGGATTATATCTTAATTATCTGGAAGTGGGAAATTTAATTGTTGTTCCTGAATATGGAATACCTGAAGATGAAATTGCGTATAATGAATTAAGTATTTTTTTTCCTGAGAAAATTATCCTTTCACTTAAATCGAATAGTCTTGCAAAAAGCAATGGTGTGTTGCGATGTGTGAGTTGGGTGATAAAGCAAGAATTTCAAGAAGTCCTTTTGAATAATTCTACAGTAATGTAAACCTGTTTAACGGAATTCAAGATGGTAATCTAATTAATTACACGGTCACATAAATTTCATTACATTGAAAGCTAAACTTTCTATTTAAGTAGAAATTTCATTTATATGCAGCAATTGTTTATCTATATAAATTAATGCTATTGCCTTTGAATTAATAGGGTAAGTATTAGAATTTAAATTTCTACAAGGAAACCTTTTCTTAAATTTGCGCATCAAATAACTATTACCTCATTTAAATCAATTCAAAATGAAAAACTTTTTACATTCTTCTATTAAACTGAATTCATTGATCTGCACAATACTGTTTGTTGCCGGATCAATAACTGTGCATGCACAAAGAGATTGTACTACAACGAGTGTGGGATTTACTCCATTAACTACATTAGGTACGGATACTTTTATGGGAGAGCAAGGTGGCTTATATCCTGGTGGCACTAATGTAATGCCCTCTTCACATACGAAAGCAGGCAAGTCTATTGGCAATGCAATCAAACCTCTAAATGCAGCCGGCGAAGTGGATTTTGAAAATGGTGTTGTGCTTTTTGCCGGATTTGGTGCATCTACTGCCGGAAATACTTTTAATTATTTAAAGAATACCATTGATACTTCCACAATAGGTATATATAATCCTTGCTTAAAATTTATTACATGTACAATTGGCGGAAAAGGTCTTGAAACAATGATTCCTCCACAGCATAATTGGTATTGGACTTTTATTGGAGATACTATTCCTCAATCGAAAGGATATACCCGTGATCAGGTTCAAATAGGCTGGTTAAAAACAGCATCAAAGACTGATTCTATTTCAGAATTTCCTTTGCAACCGGATTCATTATATGCTAAATATATTCCTTCAATTCAAAGACTAAAAGAAAATTTTCCAAACTTAAAAATATTATATATCAGTAGTCATGCTTACGGTGGATACGCCGGTGAATTTTCCGACAATGCAGATTTGGCTGGAGAGCCTGCTGCATATTATGGTGGATTTGCTGTGAAATGGGTAATAGAGGATCAGATTGCTGGAAGTCCGGCATTAAAATATAAAGGTGGTGCAACTAACTCACCTTGGCTTTCATGGGGTCCTTATTTTTGGGCAGACGGACTTACACCACGAGCAAACGATGGCTTAACTTGGGAGTGTGAAGATTATTCTGAATATGGTGGTGGATTCCATTTGTCAAATCAAGGCTTGCAAAAAGAAATGGATATGCTTATTAGTTTTTTCATGACTAATTCAAGTTCAAAGAAGTGGTTTAAAAACGGCCCGACCTGGAACAGTTGTGATCCAAGTATGCGACTTGCAAGTAGTACTGATCCTGATTATAATAATTTCTATTCAGATGAAATTTCAATTTTCCCAACGCCGAATAACGGTATTTTCTCCGTTGCTTTTTACAATGAAGATGGTGCTGCTAAAGTTTTGAAAATTATAAACAATCAAGGACAGGAAGTTTATGAAAAAGTAATTGATGAAACTAAAGGAGAAGTGATGTTGGAAATAGCACTTCAAAATATTCCTGCAGGTTTATACCATGTAATAATTATTGGTTCAGAAATGCACATTGAAAGATCTATAATTATTACTAAATAAAATTCTCAGAATAGAGATATAGAAAATCATTTGAGAAACTGAATTTTCAACTAACAAGAAAAATATTTTTTAAATTTTAACTGTTGCAATACTGAAATCAGAAATTATAAACTGATTTAAATATTGCAACACGTTTTTGTTTTATACATAAGCTGCTTATCCCAATTCAATTTTCTATGAACACAAATTAATTGTGAGTATCTACGGTGTAAATCTATTGCACAAAGAATTTTTCTATAATCGTTAATCTTATTTTTAATTTCACAAGGTGAAAAAATATGTGATATGCATTGCCTTCGTGCTTACTATACTTCCTATTGCAGCACAACAAATTACGGAACATTGGATTGACGTGGATAAAGGTCGCTTATATTGTCAAACAATAGGGAAGGGCGAACCACTTTTATTCATTCATGGCGGACCGGGTTTAAATCAATCTTATTTAATTCCTGCATTTGAAACGCTGGCGAAAAAGTATATGTTGATTTTTTATGATCAACGTTCATCCGGAAAATCGGCGCTATCTGTAAAAGCTACAATGAATTTCGAAACCTTTGCAGATGATATTGATTCCATCAGGAAATATTTTGTATTGGAAAAAATAAATATCATTTCACATTCCTGGGGAAGCCTGATCGCTATTAATTATGCTGCCGTTTACCCTAAAAATATCAACACTTTAATTTTATTAAATCCGGTTCCGGCAAATACCAGTTTCACTAATCAGATGAATACACTCTCCATTCAGCGCACTTCCTCCTTTGATAGTCTGGAACGAGCTCGCATTATACAAACAGAAGATTTTAAAAGTGGAAAATCAAATGCTATTCTTCAATTAATGAAACTCTCTTTTAAATTAAATTTTTGTGATACTTCATCTCTCGGGAAATTGAAACTTGAGTTGCCGGAAAATTATGCGGCTGCTGCTTTGAGTTATGAAGGATGGATGAAGGATATGAAAAATTATGATGTATCTCCTCAATTAAAAAGGATTCAATGTCCGGTTTTTATTTTATATGGCGCTTGTGATATTATTCCGGTAGAAGCGGCTGTGCAAATTCAAAATCTTATATCAAACAGTGATATAAAGATTTATGCAGATGCAGGGCATTTTTGTTTTATTGAACAAAACCGACGCAGTATTAAAGATATTCAGCGCTTTTTACAATCTGTTTCTAAACGGTGAACATGTTAATTAGGTTTTCTAAGCGCTCATGGCTATTTTTGTCTTTAGAATAAATCTAAATAGTGGCTATTACCAAAATACTTATTGCTGATTCTCAGTATCTGACTCGTGAAGGATTGAAATGCATTTTCAAACAAGAGGCACAGTTTAAGGTAATTGGTGAAACCAACGATAAGCACGAAACTTTCTATCTGCTGAAACAATTGAAACCCGACATCCTGATTTTAGATTACAATAACCTTATAGGTTTTGGTACCGAAGATATTGCATTGCTGGGTGCTATAAATAGTAAAGTGCATGTATTGATTATTGCCGATACTACCGATCATTTTGTAGTGAAACAAGTGATGGAGCAAGGCGTGGATGGCTTTCTTACAAATACTTGTGAGCGTGAAGAAATAATGGATACCATGCTTGCTTTAATCCGTGGTAAAAAAATGTATTGCCATAAAGTATTGGAAATTGTGATCGAAGATAAAAATGCAGTTGCCGATTGTAATGCTTCCATTTTATCGGATAGGGAATTAGAAATTATTCAATTAATTGCAGCAGGTTTTACTACTCAGCAGATTGCGGAATCGCTTTTCAGAAGCTATCATACGATAGCTACACACCGAAAAAATATTATGAAAAAATTACAGCTTAAAACCACTCGTGAATTAATGCTGTTTGCCATACAAAATGGTTGGGTAAATACTAATGCAACCCCTGCAATCAATATTTAGCCTTATAGGTAAATTTGTATTTATCCTTTAATTCGTAAGTTGTGCCATGAATATGTTAATGATGCGTTGGGTTATTCTGTTGGCATCCATTGCCATTGCAGGAATTATTATATCCCAAGCCTTCTGGATTCGAAAAGGGTTATTGATTAACCAATCTAATTTTGATAATGCAGTGAGCAGAATCTTAACTGAAATTTCCAATGATCTTGAAATACAATCTATAGGAGAAGTGAAAACAGAAGATCCGGTATTGCGCATTTCTCCAAGATCTTATTTGCTCAATATCAAAATTCCAATAGATGTAAATTATCTTGCTGATCGTCTTCAAACTGAGTTTGCAAATCCATTTCACAATGTGGATTTCTCATATGAAGTTTATGAATCCAGCAATAAGTTATTGGTATTTAGTGATACAATTTTTATTAAGGATCAGCAGCTAAGAAAATTTAAATATCTACCCAATTTAAATAAGTCCAGATATTATGTGATGGTTAATTTTCCGGATCGTCCCATTATTCCATCGGTTATGCTCACCATTTGGATTACCGCTATAATTATTCTCACATCTGTAATTATTTTCTTTGCATACACACTGCATGTTATTTTCAAACAACGAAGGCAAAGTGAATTTCAGAAAAGCTTTATAAATAATCTGGCGCATGAGTTTAAAACTCCTATCTCCACCATTAGTATTTCTGCACATGTATTGCAAGAGGACGATATTCTGGATGAACCAAAGCGATTAAAAAATTATGCAATGGTTATTTCTAATGAAGTAAACCGATTGAAAACTCAGGTGAATAAAATTCTAGAAATTGCTAGTATTGAAAGCAATGAAATGGCTTTAAGTCATGAAGAGTTTGACTTGAATGTACTGTTGGATGAAATAATAATGGCCTTTGAAGTAAATGTGCAAAAACGCAATGGTACGGTTACCCGAAATTTTTTATCCAAGTCTTGTATCATATATGCGGATAAGGTACATTTTACGAATGTTATTAATACCTTGTTAGATAATGCTTTGAAATATTGCGATAGAATACCTGCGATAGAAATAGAAACAAATTGTTTTGAAACGAAAGCATATATCAAAATAAAAGATAATGGTATTGGTATTGCAAAAGAAAATTTAAAACGAGTTTTCGATAAATTTTATCGGGTTCCAACTGGTGACATACATAATGTAAAAGGCTTTGGTTTGGGACTTAATTATGTGAAGATGGTAGCGAATGCACATAGCTGGAATATAAATGTGGGTAGCGAAGTGAAGAAAGGAAGTATATTTACCTTAACGTTTCCAAAAAATTAATATATGAGTAATCATAAAAAAGTAAAAGTGTTATATGTGGAAGATGATGAGAGTCTGAGTTTTGTAACTATGGATAATCTGGAGAGAAAAGGATATGATGTTACATTGTGCGCCGATGGATTATCTGCAGTGCAGGAGTTTCAACAAAAGAAATTTGATATATGCATTCTGGATGTGATGCTGCCTAAAATTGATGGCTTTGCGCTTGCCCAAAAAATACGTGATAAAGACAGTCATATTCCGATAATTTTCCTCACAGCTAAATCTATGATGGAAGATAAAATGTATGGATTTAAATTGGGTGCAGATGATTATATAACCAAGCCTTTTAGCATGGAGGAATTGTTGTATAAAATTGAAATATTTATTAAACGCAGTAAAGTGTTTACCGAGAATACTGAGTTAAAAACTATTCTGAATATCCGCAATTTTGAATTTAATTTTAAAGAGTTGAAATTAAAATATCAAGATACTGTATATGATCTTACATTGCGTGAAGCTGAATTGCTCCGCATGTTTTGTCTGAATAAAAATCAAGTAATAAAACGGGATGATATTTTAAAGCAAGTATGGGGTGAAGATGATTATTATATAGGCCGAAGTCTGGATGTATTTATTTCACGACTGCGCAAATATTTTCAAGATGATCCCGGAGTTACTATTGATAATATCCGTTCCGTTGGATTTAAATTATCTGTGAAAGATTAATTTCAACTCAGATCATTTACCAAGCGGCGAATATTTTTAATGTGTCCATAAATTACAATGATATCGTCTGTCAAAATAATTGTGGAGTTATCTACTAATCCAATAGAATTCTTCACTGTTTTTTCAAATCCAAAAATGCTTTCTTTACTTTCAGGTCTCAATAATGTTATTACCTGCAAATCATAATTTTCGAAAATTTTACTGTCGCCAATACTTATTTCATTAAATTTTAAAGTAGCTTTTACTTCTACGACATAATAATTATTACTTATTTCAAATGACTCTATAATCTGTACGAGATCTAATTTCTTGCTGAGTTGCTCGGCAGCATCTTGTTCAGGATGTACTACTTCATCTACACCAATAGCTGTTATCACTGTTTCATGTAAGGGAGAAATTACCCGACAAATTATGCGTTTTATTTTTAATTGTTTTAAAAGTGCCGTAGTTTGAATAGAAGCACCTACATCTTCTCCAATACAAACTACAACAGCGCTTGCATCTTTTAAGGGCAGCGTCTTTAAAGCAGTAATATCTGTTGAATCTATTTTTACCACATGTGTAATTTTATCTTTCAATGCTTCTACACGAATCATATTGGTATCAATACCAATTACATCATGACCTGCTGACGTTAAACTTTGTGCTAACCATGCACCAAAATTTCCAAGTCCGATAATTATAAATTTCATAGTAAGTTTTTTAGCTGATAAGAATAGATTCCTTTGGATAAGCGTAATTCAAAGTTTTTACTTTTCGGAATAAAGCAACAATAAGTGTAAGCGTACCAATGCGCCCAACAAACATAGTTAGTACTAACACTAATTTTGCAGCATCGGATAAAAAAGGGGTGATTCCCAATGTTAATCCTACCGTACTGAATGCAGAGATACATTCAAATATTACTGACATCAACTCAAATTCCGGATGCATCAGTGTAATTAGAAACACGGAAATGCCTATAAATAATAATGCAAGCGCCAATACAGATAATGCTCTTCTAATCGAGCCCACACTAATTTCTCGTTTGTATAATTCCACACGATCTTTTCCTCTTGCAATGCTGAGTGTATTGATAACTGCAACAGCAAATGTGGTGGTTTTTATCCCACCGGCAGTGGAGCCTGGCGAACCGCCAATAAGCATCAGTAAATAATAAATCAAAATAGTTGAAGGCATTAGGATGGTCATATCTACTGTATTAAATCCGGCAGTACGGGGAGTAATGGATGCAAATAAGGCGGTGATTAATTTTCCGGATAAACTTCTATCTGCAAGTGTATTTTCCCATTCTAAAATTAAATTCATTATAAAACCAAATACGATCAGACTAAAGGTTGTAATGAATACTATCTTAGAATTGATATTGATAAGCCGGGGCTGATGTAAAAACTTTTTTTTATAAAATACAGAGCGAAATTTTTGAATCAGATAATATTTTACATATCTCAGATAGTTGAAGATAATATTAAATCCTAATCCACCTAACACTATTAAGGTCATTAAAATAATTTGCAAAGAATAATTAAATCTGTAATTCACGTCGTACATTCCATCTGTTAATAAACTGAAACCCGCATTGCAAAAAGCAGAGATAGAATGGAAAATTGCAAATCTCACCTGCTCTGTATGGCTGCTGAATAAGTCGGGTTCCAAAGTAAAAAATATTAAAACTGCAGCTATAAATTCTAATGAAAGTGTAAGTACAATTATTCGCACTACGGTTTTAAAAATATTGCTGAGTTGAGCTTCATTATTCATACTGCCCAGTAGTAACTGATCTTGATAAGAAATTGAAGTGCGCAAATACATACCGAAAAAACTGGTGAATGTGAGAATACCCAGCCCACCTATCTGAATTAAAATCGCAAGAATATTTTGTCCCATCGGAGTAAAGCGATGAGCCGTATCCACCACGATTAATCCGGTAACACATACTGCACTTGTAGAGGTAAATAGCGCATCTGTAATCGTCATACTTGTGTATGTTGCTTTAGGTAGCATCAGTAAACCGGCTCCTATAAGAATTACAATTGCAAAACTGAAAATAAATATTGCTGCAGGATTTTTATTGAGACGACTTATATTTAATGACCCAATGGAAACCTCAGTAAAAAATAAAAACAGTATAAGAAATCCATTGACATAAAATTGAAAAGTTGAATTCAAAAATGTATATCCCGGAAAAAGTACCGGTAACACAAATTCATAAATCCAGATACAACTAAATGTGAGAAACAGATAATACTGGGAGCGCAAGTATTCAAATCTTTTTGCACGCAATTTTTTATAATCAATACGTAACAAAATGAAAAAATAAACTACAAATACAAATTTGCTATAGTAGGTTTTTATCTCTGTGCTGAAAGTTTCTGATTGTGTAAATCCCAGATCATAAATTAATAACAAGGTGGCGGCAACACTTAAAAATGGAATTAGAATATGAGCGATTTCTTTGAGAACCGATAACACTTTTTCTACTATGTTTGTTGTTGGTATCAACTATGTTGCGAATGCGGGGCTAAGTTAGAAGAATTGCGAATAACCCCTAGTCTTTATAATAATAATTTCTTCGTGTCAGGCAGTGTATCCAGCATTTTAAAAGTATTACTACTATGAATAATTTCTGTGCATATTGTATCATTGCCATTGCTGATAACCAAATAAGGAACTTTCAAAACCAGATTATAACGTCCTGCCTGATCCAATACATTCTGAGATAATTTTATGGCAGGTGCTTTACATTCAACAAGCATAACTGGTGTTGCGTGTTTATTAAATAAAACAATGTCCGTTCGTTTTGTTAACCCGTTGAGGGTTATTTTCTTTTCGATGCTTATTAATGCTGCCGGGAATCCGTGTGTTTCGATAAAGTACCAAACCAAATGTTGACGCACCCATTCTTCAGGAGTAAGCACAACAAATTTTTTTCGAATACGATCGAAAATCAGCTCTTTATCACCGCTGCGTTTTATGTTGAATTGATATTCGGAAAAAAGAAGTTGCACAAGCGGCTAATTTAAACTAAAATTAGGGTCAGAAGTAATGATTATGCAACAAGACGATTTATTAAATAATATTAAAAATAAAAAGCTGTCCGCAATTTATCTGTTGCACGGCGATGAATCTTATCATATTGATACTATTACCGATGCATTGGAAAATACGTTGTTGACTGAAGATGAAAAATCATTTAATCTCACCATATTTTATGGCAAGGATGCGCAGATTAGAGATATAACGGATACCTGCCGTCGATTCCCGATGTTCAGCAATTTACAAGTGGTGATTTTAAAAGAAGCACAACATTTAAAAGGTATTGAAGAATTGGAACCTTATGCTGCGAAACCGGTACCGACTACTATCTTTATTATTTGTTATAAAGGCGGCAAATTAGATGCACGAAAGAAATTATTTAAATCCATTCAACATAATGGAACTATCTTTTTAAGTGAATCGCCAAAAGAAGATCAGATTCCAAAATTTATTAAGAATTATCTTCAAGAAAAAAATCGCACTATTGATGCAAAAGCTGCAGATATACTCACCGAATATCTGGGTAACAATCTTTCTAAAATAAGTAATGAACTAGATAAGCTATGCATAAATTCAAAACCGGAAAAGGCGATTACGATTAGTGATATTGAACATAATATCGGCATCAGCAAAGAGTATAATGTGTATGAGTTGCAGAGTGCTTTATTGCAGAAGGACCTGTCTAAAGCCTATCATATTATTTTTTACATGAACAAGAATTTGAAAAATAATCCATTTGTATTAACGCTTTCAAATCTGCACAATGCATTTATAAAACTCTATCAATATATGCGGACACCAAATATCAAAGAGGGAGATTTATATCGCACCTATGGAATTCACTTTTCGCAATTACGGGATTATAAAAGAGCAAAAGATATTTATACTTTAGAACAGGTGGAGCATGTATTTGAATTGCTGATGGAGTACGATCTGCGTTCCAAAGGATTACAAAATAACTCTACGGAAGCGGCCGAGTTAGGGGTTGAATTGATTTTCAGAATTTTACATTTTCAAAATGAATTGTCAAACAATATTTCGCAGAATTCTTTATCTTGAGCCATTGCCTGTTGTAAGGTTTCCCGATTAATAAATTTTTCTTCTTTGCGAATAAATTCTATAAATTCTACAGTTAACGTATCACCATAAATATCTTCTTGTAATTGAAAAATATGTACTTCTATTCTTGTATCTGTTCCATCAAAAGTGGGTCGTGTACCGATACTCATCATACCATAAAATAGATTTGAGTTTTGACGAATAGAAACCTTAACTGCATAAATACCATTTGCAGGAATTAATTTTTCTGTATCCTGAATTTGCAAATTTGCTGTGGGATAACCCAACTCTCTTCCTATTTGATCGCCTCGAACTACTATACCTGACATCATATAATTATATCCCAATAATTCATTTGCCAAATGCAGATTTCCTTCCTTCAGATAATTGCGAATTTTTGTAGAGCTGATCGTAATATCAGAAATTTCCTGCTTGCCAACTTCATGCACTGTGATATTATCTAATTTGGCAATCGCTTTTAATAAATGAATATCACCTCGTCTGTCTTTTCCAAAACGATGATCATATCCAAACACAATTATTTTAGGTTGAAATTTCCCAATCAAAAAATCTTTGATGTAATCTTCAGCTTCCATTTCTGAAAACTCTCTGCTAAATGGCACCACCACCACATTATCCACTCCCATATCTTTTAGCAATGCAAGTTTTTCTTCTATTGTATTTAAATGTAAAAGTGCTTGTTGTGGATTAATAATATTTCTTGGATGCGGATGAAAAGTGATGATTACACTTTCTCCGTCATTTTCTTTTGCGGATTGCACAATATTGCGAATAATCACTTTATGACCATTATGTACGCCATCGAAAGTCCCGATAGTAATAACGGCATTTGAAAATTGTGGTAACTGATCCAGGTTTCTGAAAACACGCATTGCGGCAAAAATAACAGTTACAGTTTTGAATGTATTATACAAGTATTTATTTTCACCCAATGAATCATAATTGGAAACAACAAACCATGTTTTGGTTACCCGGCGTTTTGTTGTTTGTATATGTTTTAATTCGTGCCATTGTAATTCCTGTAACACATGATGAATCGAATACGATATTGACTTATGCTGCATATCCGGTGGCAGACATTATGTTATATACTGATCCTATCCCTAATAATCATATTTTAAATACCTTGCTTATTAAATTATTGGTGGCGGTTTTTGGTTTACATTCTCTTGTGGTCAGATTGCCTAATGTGTTGGGTTTTTTATTGTATTATATTTTTCTGATTCGCATTATCCGGAAAATCCAGTTGCCTCCGCTAATAGGTTTTGCTTGCATTATTCTCATGACTTGTAATCCATATTTTCTTGATTTCTTTTCGTTGGCAAGAGGATATGCATTGGCATGTGCGTTTGGTATGATGGCCGTATTTTATGCTTACTGTTTTATAACGGAAAAGCAGCAAAGTTTTTTAATTAAAAGTGTAATCTGGTCAGCAGTTGCAGTTTATACCAGCTTTACTTTTTTAAATTTTTACGTAGCACTTCTTTTCTTATTTATATTGGTATTAATTGTAAATCAAAAAGAAAAAGCGACCTCTAAATACTCAGATTTAAAAAAGCCTTTTATTTATATGGGATTAATTTCTCTTCTATTAGGTGTATTGATTATTATTCCAATAATGCGTATGTTAGAAACTGAGCAATTTGTTTTTTGGGGGAGTAAAAATTTTTATGATGATACATTACTTACTCTTGCCAAAGGGTCTTTTTACGGTAAACTATTTCTCGGTATTAACTATCATGTCTGGTGTAATATTTTTATTGTAATATTTAGTATTGTTGTTACACTTGGCGCTTATTCATTATTCAGACGAAAGTTGAAGGGCTTAAATGACTCCTTTATTTTTTTTCTATTATTGGCACTCGGTACTGTTTGTGTAAATATTTGTCAATTTTATTTAGCCGATACGCCTTATCTTACTTCCCGCACTGCATTATTGTTTATTCCAATTCTAACCTTACCGTTTATTTTTCTTGCAAATGCAGTACAATCAAAAGTGTGGTTTTGGAAATTGCCTTTTTTAATTGGAGCAAGTTTGCTGTTGGGTATTTTATTTAAAAATATGAATATTGAATTCACTTATGAGTGGTGGTTCGACAGAGATACGTTTCATGTGTTGAATTTGTTGGAACAATACCATACATCCACAGGAAATAATGTTTCGCTCAATACAAATTGGTTGTATTATCCATCATTTAATTTTCATGTTCAGGAGCGGAATTTGGAATGGTTAGATCTTACACAATTTCATTTTGATACTGATTCTTTATCCACTACTGATTTTTATTATATCATAGATAATGAAGCAAATAAATTAAATTCAAACTACAGATTGTATAGTGCCTATGGTGACTATTCCAGACGATTATTAATACATCGCTAATCCACTTTTAACGATTGCAAAAACGACTCTAAGGATAATGCATCAACTAAAAAATAATCACCAATACGAGTTCTGCATAAATTGGATAAATATGCTCCAGAGTTTAAAGCTTTACCAAAATCATTTGCCAAGGTGCGGATATAAGTGCCTTTGCTACAGTTCACTTTAAAATGAACCAATGGCATTTCAATTCCGGTAATTTCAAAAGAACTGATTTCAATTGGTCTTGCTGCAACTTCCACTTCAATTCCTTTTCTTGCATGTACGTATAAAGGTTTGCCTTGCACTTTCACTGCGGAATGCGCAGGAGGAAATTGCATTATAATACCTACAAATTGTTTTGCAGTTTCATGAATTAATTCTGATGTAATATGTGCTGTAAGATAATTGCTGTTCACTTCAGTTTCTGCATCAAAAGAAGCTGTTGTTCCTCCTAAAAAAAAGCTTCCGGAATATTCTTTATCCTGAGTAATTATAGAATCTAATTGCTTAGTAAATTTCCCTGTTGCAAGAATTAATAATCCGGTTGCCAACGGATCTAAAGTACCTGCATGTCCAACCTTTAATTTTTTTACTTTGCAATAACGTGATAAATGATAACGCACTTTATTCACCACATCATGCGATGTCCATTTGATTGGTTTATCAATTAATAAAAAAGTACCCTCTAAAAATTGAGAAGCGGGAAACATTAAATCACTTGCAGGTTTACATCTAATGCAAGAAGTATTATAATTATTGTTCCTATTATAATGCGATACCAACCAAATATTTTGAAGCCATGTTTGGTAAGATAGCCAACAAAACTGCGCATTGCCAACATTGCAATAATAAATGCTACTATATTGCCAACAATAAATGCAAGCATATTTTCTGATGAATTAAAAAGCAGTGTATATGCTTTTTCTCCGGCATCATTGTCTTTTAAGAATAAGGTATAAACTGTTGCAGCAAACATGGTAGGCACAGCAAGAAAGAATGAAAATTCTGCTGCTGTTTTGCGATTTAATTTTCTGGTTAGTCCGCCAAAAATTGTTGCTCCGGAACGGCTCACTCCGGGCAATAATGCAAGACATTGATATAAGCCAATGATGAATGCGTTTTTATAATCAATCGTATCTTCAGTTAGGGTCTCTTCAGGAAACCATTTATCAATAAATAATAAAACAACTCCTCCTAATAAAAGAGATACAGCAACCACCCAAACATTTTCTAATAATGCATCTATATAATCGCCAAATAAAAATCCCATAACCATAGCGGGAATAAATGCAACAAAAAGAATTGTATAAAATTTAAAGGATTGAAGAAATTTTTTAAAATATAAAACAACTACGGATAAAATTGCGCCAAGTTGAATGGCAACAGTAAATGTTTTTGTAAAATCATCTTCGGCAATTCCCAAAAGGGAAGATGCGATAATCATGTGTCCTGTACTGGATACCGGTAGAAATTCTGTAATGCCTTCAACGATTGCAAGGATTACTGCATGAATAATATTCATCAGATGTAGAGATTATTTTTTCTGCTTATAAAAGATGGCAAATATCTCGATAGCAAAACCAAGTAACACAACGATAGGAGCAATTGTAATCCGACGTGTACTGTATAATTCATCGCCGTTAAATACATTCGGATCTGTATATTTTCCGCCACTCATTAATATGAAGCCGATAACGATAACAACTACACCTAATAAAATAAGGTAGTAATTCATTTTGCCTAATACCATACCTTCTTCTTGTGATACGTTTTTAATCGGTTGATTTTTTATTTCCATGATAAAATTTAATAGAGATCGTCTAACCTCATTTTAATATATTTATGAACTGCTGCTCTGGTGCTTACCCATGTAATTAATATTCCCAGAGCCAACAAAATTAAAGCTAATATTCCTATTCCCGTAGTTAAACGTTGATCTGTAAAATCCCAGTAATGAAACTTTTGCTGAACAAAAAATAATATGCCGCCAATTATTGCAATTGCCACCAGCGCACTTGCAATACCATTTAATATACTGCGCTTCACATAAGGTCCTGTAACGAATTTTCTTGTTGCTCCCACCAGCTGCATACTGCGAATTAAAAAGCGATTGGAATACATACTCAAGCGGATTGTTTTATCAACGATTGCGATGGAAATAATTAAAAACAATACACATAATCCCAAAGCAACATAACCTATTATTTTAAAACTTGCATCTAAAGACCCCACTAAGTTTTCATCCGTCTTGGTAAATTTTATTCCGGGATAAGTGGCCAATCGTGCCTGATAAGCCGCAATGCTGTCGGTAGTTACCATTTCTGCTTTCAGATAAATTTCTATGGATGCAGGCAATGGATTATAATCCCCTAAAAGCTCACTGATGTCCTCACCAAATTTATTTTTTACTATTTCTGCTGCCTGCTCTTTCGAAATATATTCAGTTGTATTTACATACGATTCCGCTTCTATTTTCTTTTGTAGAATTTCTAAATCTGCGGGTTTCATTTCATCAATTAAAAATGCAGAAATACGTATGCGTTCTTTAATACGATTTTGCTCGTGTTCAAAGGATAAAAACAATATTCCCATTAAGCCAAGCAGAAACAGCGACAGGCCTGTTACTAAAATAGCGTTCAGATAATGTGTTGCTTTTCTTTTGAGTGAAGATTTTCCAGTTTGCGACATCGCTGCAAAGATATTAAGAAATGTATGGCAGGTATATGGTTTCATCCACAGTGCAATGTGTGCTAACTTTAAGCGCCTCGAAAATGAATCAAACTCGGCATAATCAGTAAGAAATGGAATACGTATTTAGCCATATAGAATCGAAATGGAAACAGCAATGGGCAGCGGATGCATTGTATAAAGTGAGTGAAGATTATTCTAAACCGAAATATTATGTGCTGGATATGTTTCCTTATCCAAGTGGTGCCGGATTGCATGTGGGCCATCCTTTGGGCTATGTGGCTACTGATATTTTTTCCAGATATAAACGCTTGAATGGTTTTAATGTACTGCATACAATGGGCTTCGATGCTTTTGGTTTACCGGCTGAACAATATGCGATTGAAACAGGAACGCATCCTGCAATTACCACCAAAAAAAATATAGAATATTATCGTGAACAACTGAATAAAATAGGTTTCTGTTATGACTGGAGTCGTGAAGTGATTACTGCTGATCCTGCATTTTATAAATGGACACAATGGATATTTATTCAATTATTTAAATCATGGTATAATCCATTTTTAAATAAAGCGGAAGAGATTGAAACATTGATTGCGATTTTTGAAAATGAGGGAAGTAAACAACTTGTTGAGAAGGGAATTTTTGATATTGTTTTTACTGCGGATGAATGGAAAAATAAAACAGAAAAAGAGCAACAAGAAATTTTGATGCAATTCAGATTAGCATATTTAGATCATGCAGATATTTGGTGGTGCGAAACATTGGGAACTGTGTTGGCAAATGATGAAGTGAAAGATGGTGTAAGTGAAAGAGGTGGTCATCCTGTAGAACGTATTCGAATGCGCCAATGGTTTTTGAGAATCACTGCGTATGCAGATAGATTGTTGGATGGATTAAATACTCTTGATTGGAGTGATAGCATGAAAGAAATGCAGCGCAACTGGATTGGTAGGAGTGAAGGTGCTTCTGTGAATTTTAATGTTTCGGATTCTAAATATTCTATTGAGGTGTTTACAACAAGACCGGATACTATTTATGGTGCAACTTTTATGGTGCTTGCTCCTGAACATGATTTGGTTGATGAAATAACTACGGATGAATTTAAATCTGAGGTAAATACTTATTTGGATTATGTGAAAACAAGAAGTGAACGTGATAGACAAGCAGAAGTGAAAAAAGTTACCGGACAATTTACAGGTGCGTTTGCAATTAATCCGTTTACCGAAAATAAAATTCCGATTTATATTGCTGAATATGTATTGGCGGGATATGGTACAGGCGCAATTATGGCGGTGCCTTCCAATGATGAAAGAGATTTTGCGTTTGCAGAAAAATTTTCTTTGCCGGTTGTGGAAGTAGTAGATCAATCTGCTTATCCAAATGCGGATAAGCAAGATAAAGTGGGTGTGATAATTAATTCAGAAATGTTGAATGGATTAGAAGTGAAAGAAGCTATTTCAACAATGATTTTTGCCATAGCAAAAAAGAATATTGGTAAAAGAAAAATTAATTATCGCTTGCGTGATGCAGGCTTTAGCAGACAACGATATTGGGGCGAACCTTTTCCGGTGATTTATAAAAATGAAATTCCTTATGTGTTAAATGAAAATGAATTGCCATTGGAATTACCAGAAGTAGTTTCCTATAAACCCGGCGGCAATGCTCAGTCTCCTTTGGCGGCATTAACCGATTGGGTTAATCCCGATAATACTTTCATTCGTGAAACAGATACGATGCCCGGATACGCAGGATCAAGTTGGTATTTTTTGCGCTATATGGATCCAAAAAATCCGGATCGTTTTGTGGGAGAAGCTGCGGAAAATTATTGGCAAAATGTAGATTTATATGTGGGTGGAACGGAGCATGCGGTTGGACATTTATTATACAGCCGCATGTGGCAGAAATTTTTATTCGATAGAAATTTAGTGAGTAAAGATGAACCGTTTAAAAAGTTAGTAAATCAGGGAATGATTCAGGGGAGATCGAGTTTGGTGTATAGAGTTGCAGGTACAAATACATTTATTTCTGCAGGAATAAAAGAAAATTATGAAACTTCTCCATTGCATGTAGATATTAAAATGGTGGATGATGATATTTTAAATATTGAAGCATTTAAACAATGGCGCAGTGATCTTACTGAAGCAGAATTTATTTTAGAAGATGGTATTTATAAATGCGGATGGGAAATTGATAAAATGAGCAAGCGTTATCACAACGTTGTAAATCCCGATGATGTAATTGCAGAATATGGTGCCGATTGTTTTCGTATGTATGAAATGTTTTTAGGACCGTTGGAAGCGAGCAAACCATGGGATACAAAAGGTATCAGCGGTGTTGCAGGATTTTTAAGAAAGTTATGGAGATTGTTTTATGATGATAATGGTCAATTAAAATTATCGGAAACTGAACCTGATAAAGATGCATTGAAGGCATTGCACAAATGCATTAAAAAAGTGGGTGATGATATTGAGCGATTGAGTTTTAATACAGCAGTTTCTGCTTGCATGATTGCAGTAAATAGTTTTCAGGATTTAAAATGCAGCAATAAAAATATTCTTAAAGATTTTTTGGTAATCGTTGCGCCATTCGCTCCTTTTATTACTGAAGAGTTATGGCATGCTTCGGGAGAAAAAGAAAGTATTCACATTGCAACATGGCCGAAATTTAATCCGGATTATTTAGTGGAAAATACTTTTGTGTATCCGGTTTCAATAAATGGAAAAGTGCGCACAACATTGGAATTACCTCTTACAATGCAAAAAGAAGAAATTGAACAAAGTGTGCTTGCTTTAGAAAGTATTTTGAAATGGACCGAAGGCAAAACACCAAAGAAAGTAATTGTGGTTCCTGGTAAAATTGTGAATGTGGTTATTTGATAAAATAATTAAAAGTGCAAACAGAAAAGAAAACAATAAAACTCATTGAATGTCCTCGTGATGCTATGCAGGGTTTGCATACTTTTATTCCAACAGAAATAAAAGCTGCATATATAAATTCGTTACTGCAGGCTGGTTTTGATACACTTGATTTCGGCAGTTTTGTGAGTCCGAAAGCAATTCCGCAAATGGCGGATACAGCAGAGGTGTTGAGTAAATTGCAATTGGAAAATACGAATACAAAACTATTGGCAATTGTAGGAAATAAACGAGGTGCAGAAGATGCTTCAGAATTTTCGGAAATTAATTATCTCGGTTATCCATTTTCCATTTCTGAAACTTTTCAAATGCGCAATCTCAATTCAACCATTGCAGATTCTGTAATTCGTTTGGATGAAATAATGGAAGTGGCAAGCAAGCATAATAAGCAAATGGTGGTGTATGTTTCTATGGGTTTTGGAAATCCGTATGGTGATGTTTGGAGTGCGGAAGTTGCAGAGCAATGGGTTGATGTTTTAGTGAAAAAAGGAGTAACAATTATTTCTCTTGCAGATACAATTGGCATTGCGACACCCGAATCTATTTCGTATTTATTTTCTCATCTAATTTCTAAATTTCCACAGATAGAATTTGGCGCACATTTGCATACAACACCTGAAAGTTGGTTGGAGAAAATTGATGCAGCATATAATAGTGGTTGTCTTCGATTTGATGGTGCTATAAAAGGATATGGCGGATGCCCTATGGCTGCCGATGATTTAACAGGTAATATGGCCACCGAAAATATTCTTCAATACTTTGAACATAAACATGCGCAAACAGGAATTAATAAATCTGCATTCAGAGAAAGTGTGCGCATGGCATTGAAAGTGTTTTCGGAGTAGGTAGTATTAACTTTGACTATTGACTTTGAAAAAACTCATCATTTATTGAACAGCTATTAGCTATTGGCCGTTAGCTTTTGGCGAATTACTTTGACTTTGTCTGTTGAAGATAAAAAAACTCATCATTGATCATACATTACTGATTTTTTTATTCACTACTCGCTACTCACAATTCACTTTTTTTACCGCAAAGGCCGCAAAGTGCACAAAGTTTTTTTGGGAATAGACAATGGATAGTGGGCAGTTGACAATGGATACTCATCACTGATTACTCATCACTCATTTTTTTACTCACTACTCATTCCGATATCCATCGGGACTTTCAGCTACTCAATATTCACTATTCACCATTCACTTTTTGCATTTATTCGTTTTAATTAAATTAGTTCTTATCTATTTCTATCACCATTAATACAGCACCATCGTCGCCACCATTAGTTTCAAAGCCGATTGTTTCTCCTTGCTTCCATTGAATACCATCTAATAATTGTCCGCCTAAAGCATCGGCAATTTTATTTTCATAATTGCCCTGCATACTATTTACTTTATCATTAAAAGATTTATAATCCAATGGTTGTTTTGTTACTACAATAGCTATAAAATCTGCATTGCCAATATCATCTGCCTGCATGCTATAATCTTTTGGAAATAATCGTGTTCCTGTAATTCCACAATAGGGAGAATGTTTTTCTGTGTAGGGGAATAATGTATAATTACTACCATCCGTTTCTTTGCCAAATACATAAGTATAACACTCCTGCGAATTCGTTACTTCAATTTTAAATTTATCGCCTTTTGCAATTGGTTTTATTGTTTTAAAAATATAAGGACCTGTTTTGCTTAATGCAATATGATCGTTCGTTTCTGTATTTACTAATCCAAATGCAACATTGAATTTATTAGATAATGGTTTGTTTGGATTTCCCATAGGATAAATGCCATACGCCTCTTTTGTAAACGTTGCAAAATCCTGATAGCGCACCCATGCAAGACCATTCTTCCCCCATTCACTTCCCCAACTATTCATCAATTGAAAAGCACCACCTTCTTTATAATCATCATAGCCAATTACTGTCATACAATGTCCGCCGAAGCCCCGCATATTATAGTCTGATGAAGTAGGAATCCAAACATCAGCGCCCATCATATCCTGCATAAAAGATCCACCTACCATCATTCCAATTACAACCGGTGCACCTTGTGCTAAATTTTGTTTTATAGCCAGCATATCCACCTGCTCATTTCCAATACCTTTTGTATCCCCTTGTGTAAGTCTGTTATAACCCGGCATTTTAAAAGCAGCGGCCGCTTGCATTTGTGCAGCACTCGGTTTTTTCGAACATTCATTTTCATTATATGGAAATTGTTGGAAAGGCAATAATCCTTCTCCTTTCATCACATCCATTGCTTCATTTAAATAAGCACCCTGACATCCATCTAAACTAATTTGATTATATAAAAAGGAAGGACTGAATGCAATATCATTTGGATTTTTTCCGGTGCGAATAGATTCCAAAATTGTGCGGGCAGAATAAGCACTTCCCCAACCAACGCAACTACCTTGTTGCCCTTGATTTAATCGCTGAGGTGCGAATTTTTCTAAACTTATTTTTTCGGGTAATGGATTATTTACATTGTCAGCAAGTGGTTCAAATATTTCTACATTATCATATTGTTCAGGATTAAAATCCAGACCGGTAAATAAGGAACTCATTATAGAACTGTCGCCGGAATTGCAACTCTTACTTCCTGCAAAATAATAAATAGCTATACCGGCAATGATTACAAATATCATTGACTTTGGATTTTTGCGGAACAGCGAAAACAGCAATGGAATTAATGCTGCTCCCATACCACCTCCACCGGTGCTGCGGGTATTTCTTGAAGTATTACTAGATCGCTTTTCATTAGGATCTTCCACCATTCTTATAGGCATAAGGCTTAATTTTTTTTGAAAATAAAAAGATTAATTCGTTTGACACTAAATTTCGACATGTTTTTTTTCAAGTACTGTAATCATAGATATTTTGTTTTCCTTATTTAGACTTGTATTGAATAGATAAATTGCCTGTTAGTATATTTAAATACATTTGTTGTAATAAAATAAATAGCAATGGGAAAAAAAGATAATGCAAAAGAAAGATATGAAGACCTTTCTGAATTTAGTGAAAATGAATTGACAAAAATCGCTGAACAGTTTTCAAAAAAATTCAGAGTAACCGATGGTTCAAATTTTCAGCTTAAAAATTTTGATCCAACAGAAGATGGAGGTATAAAAAAAGATGATAAGTCATCCGCAAAAAAAATATTGCAATTAGGTGTGGACTTGTTGGCAGATATGCAGGAGAAATTATACGCACAAGATAAGTGGAGTGTACTTGTAATTTTTCAGGCAATGGATGCCGCCGGAAAAGATGGTGCAATAAAACATGTGATGTCGGGAATAAATCCGCAAGGGTGTCATGTAACATCATTTAAAGCACCCTCTTCAGAAGAATTGGATCATGATTTTTTATGGCGATGTATTAAAAATTTACCAGAACGTGGACGCATTGGAATTTTTAATCGCTCCTATTATGAAGAAGTCTTGGTGGTGCGTGTGCATGAAAATATTTTAGAAAATCAAAAACTTGCTGCTAAATTAAAAACTGAAAATATTTGGGATGAACGTTTGCGTGATATTCGAAATTATGAAAATTATCTAGCTGCAAATGGCACTTTAATTTGTAAGATATTTTTAAACGTTTCTAAAGAAGAACAGAAAGAAAGATTTATTGAAAGAATAGATACACCGTCGAAGAATTGGAAGTTTTCTGAAGGCGATGTGAAGGAGCGTCAGTTTTGGGATAAATATATGCATGCCTATGAAGAAGCAATAAAAGCTACTGCTACAGATAAGGCACCCTGGTATGTAATTCCCGCTGATGATAAAGCATTTGCACGAATCGCAGTGGCTTCAGCTATAATCCATACTATGAATTCTGTTGAGTTGCGTTTTCCGAAATTGCCTGCTGATAAAATTGCTGCTTTGCAAACTATTAAGAAACAATTGTTGGAAGAAAATAAAAATTACTGTTAATTGCAGTTTAAAATAATGACTTATCTATAAGTTTTATTTAATATTGGTGAGTGGAACACATTTTAAAATATTTTCCCAATCTCTCTGCGTTGCAAAAATCACAGTTTACACAACTCGGAAATCAGACTCGCTTTTGGAATGAAAAATTAAATCTTATATCACGTCAAGATGCGGATAATATTTATGCGCATCATGTGTTGCATTCGTTGGCAATCGCAAAAATGGTTGAATTCCAACCAGGAACTCGCATCTTAGATTTAGGAACTGGGGGTGGATTTCCCGGTTTACCACTTGCAATTCTTTTTCCTGAAGTAAATTTTTATTTGATTGATTCTATTGATAAAAAAGTACGAGCTGTGGAAGCTATTCAAAAAGCATTGGGATTGCGCAATGTGGTTACTCAACAAATGCGGGCAGAAGAAGTAGGAGAGACTTTTGATTTTGTAGTAACCCGTGCGGTGGCTGATTTGATGATACTTTATGAATGGACAATAAATCTGATAAGCAGAGGAAATTCATTTAATGATGTACCTAATGGATTAATCGCTTTAAAAGGTGGTTATCTCGATTTGGAATTGGCTGCTTTTAAAGATTTGGTTTATAAATTTCCAATACCAGAATACTTTTCTGAACCTTGGTTTTTGGATAAATGTATTCTGTTTATTCCAATGGATTAATATTTGTTCAATCCTGAATTATATAAATAAAAAAAAATTTTTTAATTCTATTCAGAAAGAAATAATATACTTTATTCAAGCTTTAAAATCTACTTTTTTGTCCTTCTCGATTTTCTGTTTGTGGTTTTGGTATTGGTTGAATTTTTAGATGCCACAGTTTTGTTCCCGGATTTGTTTTCACCTGATTTACTTTTCTCCTTTTTTGCTGATTCCTTTTCATTATCCTCCTCCTCCTTTCTATTTATTTTTTTAATTCTTGCATCATCTGCTTCTTCCACAGAATGCGATTTAAATATATTGTTATCCTTCTTACTAATCTTCACCAATTCACTATAAAATTTGGATAGTGCTTTCATTTCATCTTCCGTCAAATCTTCCACATCAATAAGTCGGTTACTTGCATCATGACTGGAAGCAATTAATTCATTTAATTTCAATTGCGTTGCCAACGATTCTTTGTTTTGACTCCGTTGTATTAAAAAAACCATTAAAAAAGTTACGATAGTAGTGCCTGTATTAATTACTAATTGCCAAGTATCTGAATAGCTGAAAAAAGGACCAGATACCAGCCAAATTATAATGGATGATCCGGCTATTAAAAAAGCAGCGGAACTGCCTGTGCTTTTTGTAACAGCGGAAGAGAGTTTTTCATAGGGACTTTCTCTATTAAATTTAAAGCTCATATTGTTTGATTTTAATTTTTTTATTGATTAATAAGCAAGTATAAAAAATTGAATGCAAAATAAACTACTGAAATAATTGTATGCAAAATTTTAGGAATAACAACCCAATATCTATTTTGTTTTTAGTTATTCTTAATCGTAGAATGTATGAAATGTCGAGATTGAAACTGTATTATACCGTTTTCAATTGATCGGAATTTATAGGCTCTGTATATTTTAAATTCACAAAAAACATTTGTAAATCTCCCTTTCCTTTTGCATTAATAATTCCCCGTGATTCAAAAATAAAATCAGGATTATCTTTAATCAGATTATAAGTAGATTGAGAAATATTTACTTTGCCCACTTCGCCATTGCTTTCCATTCTTGATGCTGTGTTTACTGTATCACCCCAAATATCATATTGAAATTTTTTAGTACCTACAATTCCTGCAACCACCGAGCCGGTATGGATACCACAACGCATTTCAAATTTAGAAAATACAGTTTCGGATAATTCACTTTCTCTATGGGTGATGTATGCTTGTATTTCTATAGCTGCCGTTACTGCAATTTCCGCAGAGTTTTCAACAGGAGTAGGTAATCCAACTGCGGCCATATAGCTATCACCAATAGTTTTTATTTTTTCAATATTATATTTTTCTATGATTGCATCGAATGCCGAAAAGCAGGTGTGCATTTCCTTTACAATTTGCGTAGGTGTAAGTTTTTCGGAGAGAATGGTGAAATCTTTAAAATCTGTAAATAGCACACTTACTTGTTCGAATTGTTTTGCTTCAGCAGTTCCAGTCTGTTTTAATTCTTCAGCAGTTTTCTCTGGTAGAATATTCAGCAGCAAAGTATCACTACGCTTTTTTTCTTTCGATATTCGCATGCGTTGTTTTAATAGGAGCAATGCAAGCACAAACACAATTAATAATCCGCCACCTAATGTATTGCTAAATTGTTTTTGTCGTTTTAATTCCTGTTGAGCAATAGCCGCTTTTATTTTCTGTTCGGTTTTTTCGTTTTCCATTTCCTGTTGCAAATCATACTTGCCTTTCATCTCTGTAATGCGTTGCAGAATATTATTACTTGAAATAGAATCCTTCAGATTATTTAAATCTCTGAGATAATAAAATGCTTTAATATAATTTCCTGTTGATTCATATGCTTTATACAAACTCTCCTCTGCTTCAATAAGATAAATTCCAAAAGATCCTTTACCCTTGCATAATTCCACTGCAAGTGAACCATACTTTATAGATTGATTGTATTCATTTATATTTAAATAAGCTGTGGAAATAAATGCATACGCCGGCACCAATGCCGTGTTGTCTTTTAATTGTGGATTTGCATTTATTATTTCAGAAAGTATTTCAATTGCTTTTGAATAATTTCCTTTATTGGTAAACATTTTTCCATAAAAGGAATTAATCTGCATAATGCGTTCAGGGTTATCTCCACCATAATTATTTATTGCCAGATTAAACATTTCAGAAGCATTATCAAATTCGCCTAATTCAGAATAGGAGAGTGCGAGCAGATATTGGGCAGTACCATTTATATTTTGATCTGCATTTTTATTATTAATTATTTCGAGAAAATAGCGGGATGCATCGTTATAATTTTGTATTTCAAAACTCAAAATACCTAATTGCAAATTAGCTCTTGCTATACCTTCATTATCTCGTAACTCAGTATAAATTTGCAGGCTTTTCAAAATGTTCTTTGTTGGGCGATCACGAGGGCCGAAGTTGGTCAACTCTATTTTCCCGAGCAGTAGTAATATATCCGCTTGCTTTGAATAATACGGAATTTTTTCTGCTAAAGTCAACGCCTTATTCGCATATACCAAAGCGGAATCTTTTATCAGCATTGCCTGATATTTTTTTGCAATAAGAAATAATAATTCAGTGTGTATTGAATCTTCGGTGGATATGCTTAATGTAGTTTTTAAAGAATCAATTGTAGATAATTCTTTTGCTTCATTATCAGCAAATAATTGATTGGTATAAATACCGAATGCTATTACAATTAATAATTGAAGTAAGTGGGTTTTGAAGAGCATTTGCTAAGTTAAAATCTATTTTACGGAATGTTAGAATTTATAATTCACTAACTAAATGTATTCATTTGAATTTAGAATTTCTCTAAATTGTAGTGTTGAAGTGTTATACATTTTATATTCGTAATCGTGTTTTACGCAAGCTTTGTCAAGGTGAAAATTGGAATCAATATTTATTGATAAACTGATTTAATAAATTGAACTATCACCTATTATCAGTGTATTTGAGCTGTTTGTTATCTTAATTGTATTAGCTAATTACAATTCAAATTTCCAGTGAGTGAGGTGAAAAATATTGCATTAATTTTTCTGTGCTTTAGCTTTTGAAAGTTGTAAAAGTTTTTTAAATGGAGTTTATCGATTATAAAAGAAGATAGTTTTGTCTATTAATAAAAGATAAAATAGTCTTAAATAAATTAACAGACCCTCAATCCCAACTTAAAACTTCAGAACACTATGCAAAATGAAAAACAAAATGGTTCTATGCGCTCAAAAAGCATGAACTATATTATGAACACAAAGAACTGGTTAAAGCCGCTGATTTTTATACTAATAATCAGTCTTGCCGGGGTGGGTATGATAGGAATTCAAACCTATGTAGATGCACCACCAGAAGCTACATTTAAAGATCAACAAGGAAATGTAGTTTTTACCAAAGCAAATATTCAGGGAGGACAAGAAGTTTTTCATCAGAAGGCACTCATGGAATATGGAAGTTTTTTTGGTGATGGTGCACAGAGAGGACCTGACTTCACTGCAGAAGCATTACACTTGATGACTTTGTACATGATGGATTATTATGTAATTGAGCAAACAAAAAAGACCGGAACTGAACCGGATGCTACAGGTAAAATGCTGATTAATGAGCAAGTTAAATTAGAGCTGAAGCAAAATAATTATAATAAGGAAGAAAATTTTGTAGAGCTATCTCCAGCCGAGGTGTATGCATACAATGGTATAGTAAAATATTACACAGATTTTTTTATTGATGATAATGATGGAGTGGGTTTCCCTCCAAAGGATTTTATAAAAAGCAAAGAATCTACTGCTAATCTTGCCACCTTTTATTATTGGGGAGCATGGGTATGTGTTACTTCACGTCCCGGCGAAACTTTCAGCTATACACATAACTGGCCCTTTGATCCGATGGCAGGTAATACACCAACATCACCGGTAATTCTTTGGAGCGTTTTAGGAATGCTTGCATTTGTATTAATGTGTGGAATTGTATTGTATTTTATCGGTCAGTATAATCAACTGCCGAATAAATTTTTCAAACCACCAACACGAGATTTATTTACAATAGATAGGGTAGCTAAGTTTACACCAACAGCTACTCAAAAAGCTACGTATAAATTTTTTGCAGTTGCCGTTTTATTATTCTTCCTTCAGGTATGTGGTGGGCTGGTAACTATAAATGATTTTATTCATTGGTTAGACGCATTCGGAATTCATATCACTGATGATGTTCCTGTAAATATCTCCCGTTCATGGCATATCATGTTATCCTTATTTTGGATATCTACTTGTTGGATTGCTTCTTCAATATTTATATTACCCATACTTGCAAAAAAGGAAGTTCCCGGACAGTTACGATTAATTAATACAATCTTTTGGTTATTGGTTGTTCTGGTTGGTGGATCATTGATAGGTATGACTTTAGGACCATTAGGTGTTATGGGGAAATTGTGGTATTTATTAGGTCATCAAGGATGGGAATTTGTTGACTTCGGAAAAGCATATCAAGGTTTGCTTATGGTAATTTTCGCTCTTTGGGGAGTAGTAGTTTATCGTGGACTTAAGCCTGCATTTGTGAAGGGTGAAAGATGGTCTTTACCAAAATGGATTATGTATTCCGTTGTAGGTATTCCTGTTTTATTTTTATCAGGATTTGTTGCAAAGCCAGAAACTAATTTCGTGATTGCAGATTTCTGGAGATGGATGGTAATTCACATGTGGGTAGAAGCATTCTTTGAAGTATTTATTACTGTAATCGTGAGTTACTTAATGGTATTGATGGGATTGGTAAGTCGAAATGCTGCAGTGCGTGTTGTGTATTTTGCAACGATACTATTTTTAGGAACGGGGTTATTAGGTATTTCACATAATTTTTATTGGAATGCAAAACCTGTAGCGACAATGGCATTGGGTAGTGTGTTTTCAACATTGCAATTTGTGCCTCTGATTTTATTAACTGTAGAAGCTTACAGATTTAAAAATATGCCTCGACTTGCTGTAGGTGATGTTGCACATAATCAATTAGGAAACTTTGGTTTCCCTGAAGTATTTAAATTTTTAATTGCAGTGAATTTTTGGAATTTCTTTGGTGCAGGTGTACTGGGAATAATTATCAATTTACCAATAATGAATTATTTTGAACACGGTACTTATCTCACTATTAATCATGCGCATGCTGCGTTAATGGGTGTGTATGGAAATATCTCCATTGCAGCTTTATTGTTTGCTTCCAGGCTAACTGTTAAACACAATAAGTGGAATGCTAAGATTGTGAACTTCTCTTTCTGGTCAATAAATATTGGATTGATGTTAATGGTTGTTCTCGATTTATTCCCAGCAGGTGCAATACAATTTAAAGCGGTGGTTGAACAAGGATTATGGTTTGGAAGATCTTCTGAATTTGTTGATTTCGGTACATTCAAAGCATTGACTTATATGCGTGGTATCGGTGCGACAGTGTTTTTTGCTGGAGGTGTTGTTCCGCTTACTTACTTCATTGTTTCCAGATGGAATTCTTTGAAAGATAGAACTACCAATATTTTGGAAATGGATGCAGCTATTACTTACGAAATTAATCATGGAATAACTAATGAAGAAGAGCAAGAAATTGAAAAAGAAATTGAAGAATCTGAATTGGTTAATGGATAAATAATCAATTTTTATTTGGATTAGGTGAAATGAAGTATATACAGTATTTCCGGAAAGACACGGTTAGTGTGTCAGAAGGAGATACTGTTTTTTTTGGTTGATAATTGACTTCTAATTTTAGTCGAACACTTGTATACTTTTTAAAATGGTTACTTACGAATACCAAAGCATAATTATTAATGATTATTATATTTGATTCTTATTTCAATTAAGAACTTACCATGCGCACTCTTTCAAAAGCAACTGTATATTGTCTCCGGGCAATGATTTATATAGCTACTAAAACCGAAAAGGATAAGTACTTTAATATTGGTGATATCTCGCAGGAGTTAGAAATTTCCTACCATTTTTTAACGAAAACATTTCAAACAATTACACAGGCAGGATTACTTACTTCACTGCGTGGTCCTTATGGCGGAATAGCATTAGCAAAACCTGCTGAAGAAATTTTTCTTATTGATATTATTCATGTTTTGGAAGGAAAAAATTTTTTCGATAAATGTTTGCTTGGTCTTCCCGACTGCGGCGCAGCAGATCCTTGTCCGGTTCATAATTTTTGGAAGGATGTAAAGGAATCATTGCAATTGGAATTTGAACAAACTTCACTTGCTGATTTAGCAGAGGGAATTTCTCAAAAGAAAATGCGTATTTAATACTGAATCAAATTCAAGATATACTTTCTTTTTAAAATTGCATTTTTACATAATTCTTTTTTTATCCATACATGATTGCATTCGTGCTCAATTGAAATTATTTCTATTCTATTTTATTCAATCAGTTTTGCAGTTTAATACAAGGTAATTGAAGATTAATTCTTTTTGGGTGCTATTCAATTTAGCCTTCTCTTCCATTTCTTCCACATTTATTTCCCATTGATGTAATGTATATTGTTTTGGCAGATATAATGAATGGCAGGATGCACATTTTGATATATACAAATTGCGTCCGGTAATAAGTGAATCTAAAGAATTACCACTAATAACTTCATCCGCCGCCACAGGCATGTAAAGTGCCGAACTGCATCTTACCAAAAGGAATAAGCCAACAGCAAATAAAAAATAGTACTTAATTAAATGCATAAGAAAATATCAAACGACATTGCAATTTTTCAAATTCTTCAAGATCGAGGTGAGAATTATTTTGTTCTTTAAAAGAAACAATTTGGGGCATCACGGTAAAGTTTGCCCAGAAATTTTTATATACGTAGGAAAATCCGGGGCCTGCATAATAAGCACTATGTTCCCATTCGCCATCTTCAATCACATTGCGATACAAATTTTCAACAGTAATATTCATGCTTGGCGAAATCTGGTAAGCAAAACCAAGACTTATTTCTGCTTTATGTTCTTTTTCCCAATCTGTACCATCAAATTCCGGTTCAGGTTCTAACTCCATTTCATAAATCAAATTGGTGGCAATAGTTAGCTTATCAATTTTTTTATCCAAAATTATTTTGCCTTCTAATTCATATTCTGAAGTACCAATTCCGTATTCAGCATATAGTGCCAGCCCTACAGGATTAGCTACCGGATCTAATAATTTCAATTTCCATTCATTAGAAAAACTAAAGTCGTAGGTTGTGCTCAACGCCATTGCATCCACATCCCCAATTGCTTTTGTTGCTGTTGAAATATTTAAATAAAAGGCGGTTTGCAGTTTTCCTCCCAAACCAATTTCAAATTCAGATCTGTTGTCAAATCTGGAATAGTATTGTTCACGTCCGGTGCGCAGTGTATTCCATATTTCTAATTCCTTTTGACCTTGGTTTAATACACCACTTTGATAAGTATATGTAAATATGCGATCCTGACTATACACAGTAGAAACAGTTAGAATACAAAGTATGATTATAAATAATTGTTTCATTAATATTTTGATTTGTTGGCTGCAAAAGTAGAGATGAGTATAATGGATAGCAATACCTATTTGTAGTGATTCTAAATAAGGAGAGTAAAGAATTGTAAAATGAAAACCTGCCTATTATTAAAAATTGGTGATAAGGTTTTTGGAAGAATTTAGATGCAAGTGATTAATCGAATATTGTTTCACCTTGATGAATAAATGCATTATCCCGCAGTTGTAATAAATTTCCTTTTTTGGATTTTTGTTTTGCAGGCATATCTGTTATTGCACTTGTTCGCAAATTAATTATTTTAATTCCTGTGCTTTGAGAATTTGAATGAGCATAAAAATTATCATACAACACATACTGCAAACTATCGGATTCGAAATACACATAATTTAAATCCAGACCTTCATTTGCAACACCACCACCTCGCAAATAATAGGAATAACTTATCTGTTTCCAACTCATGGAATCATTTGCTGGAAATTCTAAATTAATATTGTGTTTAGTACCGTATCTAAAAATGATATAGGTATTGTTTTCCTCTGTACTAAGAGAAACAACTTTTCCTTCTGTTGTTTTAAAAGAAAGAATTAAATGCTCACCTTCTTTAATATATTCTGCATTAGAAATATTGAAACCAAAAAGATGTAATGAAAAAAATAGAGTAAGTATTAGCTGCATAATTTTTTTTGGGAGTCTATTAGTAAACATTATTTAAATAATGCATGCAATTCTTTAATTTAAATATTGATGGATATTAAGCTTAATTGATTATAAATTTCCCGGCTCCAAAAAATGCATTATTCATTTCTACATTGAAATAATAGAATCCCCTTGCAAGTCCATCCCGGTTTATTCTTAATGGATATTGAGGATTAAATTGAATAGTTCTCAGTCGCATTCCTGCTGAATTATAAATGTATAAATATGCTTGAGAATACTGCGTAGAAAATGCTTGTAAATGAGTTTCGGTACTGAACGGATTTGGATAAAGATTAATAGAATTAAAATTCTCTTCTATGGATTCAATATCTGTCCAATGATAATTGCAATCGCCTTCATATAATGTGGTTACATAATATTGTATTTCGTCTTTTGTTGAGCATAATAAATAATGACTTCCCACTTGATCGTGGTCATCATGATAAGTGATTCCAGCATTACAACCTAATCCTTCTGTGAATTTCAGTTTTTCGTAAATACCACTTACACCTAAGTAGTAATTAAATTGAATAATTTTTTTTGAATCCAAATAATACACAGAATCTACAATAGCATAATTATTATCATCTGATCCTACATAGGTTAGCAAAAAAAATGTATCTGCAATGCTTAAACTCAGATCCATTATTAATATCTCATTTGTGTCCGAAGCATATAAATACCAGGCTTTACCGGTATTAATGTCTTCTCTTATAAAGCCACTTATATAGCTATATATAAATACAGTTTTATAGGTATATCCATTTATAATTGTATCAAATGTGGTATAAAATGAATCAGTTTCCACTGCATCGGGTACTTCGTGAGCAATATTCCATGTTGTAGAATTTTCACCAAAAATGCTTTCGTAAGGTTGTGCATTCACCTTTTGAATTATAATTAGAAGTATAATCAGAATACACTTATTTGATATGGTAAATATTGATTTCATTTATATATTTTAAGTATTTAAAAGTAATACAAAAAAATTTGTATTTACTAAAAGTTGTCTTGACTAGATCTTAATTCTGATTTAGTAAAATATGTAATCTTATAATACTATAAATCAAGAAAGAAATATTACAATGATTTGAATTATTATACAGCAACTATTTCTCTTACTAAAACGCCCTGTTAATTCCAACTACCCATCTCAACTTAAAATAATCTTGTTCTTCAAATGGTGGATGATTTAATAACAATGGAAAATCAATGCGCAATGTCAATGGATTTACAGTTTGTAAAACTCCCCAATCCGTTATGCTAAATGTAGCACCAATTCCGCCATCAATGCGCACAGCAGAAAAAGCATGTGAATTATCTTCTAATTGATACACCATACTTCCTGCGTCGGCAAATACATAAGGTGTCATTTTAATAAATTTCAACAATTTAAAATTGAATAAACGATTAAATGCTAATTCAGCATTTGCTGCTGCTCCACTTGTTCCGGAATACACAAAATATAAATTGCCATCCTTGCCTTCATCCACTACAGTATATCCGTTATATCCTCTTAGATTTAAACCGCCACCCATTTGAAAATGATTCGTAACATCACTATAATCCACCCAATCATTTGGCACCCAACCAGCAGCTCGTGTGAATTTATTTTCTAAATATTCTTCGGGGTTTGCACCTGCCATATATAATTGGGATTCGGGTGCGCTATTATTATTGCTGTATCCTGCTTGTATAAAAAAACGTGTGCGTAAATCAAATTTTCCAAGACGATTATTATTTATTGCTTCCACATTTACACGACCAAATTCCACTTCACTAAATGGTGCATTTGCACGAAGTGATGTAATTATTTTTCCATTGCCAGTAAAGTATTTATAATGATGTTCGTAAGCTAAATTCAATGAACTGTTGTAGGTAGTTCCGAAATGTGTAGTGTCTAGCAGATAAGATTTTTCAGTAGCTTGAAATCCTTTAAGTGCAACCGTAATTTTATTTTGTTGCGACCAGCCAATGCGTTTTTCAATTCCAATGGTACCACCGGCAATGCCATCCATATATTTTGCATTCATGAAGAAATCGCTGTAAGGAATAATGCGATCCGTTGCTGTTTTATAATCTAAGTTAAATGCAAATGGTTGCGCATAATACATTGCTTCATCGTTGTTGTAATTATAAAATCCACCTTGGAATGCAGTTGTATTATACCATGCAGTGAAATTGAAAATGTGCTTGTAATTAAAATAATTTCCGTTGAAATGTACACCTGCTTTTAATCCATCTGTTTCATTAAACCAAAGTTCAGGTCTCCAATATAAACGATAATGATCCGGGTCAGGATAGTTAGCAACTTTAGAATCAAAGCGGGTAATGATTGGACATTTCTTTGCATCATTTAATGCATTGATATCTGCAAGACGATTTGTAGGATCAATAATTACATTTTCTAATTTGCCGGGTACCACCACATTTGCCTTGTAAGTTGTATTTAATTTATCCCAACCATACCATTTTGGTAACACTTGTACAACGTCAAATGCATACGGATTTATTCTTGCATTATCTGCATTGATATTACTACCAGATTTGCCTTGCGGAAAATCTTTTTCCCACCATGTGTTTGGAATATAATAAGAAACAGTATCTGTATTTGTAATCACATCAAAATCCAACGGCATTTGCATACGTCCTATTCTTTTAAATGTAATTTCATATTGATTCAATGGTAAATTCGCATTGGCTAAAGCTTCTGTTGGTTGTATTTTTTTAACACCAGTAATTGCATAATCAATATTTTTAGTTGTCTCCAACCATTGATCAAAAAACCAATTTAAATCCACTCCTGTAAATTGAATAATACTATTGCGAAAATCCTCCGGATATGGATGGCATAAAGTCCATTGAGAAACATAGTGTTGCATTGCTTTTAAAAATAAAGTATCACCCAATACATATTGCAGATTATATAACATAGTTCCTCCTTTATAATACACATTGCCATATCCGCCACCATGTCTGAGTGCACTATTAAAATAATCGGAATGTGTGTTTAAAGGTGAGTCATCAAATCGTGTTGCATCACGCAAATAACCATAATCCAATTCATCAAATTTTATTGGTGTAGGTTCTGAAAATTTTTTCAGATATGAATTACTTTCTTCATATACTATTTTTATATCACCATCAATTTTACGATACACATAAGTGTCGGCAAATTGAGTAAAGCCTTCATCTAAAAAAGCACGATAAGTTTCATTACTACCTATCATTCCAAAAAACCATTGATGACCAACTTCATGAGCCAGTACATCACGATAATACGGATCAAATCCACCATCTAAAGTGAGCATAGGATATTCCATTCCATCCTGTGCATCAGCAACAATTATTTTCGGCCAGATATATTCACCAAAATTTTTAGAGTAGGTTTCTATTAATGCTTTTGTGTAATCCGCTGCATACACCCATCCTGCCGCATGAGGTTCTCGTACTAATGCAATGCAACGCACTAATCTTCCATTCACCATTGCTGCTGTTTCACCAATACGATATGTTGGATCTGCAGTTGCTGCAAAGTCATGCACATTCACTGCATAAAATCTCCATGTTTTTTTATTCCCGGGAATAATTGGAATTATTTCAGAAGGTGGAGACTTCCATTCTTTAGTATAAAAATTGCGAATGTCTAATTGCTTGCGCAAGTTATCAGGCATTACTTCTTCCTGATTTGTTATATATCCAGTTCCATCTACAATATAATGTGCAGGTAATTTTAAATTCACTTCATAAGATCCATAATCACCATAAAATTCACGACCGAGATGCTGATCTGTTGACCATCCGAATTTTTTATCATATACAGCAATTCTTGGATACCAGTGGGTAATATCATAATGCTTATATCCATAACTGTCAAATGATTTCATGCGACGGCGAATGGTGCCATCTCCATAATAGGTTTTGAATTTTATGCGGAATGTAATGCTTCCTTTTGGTTGAATGGGTTCAGAAAGATCTGCCCGTAAAATAGTATTATCCTGAGTTAGTACAACTTGTTTATCCGTTGGGAAACCATTTATAGCAAGTACATGCAAATCTTCAATTTCAGTTCCTAAACCAGCGGCTTCATATTGAGTAAAAGTGGGTTTTATACCATTCACTTTTGTCAATGCATCCAAATAAGAATCCGGTTGAAATGCTTCTTGATATAAATGAAAATAAACAAAAGGCAATGCATCCGGACTATTATTATAATAAGTAAGAATTAATTCGCCATCAATAATATCGGTTGAATCATTCAGCTCTGCATTAATTATATATTGTACATCTTGTTGCCAATATCCTTCGTGTGGCATTTTATTTTTCCAATACCAAGGATTGCCTGCGTCACGATAATGATAGGGTGGTTTGAACGCCTCTGTTGCAATAGTGCCTACTTGTGCAAAAGATTGTGAAATAAAAAGTATAGCGACAAAATAAAATATCCAATTCTTCATTTCTTGTAATTTGTTTTTCAATTATTTTTATCCGTTCAAAAATACAAATCTTGCCGCAGTCAGAACAGTTATATAATGTTGCTTTATCCTTAGTGCCCAATGTGGGTTGTGTTACTGCTAAAAACTTAATTAGTTATTGTGGCAGCGCAGAAAAAGTGTTTAATGTTTCGAAAAAAAAATTATTGACAATACCCGGCGTAGGAGGTGCAATGGCAGAAAGTATTTTACATTTTAAAGAATTTTCACGGGCAGAAAAAGAATTAGAATTTGCAGAAAAAAATAATATCCGAATTCTGGATTTTAATGCAGATGATTATCCTAAACGTTTGCGCAACTGTATAGATGCACCTATGGTGTTATATTATATGGGAAACGCAGAATTAAATGCAACAAAAGTTATCGGAATAGTGGGTACCAGAAATGCAACTGCATATGGAAAACATTTTTGTGATACCTTGATTAAAGAATTACAATCTTATGGAGTTATGATTGTAAGTGGAATGGCGTATGGAATTGATATCGCAGCACATAAAGCTTGTATAAAATATGATGTGCCCACTGTGGGTGTATTTGCACATGGTCTGGATAGAATTTATCCTGCTATACATAAAGATGCTGCAAGAAAAATGATAGATAATGGCGGCTTGCTTACTGAATTTATTACAGGAACAAATCCCGATCGTGAAAATTTTCCGATGCGCAATCGTATTGTTGCCGGTATGATAGATGGATTGATTGTGGTGGAAACAGATAGGGAAGGAGGCAGTATGATTACAGCATCCATTGCATATAATTATAATCGGGATGTGATGGCTGTGCCGGGAAATATTGACAATAAAAATTCCAAGGGTTGTAATTATCTTATCAAAAAAAATAGAGCAGCTTTAATTGAAAATGCTGCTGATGTAGTTGAATTAATGAATTGGGAAATAAATGAACAGAAACATAAAACACAACGTGAATTATTTATTGAATTAGACGCAGAAGAAAAAATAGTGTACGATGTTTTAATTCAACATGGTGAAATGCATGTGGATGAATTAAGTCAGTGCTTACCATTCTCTCCCGGAAAATTAGCCGGATTATTATTGAATCTTGAATTTCAGAATGTCATTATTTCTCTTGCCGGCAAGCGATACAAAACGGCATAAAAAAAGAAGCTGGAGCAGCTTCTTTTTTAAGGGTGACTAGTGGGTGTTTTAATATCTTTCTACTTTGCTGAAATGAAAATCACTTTCAATCATTGCATTCTCATCGCTATCACTTCCATGCACTGCATTTTCTCCAATGCTGCTTGCATATTTTTTTCTTATTGTTCCTTCTTCAGCTTTTGATGGATCTGTTGCGCCAATTAATTTGCGAAAATCTTCAACTGCATTTTCTTTTTCCAATATTGCTGCTACAATTGGTCCATCGCTCATAAACTCCACTAACTCTCCATAAAAAGGACGCTCTTTATGTACTGCATAAAACTCACCTGCTTTTTCTTTACTCAATTGGGTGTATTTCATTGCTCTAATTTTAAATCCTGCTTCATTGATCATGTGTAAAATACCACCGATAGAATTTTTGCGAACTGCATCGGGTTTAATCATGGTTAATGTAATATTTCCTGTCATCTTTATTATTTTTAGTGGGCAAATATAGCTAAACCCATCTCCTGTTTTACTGCTTTGCTTTTCATTTAATAAAAAATTAGTGACCTTTGGCGTCTCTTTATGCTACACCTGCAACCTTTGTTTGATTTATTAAAAACGCCTAAGCGCATTGTTCTAATTGCGCATTCCAGACCTGATGCGGATGCAATGGGTGCTTGCCTTGGTCTTAAACTTTACTTTGAAAGAACAGGACATATTGCGGATGTGATTGTGCCTGATGATTTTCCGCACTTTCTCGATTGGATGACCGGAGCAGATAAAGCATGGGTGCATCAAAAAAAATCTAAAACATGTTTTGCTATTTTATCGCAGAGCGAAATTATCTTTTGTTGTGATTTTAATTCATTAAAACGTATTGACAGATTAGGTCAGGATGTGGAGAAAATGAACCAGGCAATTATGGTTATGATAGATCATCATCAGGATCCAGATCATTTTGCAAATTTTGAATTGTGGGACGATAATGCGAGCTCCACGTGCGAATTGATTTATTATTTTATTGCAGCCGCCGGTGATGAAGAATTGATTGACGCAGAATTAGGAGCAGTTTTATATGCGGGTATAGCAATGGATACCGGTGTATTTCAATATTCCAACACAACCCCGAAAGTGCATATTCTGGCAGCAAATTTGATTAGCAAGGGCGTGCATATAGAAACCATTCACAATAATCTTTTTAATCAATACAAAGAAAATAGATTGCGATTTATTGGCTATTTACTTTCACAAAAATTGGAAGTACTGGCAGAAGAGCGCACTGCCTTTATGAGTATTACCATGAAAGAAGCAGAAGAATATAAATTGGGAACAGGAGATAAAGAAGGTATTGTGAATATGCCGCTTACAATGAAAAATATAGACATCGCTATTTTATTTACAGAAGATAGAGACAAAATAAAAATTTCTTTCCGCAGTAAAGGAGATGTGAATGTGGATGCATTTGCAAGAACTTATTTTAATGGCGGTGGTCATATAAATGCATCGGGAGGATCAAGTACAAAAAACCTAGAAGAAACACTTGTTTATCTCAAAGAAGTATTACCCATATTCATCAACAATAAAACAGAATTAAATTAGTTTTCTAACACTTAATAAAAATCAAAAAAAATGAAGTACAAATTTTTTATTTTAACATTGTTAATATCAACAGCAGGAATTATGTCAGCACAAACAGAAAATGACCCAACCAAAGATTTACCTGATGGCTTATACGCCAATATGCAAACCAGTAAAGGCGATATTTTGCTTTATCTGGAATATCAAAAAACTCCACTCACAGTAGCAAATTTTGTAGGGTTAGCAGAAGGTAAAATTGAAAACACAGCAAAGCCTTTAGGAACACCTTATTATGATGGATTAAAATTCCATCGTGTAATTGCAGATTTTATGATTCAGGGTGGAGACCCTTCAGGAAATGGTTCAGGTGGTCCCGGTTATAAATTCAAAGATGAATTTCGCACGGATTTAAAACACGACAAACCCGGTACTTTATCTATGGCTAATGCAGGAGCTTTTACTAACGGAAGTCAGTTTTTTATTACGCATAAAGAAACACCTTGGTTAGATGGAAAGCATTCTATATTCGGACATGTAGTAAGCGGACAAGATGTGGTGAATGCAATTGCGCAAGGTGATACAATTACACATATTGAAATTATCCGCAAAGGAAAAGATGTAAAAAAATATGATCCGGTTCCAATCTTCGATGCAGCAAAAGCAGCCGGTGATGTGAAGATGGGTAATTAAATCTATTAATAATATTTAATACAAAAGCCATTGTGAAAGCAGTGGCTTTTTTTTTGACAATGAAAAAAAAAACTCAGACGATTGACTTTGACATTGACAAAAAAAACTCATCACTCATCACTGATTAAGAACTACTGATTACTGATTATTTATAAATGATTTTTGTTTTTAATTGGTTGTGGCTTAAACCGAAAAGTATTACAACAAGTAGGCTTTAAACCACTCATTCAAGGAGTAATATTATGGGTATTAATTTCAGCAACTGCGCTATGGGTTATAATGAATTTGGCTGCTTGAGATATAGTATTTTGCGATAGCAATAAACAGAGATTTATAGAATAAAGAAAGACTGTGTTTTGTATATTTGAGAGCGATTGTTTACCGAAAGTCACCAAAGTCTTATAAGTCCCAAAAAAATATTACAATGGAAGAAAAGAATAATAACAGCAATGGGTTTATTCCCTTACATTGAGGTTACCAAAATTTATTAACTTATCAAAAATCGGAAATCATTTATGATGGAACGGTTTATTTTACTAAGAGATTTTTTCAAAAGTATAATCGAACCATTGATCAGATGGTTCAGGCAGCAAGGAGTGGTAAACAGAATATTGCTGAGGCCAGTATGGCATCGGCAACTTCAAAGGAAACAGAAATAAAATTGACAAATGTTGCACGGGCAAGTTTAGAAGAGTTGATGATTGATTATAAAGATTTTTTAAGAACTAACAAACTAAAACTTTGGGAAAAAGAACACAAACTTGTAACCCGTTTTCGAGAATTGAACAGAACTCCAAATGCTACTTATGAAACTTACATTAAAGCAATTGAAAATCCTGAACCAGAAATTTGTGCTAATTCTATGATATGCCTTATAAATATTGTGAGTTATCTTTTAAGTCAACAGATGAAAGCATTGGAGAAAGCATTTTTAGAAGAAGGTGGTTTAAGAGAAAGAATGACTAAAGCTAGAATTGAAATGAGAAATAAAAAAAGGTAATATTATGTGGGACACGTTAGAACACTTGGGACAAGTTATCGATTTTAATAAGAAATATTGGAAATGATAACAAGCAATTATCTACATCTCCCCAAAAAAAAATCCACTGCTTTCACAATAGATTTATTAATTTATTTTCTAAAAATATTTATTTAAACTACTTCTATTACACTTGCTTCTTTCGGCAAATCTGTATTTTGCAGGGCATTATATCCGCCGGTAACATTTATAAAATTTGACTTACCATTTTTCTTTAAAATAGAGGATGCTATCATCGAACGATATCCTGCTGCACAATGCATAATGTAGGTACAATCAGAATCTAATTCACCCATTCTATTTTCAATTTGATTTAATTCAATATTTATTGCGCCATCTATATGCGAAGTTTCATATTCACCCGGCTTGCGTGCATCCAAAATTTTATAGCCCGGTTTATTGTAATAATTTTTTACTTCTTCGGCATGAATTGATTTTACTTTATCAATAGTTTTTCCTGCATTTTTCCAACTTTCAATACCTCCATTTAACACACCTTCCACATGCTCATATCCCACCCGAGCTAATCGCAAAATAGATTCTTCTTCTTTGCCCGGAGCGGTTACTACTAAAATTGGTTTATGAATATCTACCAAAGAACCTACCCATACTGCAAACATGCCATCTAAACCAATATTTAAACTGCCGGGTATAAATCCTTTTTCAAATTCATCTGCTACTCTCGTATCTAATATTATTGCATGATCTATTGCGTCTTCAAATTCTGCAACTGTCAATAGACTTGTGTTGCGTTTCATCACATCATCAATGGCATCATATCCTTTTTTATTAATTGCTGCATCTTTAAAAAAATATGCAGGTGGTGCAGATAAACCTTCTGTAACTTTTAAAATAAAATTTTCACGACTCATCGGCTGCAATGCGTAATTTGTTTTTTTCTGAATACCGATAGTTGAATATGTTTCTGCACCCATACTTTTTCCGCAGGCACTTCCCGGACCATGCGCAGGATACATGATTACATCATCAGCTAACACTTTAATTTTATTATTTAAAGAATCATACATCATGTTTGCTAATTCTTCTTTGGTCATATAACCATCCAGTAAATCAGGACGACCAACATCACCAACAAATAAAGTATCACCGGTAAAAATGCTGTGAGGTTTTCCGTTTTCATCAGATAATAAATAACATGAAGATTCTAAAGTATGTCCAGGTGTATGCAGCACTTTAAAAGTAATTGCACCCAATTTAAATTCTTCTCCATCCTTTGCATTATACACAGAATATTCTGTTGCAGCTTCGGGACCGTAAACAATTGTTGCACCGGTTTTTCTTGCAAGATCTATATGTCCGGAAACAAAGTCTGCATGAAAGTGTGTTTCAAAAACATATTTAATTTTTGCTCCACGGCTTTTTGCTTTTTCAATATATGGATCTGTTTCACGCAATGGATCAATCACTGCTGCTTCACCATTACTTTCAATATAATATGCCGCTGCTGCTAAGCAATTCGTGTACATTTGTTCTATATACATAATGTTGTCTTTTTTTATTTCTGAATACTCAGGTAAAGATGCACATGCAAATTAAAATGTTCAGTGACTATTGTTGCAATAGTTTATAAATTCCAAATTACACTTCTCTGGAAATATCAAAATTTTCCAATAGTTGACCGACACGAGTTAAGAAAGTACTTCCCAACATACCATCAACTACACGATGATCATAACTCATGCTCATATACATCATGTGGCGAATTGCAATCACATCGCCTTGTGGTGTTTCTAATACTACCGGACGCTTTTTTATTGCGCCTACTGCAAGTATTGCCACCTGTGGTTGATTGATTACTGGAGTACCCATAATGCTGCCGAATGTACCCACATTGGTAAGTGTGAATGTGCCATCCTGAATTTCTTCGGGTTTTAATTTATTGATACGGGCACGACTTGCATAATCATTTACAGCAGCAGTTAGTCCTACCAGATTCATGCGGTCTGCATTTTTAATTACAGGCACAATTAAATTTCCAGAAGGCAATGCCGCTGCCATTCCGATATTGATATCTTTTTTATAAATAAGATTATAACCATCCACTGAAATATTTATTCCTGGAAATTCTTTTATCGCTTTTACAATTGCTTCGATAAAAATTGGAGTGAACGTAATTTTTTGACCTTCACGTTTTTCGAATTTAGATTTAATATTGTTTCTCCAGTTTACAATATTGGTCATATCAACTTCCATAAAAGAAGTAACATGAGCGGATGTACGTTTACTCATCACCATGTGATCGGCAATTAATTTGCGCATGCGATCCATTTCTACAATTTCAACATTACCACTTGAAGCAGTTGAAGATGATTTAGAAACAGTTTCTTTCACCACCGGTTTTTCTGCAACTTGAGTCTGCACCGGAGTAGAAGTTACAGGTTGAGAATCTTTATTTTTTACATAATTCAGTATATCCGATTTTGTAACTCTTTCATCTTTTCCTGTACCATTAATTGCTTCTAGTTCCGTCATTGATATTCCTTCACTACGAGCAATATTTAAAACCAGCGGAGAATAAAATTTATCGGCAGAACCATTCGAAGAATTTGTATTTGTTTGTTGCACAGCAGGTTTAATTTCCGCTTGCACAGCCACTTGTTTTTCTGCTGTTTCAGTAACAGGTTCTTGTTGTTTTACAGGTGGAGCAATGGCATCGCCACCACTATTAATTACTGCAATAGTTTTTCCTACTTCCACAACATCACCTTCATTATATAATAGTTTTGAAATGGTGCCGGCAAAAGGAGAGGGCACTTCACTATCCACTTTATCCGTTGCAATTTCCAAAACAGGTTCATCCAATTCAACAGAATCTCCTTCTTTTTTCAGCCACTTTAATATCGTAGCTTCCATTATACTTTCACCCATTTTCGGCATTATAAGATCTGACTGCGCCATTATTTCTATTTTTTAATTAGGAAATGATTATGCTCAAAGTTAAACTGTTTAGGCCTGTTTTTCAAGATGCTTCTGTAACATCATGCGTAATTCGTGCAAGGCAAACATGCAGGTGTATTCAATATTTACAGGTCTGTCGTTGGCAAATAAAAACTTTTTTATAACGATATCTCCTTTTCCTGCAACTCCGATAAATACAGTTCCCACTGGTTTATCTTCTGTTCCGCCTCCGGGTCCGGCAATTCCTGAGGTAGCAATTACATAATCTGATTTTAAGATTTTTAATCCACCTTTCAGCATTTCACGAATAGCTTCTTCGCTTACTGCGCCATATTCGTTTAATATGTTTTGTGATACGCCGAGAATAGTTGTTTTTATATCGTTGTGATATGCGACAATACTTCCCAAATAATAATCAGAACTTCCGGGAACAGAAATTATTTTTCTTGCAATTGAACCTCCTGTGCAACTTTCAGTAGTACCTAATGTAGCAGATAATTGATTCAACATACTTCCGATTTTTTCTTCCATTGTTTCAGCGCTTACACTAAATACTTTATCGCCAAGTCGTTTTATAATTGCATCCACAAATGGTTGTGTAGTTGTTTGCAAGACAGCATAATTTTTTCCTCTTGCTGTTAAGCGCAACTTTACAATTCCCGGTGATGGTAAATAGGCAAGACCAATTGCATCCGGCAAACTATCTTCTATATCTGCAATTTTTTCTGAGAGCCATGATTCACCAATACCGGAAGTCATAATATGAATATTGTAAATTGCAGGTAATTCAAAACGTGATTGCAAAAGTGGTATAACAGAATCCTTCACCATCGCCTGCATTTCATAAGGCACACCCGGCATTGAAATAATAATAGAATTATCTTTTTCGAACCACATTCCGGGAGCTGTGCCCATATTATTTTTTACAACAGTGCATGCAGCCGGAACCATTGCCTGTTGTTTATTTAATTCTGTTAAGGTCAATCCTCTTTTTGCAAATCGCTTTTCAATAAATTCTAATACTTCAGAATTCATTATTAATTCAGAGTTAAAATAATCTGCGAGTGTATGTTTTGTGATATCATCTTTTGTGGGACCTAGTCCGCCGGTAATAAGTATCAGTGGAAATTTGCCGATATAATTTTCTAAAGATTCAAGAATATGTTGACGTTTATCAGAAATGGTAATTTTCTCACGCAAAGAAATACCAATCAATGCAAGTTCTTTACCGATAAAAGCAGAGTTGGTATCAATGGTAGTTCCGTTTAATATTTCATCACCTATAGTAATTATTGCAATGTCCATTTTCTTTTTTCGTAAAATTAGTCGGGCAATTTATATTTTTGATAAATTCATTTTAATAAAACTAATTATGTATAAAATTGGAATAGTGATATTGTTGGCTGTGTTTTCGGTGCAGTCTTCTTGTGATCCTGCTGTAATGCAACAGGTGATAGATACAGTTTTGGTAGTTACTCCCACAGATTCAGAAGTGGCGAATGGATTGAAAGAAGCATTGGTGCAAGGAGCAACTAACGGCAGTGAAACGCTATCGAAAGTGGATGGTTATTTTGCCAATGCATTAGTAAAAATATTATTTCCTCCGGAAGCTCAAAAAGTGGAAACTACATTGCGCAGTATTGGAATGGGAAAATTATGTGATGATGTAATCTTGTCTGTAAATCGTGCTGCGGAATCTGCGGCAGTGGAAGCAAAAGCGATTTTAATAAATTCAGCAAGACAAATGACAGTGAGTGATGCAATGGGTATTTTGTTTGGAGCTAACGATGCAGCTACACAATATTTTGAACGCACTTCAACTGCTCAACTTATTGAAAAATTTACACCTGTAATTGATAAATCTCTGAAGAGTGTAAATGCAACAAAGTATTGGGCAGATGCTATTAATTATTACAATCAAATTCCTCTTGTGGAAGATTTGAATCCTGACTTAACCGCTTATGTTACAGAAAAAGCATTGGATGGTTTATTTACAACGATTGCGCAAGAAGAATTAAAAATCCGTACAAATATTAATAGTCGTGAATCACAAATTGTGAAAGAAATATTTGCCTATTACGATGCAAATAAATAACACATATTTTCAATCGAAACTGAAATATTTATATTCATTTTCTTTAATGGAATAAATAATTGCGTGATTATTTAAATCATAACTGCGGATAATATCTTTACTCACTTCGTAGCGTTGACCTTTGTAAAAAGCTATCAACCGATTATCTAAATCTGTATAACACACGATATCTCTGTCTGCCATAATATTGCCGGGTGTGTAGCTTTCCACTACATAAAATTCACCATCATAAAATACATTCAGAAAACCATTGAGATCAATAAACCATGCGACATTATCTACCACATCATAATGTTTCGGTACTGCATTGGAGGCTTCGAATACTTCGCCTTTATAAAACATTTGCAGATAATTCATTTCATCAATATACATTACCATATCATCGCCGGCAATAAATAAGGGTAAAAAATCAAAACGAGGATGTACTATCGTACCGAAACAAAATAAATCCGTATCATAATTATTGGTGATGTCAGTAGTATTATCTCCTTGTCTGCAAATCAATTCACTGATATTAAAAAGATCATACACTTTGCCTGCATAGAAAATTTTAAATTCACGATAGCTATCTATGTATGCAGCAATATTTCCACCCAACTTTAAACTCGCAGGTATAGTGTTGTCAATTTGAGTTAGTGTATTGTGATAAAATAACTGGATGAAATTACTATTATCAACAAAGGCAAGCATGTTTTTTCCGGTGGCCATAAATCTTATAGGCAATCTGCTTAATAATGTTTCTTCACCATTCCAGAACACAGAATAAAATCCATTGATATCATGATAAGCTGCTATGCTATCAGAAACACTGTAACCGTATTGACTGATATTTCCAAGCGTCCATTTCTTTTGTCCATCGTACATACCAATCATATCACCCACACCATAATATAAATAGTAATCGGTGTTTTTATAAAATGCTTTTACTACAATATCTAAACTTACCTTGCTTTCGGCATTTACAAAATTGAGTAAGCTGCTATTGTCTACATAAGCAATTCCTGCATTAGAATTTTGATAAGAGAGTATTGGCAGATTTTCAATTTGTTCCGGGTATCCATTTTTGAAAACAAAGTACCGTCCTCTCACATCCATATAACCCAACACATTTTGGGAAAGAGTTACACAGGGATAAAATAAAAATCCTGTAAAGAATATTATTAGAATACATTTGCAAATCTTTGGCATGATTATGTTAAAATTTGTATAAAAATATCCATAACAAATGAATTCTATTTTATCTGTATTTATTTTATCTGCATTCTTTAGTATTAGAGTGTTTGCGCAATCCACAGATGTTTCAACTTTGGAACCCATTAATGAACTTGGTAAAGGTGAGTATAAGGGATACACCGGTGGTTTATATCCCAATGGCAGCAATACGATGCCATCGGCTTTTTATACTGATGCAATAGCCGCAGCCTCTGCTGTTCAACCATTGGATTCAAAGGGTAATCCATCTGCAAATGGAAAGGTTGGTTTAATTTCAATTGGACCTTCCACAGTTTTTATGTTCAGTGAAGATTTGGCAACAAAGATTACCAGAGTCCCAGGCATAAATCCAAAAATAACTTTTATTAATGGTGGTGTACCGGCACAGGATCTAAATAAAATTCATGATCAACAAGCTAAATATTGGGTGAATGTAGAAAGTCGTGTGGCTCAAGCCGGATTAACAAATGCACAAATACAAGTAGCTTGGGTGCAGGAAGATGACTTGCGCAATACAACCTCTGCATTTCCTGAAAGAGCTAATATGCTGGTGGATGAATTTACTTATTTATTTCAGCAGTTGAAAATACGTTATCCCAATCTTCAAATTATATATCTTACCGGTCGTCATACAACGGAATATATGCCAAACGATGCCAAGGATAAACATCAGGAGCCACGTGCTTATTATAATGGATGGGCGATGAAATGGTTGATAGAACAGCAAATTAATGGCAGCAACGAATTGAGTTATAAAGGAAGTTCTCCAAAAGTACCTTTACTTATGTGGGGACCTTATTTCTGGACTCAAGGTTCAAAAACCCGTGATGATGGTTATGAGTTTAAACCCGATATGGTGAATGAAGATGGAGTACATCCCAACGCCAATGGAAAATCAAAAGTGGCTAATGATTTATTGAGTTTTTGGCAGCAAGATCCCATATCTCAAATATGGTTTTACGGTACTGGTGCTGTGCCACCTGCGATAACTTATTTCCAGATAAATGTCGGTAATAATCTTCTCACAAAAATTGATGAGAAAACTATTTCAGGGAATTTGAAATTGATGATTTTAAAAGATACAGTGGTTACAGTAGATCAATCCTATAGTCATAAAAATTTAGAAATAAATGTAAAAAATTTAGGAGCCGGGTCATGGAAATATATTGTAATGGATGATACCGGAATAAAATTGAATGGTGAATTTGCTACTGATGCTCAGGGAAATCTTTTAGGTGGCGCAATAGCTACTACCAATACAAATGTTATTGCTGATAATTCTTCACCTGCCTGGATAATAAATGGAAAAGATAGATTATCAAAACTTCAAAGATTTTTTGGTGATGACAGAGAAATAAAAATGGAAATATCCGACCACAACAAAAAAGTGGTGATGTCAATGGAGGATGTTTTACATCAACATGTAGATGTAAATGAATTAGTGGAGCCGGGAAAATATTGTATTAAGTTTTATGAAAAAGACGGAACATTCATTGATACAACTGAAGTGATTCCTGAATTGGTAAAAATTAAATAATTCAATCAGTCGTAAGCCTTAACTTGAATATTATCAATTAATAAAGTGTATCTGCTGCCGAGATTCATAACTGCAATTTCAATTGAATTGAAATTCTTTTTAGGAATCTCGGCATCAAAATATACTTCCACCCAATAGCCTCCATCTGCAATTCTCTGGATACGAACAAAGTTGGTTTTTACTTTTGTATCTCCGTCTTTAAACCATACTGCAATCTGATCGGCTTTCCATAAGTCCCATTCTTTTTTATCTAAGAAACACATCATTGAAATATGTAGCCATTTATATGTATCTATTTCCTGTTTTGAAATTGTGAAATTGTAAAAGGAAAATTCTGAATTAATTATCCGTGCATGATTGCCCGGGTTAAAAATATCTTCCGCAATGGCAAATGAATCTTCTTCAAATTGTATTTGACAAATTAATTCAGAGTTGCCTATTGGTTCTTTGTTTATATCTACTTTATCTAAAAGGAGTTTGTCCTGTTTAGTAATTTTTGTACTATAAAATGTTTTCCAGAAATATGCACGGTTCATATTTTCTGCTTCAAAAATTCCAATTGGTGCATGTGCCTGCCAGGTAAGAAACAGATTAAAAGAAACACTGTAAATAATAAATGCAGTTGCAATAATTTTCCAAAATAATTTTGCACGTAATAATGATTCAATTGTAGCCGCTAAAGGAAATATCAGCACCGCATAAGATTGCACCAAAGCTCGTTGACCAAGGCTACCACCATACCACCAAATTTCCCAACTGGCAACTATCCAAAGTGTAAGTATAAAATAAAGGAAACAAGACCAGAAGATATCACGATGTTTTTTCCAAAGAATCACAAAGCCGGGAATTATAAAAAGCATTAACGGAGTATATACCAACCAGCCTTTGCGAAAGGTGAATAATACTTCGTAAAAAAACGGATGTTTAAAATCAAAGCCTTGTTCGCCATAAGAATATTCAATGAAATTACCACTGGTATATTTCCAATACAATAATTGAATACTGATTATAGCAAAGGAGGATAATATTGCAAAAATTATTTTGATAATATGTTGTCTGAAAAACTGCAATCGCTGCATGAAACTTTTGTTATCAAACACTCCCCAAAAGATTGGTATAATACAAATAACTATTTCTGATGGTCGTGTAATTGTTGCTAATCCTATAAGTGCTCCAATGAAAATTGCAGTAATAATTCTTGGTGATTTATAAAATGAAATAACGAGCCAAAGCAAGATGCTGAAAAGGGTAAATAACAAGGAATGCGTCATTGCATTATCTATGGAAGCATAGTTAAGATAATTAGTGCCAATAATTAAAAGTAGTATAGTAATCGCAGTAACCTTATCATTAAATTTATGCAGCAATACTTTTCTGGCGAATAATAATCCTATTAACACATACAACAAACATCCCCAACTCAATGCTGTCTGATACGGTTTAGAAAATCCATCCGCAGGAATATCATTTGCTTTTGCATACACATGTGCCACAGTAAACCAAGGCAGATACATAATCGCTGCACCTGCAGGATATTTCATAATCTTATTTCCAGAGGTGGATTCATAATTCGGGAAACTATTTCCCAATTTATATTTTGCAAAAACTGAATCCTGAAATTGAAGTTGCAATAGATCCTTATAAATAAATATTGCAGGTAAATATTCATAATAACCCGCAACATCATAACCAATCGTGCTTTCATTACCGCTTTGTTGCCATTTAGGATAATAAAAAAGCGAGATCGCCAAAATAATTAACCAGCCGAAACATACTGTGGCAAGCGAATAGCGATTTTTCATGCCCCGAAGTTGAAAAAAAATGATTAAAAAATTTTGAGTTAATACAAATCTTCCCTAAACTTATGTGCGCTTTTTACTAATTATTAACTATTTAAATAGAATATTATGGTAATTACTTTTGATGAACTTAGACACATTAAGGATACATTGCCTCATGGCAGTATGGAACGTATTGCTCACGAGCTTAACCTTAATGTGGACACGGTGCGAAATTATTTCGGTGCTGAGCATTTTGAAGGCCCTGATAAAATTGCAGATGTACATTTTGAAAAGGGGACTAGCGGGGGAGTAGTGAGGTTAGAGGATACACAAATTTTAGAATGTGCAAAGAAAATCCTAACGGAACACAACTTACATTTTTCTTGATTTTTTCTATGATTATTAAAAGCCCTTTTATCATATTAGATAGAAGGGCTTTTTTGTTTAATATAATTACTACACTCGTTTTTGATAAGCTAATATTGCCCAGATATTAAATACAACAGCCATGATTCCTATGATTAAAAAATTATAAGAGATTTCATTAAAGTTGCTTCCTTTCATCACTATCATGCGCATTACTTTTATAAAATAAGTTACCGGATTAAAACGTGTAATTACTTGTGCCCAATACGGCATACTGTCAATGGATGTGTAAAGTCCTCCCATTAATATAAAAATCATCATAAAGAAAAAGGAAATAAACATTGCTTGCTGTTGTGATTCGGCAAATGTAGAAATGAGTAAACCAATTCCTAATAATGCAAACAGATACACGGCAGCAAATGCATAAATTAATAATAAGCTGCCTTCAGGAATTATCCCATAAATAAACCTTGAAATGATAAGTCCGATTGTGAGTACAACTATACCAATAATCCAGAATGGAATTAATTTGCCTAAAATGAATTGATATTTTTTTATGGGCGATACATTTATTTGTTCTATTGTCCCCACTTCTTTTTCCTGCACAATATTCAACGCAGTCATAATACTTGCAACAAGTGTAAGAAGCAACACAAGAATGCCTGGCACCATAAATACAATATAACTCATGTGCGGATTATACCAATTGGAATAAGTGATGTCAATCATTGGTGTTGAAGGGAATTTTGATTGCTGATAAAAATCCTCTCGTATATTGTTATTAAACTGATTAATTAGATTGCCGGCATACGCTGCACCGATATTCCCTTTAGCTCCATTCACCGCATTTACAGCAAGTAATATCTGACTATTATTATCTCGTATTAAATCACGTTCAAAATGTGCAGGAATTTCTAAAATAATATCTGCTTCATCTTTTTCCAATGTTTTCATTGCTTCAGAATATCCCGGCGCATAATCTACAAGTCTGAAATAATCGGATGCTTCTAATTTCAGAATTAATTGTTGTGAATAAGTAGAATGATCATTGTCCACCACACTCACATTTACATTTTTCACTTCATAATCCGCAGCTAAGGGAAGAATAATTAATTGCATTATCGGCATAATAAATATCATGCGGACAATAGCGGGATTGCGTCGTATCTGAGCGAATTCTTTTCTTAATATGAATAACAAAATTCTCATTCCAATCGTATTTTAAAATTGCGCCAGCTCACTATTAAAAAAAACAAAGTCATTCCTGTGAGTATCATCATTTCTTTCCAGATACTTTGAATGCCAAGTCCTTTTATCATTACATCTTTTATAATTATAAAAAACCATTTGGTGGGAATGATATTCGAAAAAATTTGCAGTGGCATCGGCATGTTTTCAATAGGAAACATAAAACCACTGAGAAGGAGTGTAGGCAACATTAAACCAACTAATGAAATAAACATCGCTACCTGCATGGAGTTGGTAATATTTGAAATCATTAATCCCAAAGAAATTGCAGTGGTAATAAATAATAAACACACACCAAACAACAGCAATAAATCACCTTTAATCGGCAACTCAAGTACTGTTACACTTAACAATAAAATGGTGAGTACATTAATGAAAGAAATAATAATATATGGAACTGCTTTGCTTAAAATTAATACCATCGGTTTCAGTGGAGAAGCAAGAATAACTTCCATTGTATTTAATTCTTTTTCACGCACAATTGCAATGGATGTCATCATCGCAGAAATAAGTAATAAGATCATTCCCATTACGCCGGGAACAAAAATAAATGCACCTTTTAATTGCGGATTATAAATCATGCGAATTTCAGGTGTAATCGTCATCGGTGCTGCAACCGCTGTATTCATGTTTTTCATGAAGTCCTGCACAATATTGCTTGCATACACAACCACGGTAGTTGCGGTATTCGGATCTGTGGCATCTGCTATTAATTGTAATTGGGTATAATTATTTTGCGACAATTGTTCGTTAAAATTTTCCGGAAAAATTACGGCAAGTGTAATGTTATCTTTTGCAAAAGCATCATTAATTTCTTGTTGTGATTTTGCTAATAAACTCACTTCAAAATATTTGCTTGCATCCAATTGTTGAATCAATGTTGCAGTCTGCACATCTTTCGATAAATCCAGTACTCCGATTTTTGTATTTTTTATTTCGTTGGTAAGTGCAAATCCGAAAATAAGTATTTGCACAATCGGCAAAGCAAATATGATGAGCAGCGACTTGCGGTCACGAAAAATGTGAAGGAATTCTTTGCGTACAAAAATTATAAATTGCTGCATCAGTCTGCTATTCTTGTTGCTTGTCTGGCAAGTTGAGTAAATATGTCATCAATAGATTTTCCACCATACGCCGCTTTCAGTTTGGTGGGTGTATCTAAAGCTGCAATGTGTCCATCCACCATAATTGAAACACGGTTGCAATATTCTGCTTCATCCATATAATGTGTGGTTACAAAAATTGTAATACCTCTGTGTGAAGCTTCATAAATCATCTCCCAAAATTTACGGCGTGTTATTGGATCAACACCACCAGTTGGTTCATCTAAAAAAACAATTTTCGGATTATGAATTATTGCAATTGAAAATGCGAGTTTTTGTTTCCAGCCAAGTGGTAATGATTTTACTAAACTTCTTTTTTCAGAATGTAATTCAAGATCATTCATCAAAGTTTCAGTGCGCTCTTTTAATTGCTTATTACTCAATCCATAAATACCGCCAAAAAATCGAATATTTTCCAGCACTGTCAGATCTTCATATAATGAAAACCGCTGACTCATATAACCGATATTTTTTTTAATTAACTCAGTTTGTTTATATACATCAAAACCTGCAACACTTGCTTTTCCCGATGTGGGTTTCCAAATACCAATCAGCATTTTCATAGCGGTAGTTTTGCCCGCACCATTCGCACCCAGAAAACCAAATATTTCACCTTTGCCCACTTCAAAAGAAATGGAATCTACTGCAGTGAATGCACCAAATTTTTTAGTAAGATTTTCTGTGATAATTACTTGTTCCATTTTTTTTATGCGTGTTGTGATGTGTGCATATATTGCATAAAGCAGTCTTCAATTCCCGGTTCTATTTCCTGAATGGTTACATCCGTATATTTTAATGCTGTTAAATATTGTTCAATATCATTTTCCGATAAAGTTTCTTTTCCACTTATATGCAATGCATCACCAAAACTAAATGCACTTGAAACCTGGTCGTAGTTTCTAAGTACGGAGAGCAAATTAAACATGTCATCAGATTTAACAGCAAATAATTTTTTAGGATAGGAGGCAATAATATTTGAAGGTGAATCTGTTTGCAAAATTTTTCCACCTTGCATCAAAGCAATTTTATCACAGAGCAATGCTTCATCCATATAAGGTGTGGAGACCAGTATGGTTATTTCTTGTTGTTGCAATCGTTTCAACATCTCCCAAAATTCTTTTCTTGAAACTGGATCTACACCAGTGGTTGGCTCATCTAAAAATAATATTTTAGGTTTATGAATTAATGCACAACACAAAGCCAATTTTTGTTTCATACCGCCTGATAATTTTCCTGCACGACGATTTTTAAATGGTTCTAATTGCACATAAATATCTTCTATCAAATTATAGTTTTTTTTTATTGAAGTATTAAATAGTGTTGCAAAGAATTGCAGATTTTCTTCCACTGTTAAATCCTGATATAATGAAAAACGTCCAGGCATATAACCAATTATTTTACGGAGATCTCTATATTGTTTTACCACATCTAAATCATGCACAATCGCATTTCCTGTATCTGCAATAATCAATGAAGTAAGAATGCGAAACAACGTAGTTTTACCCGCACCATCCGGACCTATTAATCCAAATATCTCAGCAGAATTAATTTGCAAACTCACATTATCAAGGGCAAGTACTTTCCCTTTGTTGTAAGTCTTTACTAAGTTATTTGCTTCTATTATTGGCATCTTTATTAAATTGACAGTTGACAGTGGACAGTTGACAATGAAAAAATCTTTACTGATTCATTGGCTATTGCCCAGTTGATAGTTGACAATGGATAATAGACAATGAAAGAAATTAGGTTCATCATTTATTTTTTATTTAATGCAGTTTTTGTTGATTTAACAATTGCGATTAATAATCTTAATATTTCTTTGCAATCATTAATCAGGTGCAAATAATCTTCTTGAGTTAAGAAATCAGTATCTCTTAATAACATTAACCAATATTCAACTTCATTGGCTTCCTTTAATGCAATATTCATCTTATTTAAAAAGTCTGCTTTTGATTGCGTATGTTCAGCCTCTTTTACTAATGCGCCTATAGCAGTGCCGCTTCGTAACAGTTGCTTGGAAAGAACAAATTCTTTTTTATTCTGCGATAGCTCTTTATAAAGATTAATTATTTTAATCGCAAAAGCATAAGACTTATTTGCTATTACATTTTCCATTTTCTAATATTTAATTTTTCATTGTCAACTGTCCACTGTCAACTGTCAATTTGATTTCGCCGTACATTCCTATTTTAATATTGCCATCGTTGGGTACACTTATTTTTATTGCATACACCAGGTTTGCTCTTTCCTCTTTTGTCTGAATTGTTTTAGGAGTGAATTCTGCTTTATCAGAAATCCATGTTATCGTACCATCATAATTTTTAAAAGCGCCATTGCCATCATCAATGGATACTGTTGTTTTTTGATTTAATTGAATCTTTGATAATTGATCACCGGTTACATAAGCTCTTAAAATCATATTCGACAAATCCGCAATTTTATACAATGGTTTTGCAGGTGTTACATATTCTCCCAGCTCCACATATTTAGTAAGTACAGTTCCTGAAATTGGATTTAAAATATAGGATTGCCTTAATTGATCATTTACTTGATCTACCTGATATAACACAGGATCAATTTCACTGTGAATTCCTTTTGTTGTAATTTCTAAATTGGATTGTTGTGCTATTAATTGTTTATGCAATACATCCAACTGCGCATTAATATCATCCAATTGTTTTTGTGTAGCTGCACCTGCATCTAACAAGTTTTGTGTTCTTACTTTTTCTGTATTTGTTGAACGAATTTGTTCTTGAATTGCTGCCAACTGTTTGCTAATATCCGGTTGCTTGCTCAGTATTGCATCTGCCTGTGCCTGTAGTTGTAATTTCTTAAGATGTAATTGCACAGTATCTACAATTCCCACAATACTGTTTTGTTCTAAATGCATTCCTTCTTCCACATTAAATTGAAGAAGTAAACCACTGGCACCTGTTGCTATTATAATTTCTGTTGCTTCAAATTTTCCTGTTGCATCAAAATCATTTCCCGACTTATTACAAGCAGTAAGAAGGAGTGTAGAAATAGTGAGTATGAATAGTATTTTTTTCATGAATTATAATTTGCCGAGAGTAATTAAATAGTTTGTTTTTGCTATAAGTAATTGTGTTTCATGCAAAGCCTGATTTTGTTGCACTTGCAGCAATCCATTTAATTCTACCACATAATCTGTGGATGTGATTACACCATTTTTTAATTGTACATCTGTTGCATTCATTATTTCTTTTTTCAAAACAATAATTTGTTTATCCAACTCTATAAGCTGATTATACTTTGTGATATCCGCCATTTTTTGTTCTGAATCAATGCGTGTATTCAGTTCAAATGTTTTTTGTTGATTGGCAATAGTTTCATTTTGTATAGTATAAATAGCAGCATCTGTTTTTTTAATATTGCCTTGCCATAGCGGATAATTAAATTTAATACCAGCCATATAGTATGCATCGAATTGCGTTAAGAAAAAATTGGGACCGGGAAGGCCATAACCACCAGTTGCAAACAGAGATACTTGCGGGAGATTAATTCCTGATGCAAATTCCTTTTGTTGAGTGGTAAATTCAGATTGTGTTTTAAATAAATCAATCTCAGGCCGTGTAATAGAATTATCTTCCTCTACAATAGTTATCTCCGGTTTTTGAAAATTGGTATTTGATGAAAGAGATTCACCGGTATAACCCGCAAGCATTTTCATTGCTGCTTGTTTCGTATTTATTGTTTCAGTTTGTTGCTGCCGGGTTTTTATTATTTCTGCTTCAAGCACATTTATGGATAATTGTGTTACAACTCCATTAGCCTGACCATTTAATAAATCCTGTTTACGGTCATTAAGTGTTTTTAAAGTATTGGCAATTAATTCTAAATTATCGGTAGCTAATAAAATGTTTGCATACAATTGAATTACTTGTTGTTTTACTTTATACAAATCTGTTTCAAGCTGATATTTTTGCGTAGCATTATCAATGGCTTGTAATGATTTTGCCTGACTAATATTACCGCCATCATAAATTAATTGTGTAACACCAAGTTCTACTTTGTATTGATCTTTTCTCAATATAGGAAAAGCAAAATAAGGAGATTCTCCCGGGATAAAAGGCACATCGCTTTGGTAGCTTGCTTGTCCGTTTAATGCAACTTGGGGTTGCCACGCTGCATTTATTTTTTCTATGCTTACCTCTGAAGTTTTATCTATCACTTCACGCTGTGCTGCAAGTGGATAATTAATCATTGCTTGTTCAATGCAAACAGTAAGAGAAGTAGTGGTAACTACATCTTGTGCTGTAACTACAATTGTTAGAAATATATATACGGATAAAAGAATATATCGTAGTTGCATAATGCTATTTTTTTATAGAGAGTAATATCGAATCTGCAATTATTTCTTTGCGCTGAATCATCATTTTTTCAAATGTTTTCTGATCTAAATCCATAATTGCCATGAGCAATGGTTTAGCAATAAAAGGCCATACACTCATTGCCAGTAAATTCATCATAAGCTGCCGTGGGTCCACTTTTTTTATATTGCCTTTGCGAATTTCTGCCTTCACCAATTTTTCGAACTCTTTGCGAAAATCACCGATATGTGAATGCTGCATATTGCCAATTAATTTTTCAGGATTATGTGCAATTTCATTTACGATAAATAGTGGCAAGTCCTGATTTTGAATGAGTGTATCTAATTCCCCTGAAATCAATCGTTTGATTTTTTCTTCAAAGGATTCTTTACCCTGAAGTGCAGTAATAAATCCCTGGAAAAATTTCCCCATGTTTTCTTTAAACACCATATCAAACATCTTGTCTTTACTTCGAAAGTAGTAATGTAGTAAAGCTCTGTTGATACCTGCCTCCTGCGCAATGTCTTCCATTCTTGCGGCAGCAAATCCTTTGCGAGTAAATACTCTGCGGGCAGCATTCAGAATTTGCTCTTCTGTTCCCGGCTGTAGTTGTTTTGTAGTTTTACCCAATGATTTAACAATTTAGTTAAACAAGGATGCAAATATAGAATAATTATGAAGAAAGCAAATAATTTTAAAATTATTTTCGAAAAGCCGGATGATTGCTATATCGGTTATTTTGAATTTTTAGGAACAAAAAAGCCGGCGATGAACCAGCTTTTTAATATTCAATTATTACACAAATTATGCTATTGTAAATTTCGCTTCAATAAATAATTAATGTAGAATAGTGAGTTTGGTATTAAATAGATTATTACCCTGTTGTTTTATTATCAGGTTATATAATCCTGAAGACAATTTATCTGTGTTTATTTTTTGAGAAGGAGAGGTGATATATATCTCTTTAACTTTTATTCCATTCATGTTTATTATCTCTAAAGAAATTCCGGAATATTCTGTAAAATGAGAATCTATTATTATAAAATTATTTGCAGGATTTGGGTAAATATTAACCGCAACCTTTTGTATTTCTATATTATCTATTGCCACCTCTATTATTGTATCACAATCGCTGCCTGCCAAAGCACCGAGATTATAGTTAGGCAAATTTGGGAGGCCATAAAGTGTTCTTCTACCTCCAAGGTAAATATTATTAGTATCTAAATTGCATGCTAAACCTTCTATGTTAGGGTTATTTATTACACTAAGATTCATAGTGTATTCTGAGAAATCATCAGTAGGCATTAAAAAATGGCTAGTGGCAATATAAATTTTATTGTCTGGTCCAATTTGAAGTTGACCTAATGTATATTTAGGTAAAAACAAATAATTATCTACGACAAGATCATATATCAATTTTTGTGTTTCTGGAAATGGATCATTACAATTAAAACAATATTGATACAATTTAGAGAATTCGTTTAAGCTAAGTGTTGAAATATAGAGTTTATTGCCATCTTGACTAAATTCACACCCATAGAGATAATCATCTGAATCAATAATATTAGAAATTGGTAAATAGAATAAGGAAACTAATTGAGCTGTGCATCTATCGAAACTAAAAATCTCAAGACCATTATTGTCAGCTAAGGCTAATCTATTACCTGCTTGTGTAAAAGTCATCTCACCAACATTATTTCCGCTTCTCAATTTTCCAACAAGTTGTGTATTAATAAAAATTGTATCTGTAGTTATCAGTAATTTATAGAATACATTAGATGAATCTTCGTCAATTCCTTTTTTATGAATTATGAGCCACCAATCTAAACCATTCCCATGTAAAACAGCATTCATTTGCTGAGTTAACTTGTCAAAAATAATAGGCATATTTTTATTATCTATTATATCGCCCAATCCACCGTCAAGAGACATATCAACAATAGAATATTTTAGATTTGAATCAGCGATTGTAAAAATATAATATTGATTATCGTTCTCAGGAAATGGTACAATTATTACTCCCTGTGTTATGGACGAACCGTATTCAACAATTTGATCAATGTCAAGACTGTCTCCATTGCTCATCATAGCATTTAGTCTATTCCAAACAGAAACTCCGTTGGTATAAAATAATAAATTGCCACTATTATCTGAGATGGAGGCAGACGCTTCATGAGCAATACCTGCGGCTGGAATTGCTTCTAATGTGAATTCATTAAACTTAAGAAGAACTGAATCACCAAAATACCAATTATCCGACTTTGATTGGGCAAATAAATTGAGTACATGAAAAATAAATAAAATGATAATTAGCATTTTAGAATTCATAAATTATAATTTTATGATCTTACCATGTTTTATTTCGCCACTGGTACTTGTTATTGTATATAAATAGATACCGGGTTTATAATTTTTTTCTAAATTCATTATCAAATTTAAACTTTTGAATCTGAAATAAAACAATAAATAATATATAGAAAGTAAATATTTATCGAATATGACTTTTAATTTGAAAACAATAACTAAAAAGCCGGCAATAAACCGGCTTTTTATTATTCAATTATTACACAAATTATGCTTCAGCAAGTTCTTCTATATGTGCATGCATTAATTGTTGTTGTAATTCAAATGGAACAGCAGCAAACTCAGAAAATGTTCTCTTGAATTTTCCTCTGCCTTGTGTGAGTGAGCGCAAAGCGGAAGAATATCCATACAATTCTGCTAGTGGAACTCGTGCAATTATTTTTTGATAATGACCATCTGTATCCATACCCATTACAATACCTCTGCGGGTTTGTAAATCGCCAATTACTTCACCCATCATATCAGGCGGAACCATCACTTCTAAATCATAAATAGGTTCAAGTAATTTCGGATCTGCTTCACGGAACGCATTTTTAAATGCCATAGTTCCTGCAAGTTTAAATGCCATATCATTACTGTCAACAGCATGCATTTTTCCATCATATACACTCACTCTTACATCACGCACATAACTTCCTGTCAACGGACCATTTTGCATTTTATCCATCACACCTTTTAATATAGAAGGCAGAAAACGAATATCAATAGCGCCACCAACAATGCAATTTAAATACACCAATTTTCCGCCCCATTTTAATTCATGTTCTTCACGTCCACGTACATTCAAATCTTTTGGATCGGGCATGCCTTCATAAAATGGTTCAACCAACATGTGCACTTCTGCAAATTGTCCTGCACCGCCACTTTGTTTTTTATGTTTGTAGTCGGATTTTACACCTTTTTGAATTGTTTCTCTATAAGGAATACGAGGTTTAATAAAATCAAATTGAATTCCATACAAATGTTCTATTTTCCATTTCAACATTGCAAGATGTAATTCGCCTTGAGCACTTACAATCGTTTGTTTTAATTCCATGTTATGATCAACAGAAATAGTGGGATCTTCCTCATGAATATGATGTAGTGCTGTACCCATTTTTTCTTCATCACCTTTATTATGTACTTCAATTGCAGCTTCCACTTTTGGCAAAGGAAATTTAATTGGAGTAACAGTAACATTCTCACCTTTTGCAGCCAAAGTATTATTGGTATGCGTCTTTTTTAATTTCACTGTTGCAGCTATATCACCCGCCATCACTTCATTAATATTATCACGTTTTTTTCCCTCTACAGTATAAATATTACTGATACGTTCAGCAGCATCCGTATTTGTATTTATTAAATCCATTCCTGTAGTTACTTTACCACTGCATACTTTAAAATAACTCATATCACCAAGATGCGGCTCACTTACAGTTTTAAAAATAAATGCAACAGTAGGATTATTCGAATTGCATGGTAAATCTGCACCGTTGGTTAATTTTTCAGGCATCATGTGGGCAGCACTCGGACAACAATAATCTATAAAACCCATAATGCGTCCGCTACCCATATTATGTTTTGAACATACACAAAACACAGGAAAAAAATCATGATTGCGAATCGAAAGTAATAATCCTTTTTGCATATCGGTTTCATCCAAAGTGCCTTTATCAAAAAACTTTTCCATCAATGTTTCATCGTTCACTGCAATGGCTTCAATTAATTCATCGTGGAGTTGTTTTGCTTTTTCTTTTTCGTTTGCAGGAATTTCTTGTTTATCCGGTTTGCCACCGTCTGTTGGAAAAACATACATCACCATATTTAATACATCAATAATTGCATTAAAATCTACACCTTGATTAATTGGATATTGTACAACAGTTACTTTCGATCCGAACCGTTCTTTTGCTTGAGTAATAGTATTATCAAAATCTGATTTTTCTTCATCTAAATGATTTACAACAAGCAACATTGGTTTGCGCATTTCATCTGCCATTTCCCAAATTAATTCTGTTCCCACTTCCACACCATTAGCACCGTTTATTACAAGAATTCCTGTATCGGCAACTTTAAAAGCACTCACCACTTCACCCACAAAATCATCCATACCGGGTGTGTCTATAATATTAATTTTGGTTTCTTTCCATTCCACATTTAATAGCGTAGAAAAAATACTATTACCCCGTTCATGTTCCAGATCTGTATAATCCGATACGGTGTTTTTTTCTGCAATGGATCCTCTGCGGTTGATTGCTCCGGCTTCGAATAACATACACTCGGCAAGAGTTGTCTTGCCACTGCCCGAGTGGCCAACCAAAACCACATTTTTGATGTGTTCACTATCATACGATTTCATATAGTAGGTATTTATGGTTAAAAAATAAATGGAAACGCAATTTATACAAGTTCATCAGGAAATCAAAGAATATTGATTAATAATATTTTTTGAATGTATTGAAAGGTATAAATTTTTGGAAATCAACAGTGGTTTTGAGGAAACACATTTCAAAAACTTATTTTTATCCTGAACAAGATTAAACCGGTATATGGCCATTGATGAGATCAGGCTTCACATGAGTGAAGGAAATTTATTGTTACTCAATTTTTTGTTGGCATTTTTGATGTTCGGTATTGCATTGAATTTGCGCACAAGTGATTTCAAGCGATTGTTTATGTATCCTCGAAAAGCAGTAGCAGGTATTTTATCTCAATGGATAGTATTGCCATTTTTAACATACTTATTAATACTTATTTTTCAACCATCGGGATCTGTTGCATTGGGATTAATATTAGTAGCCGCTTGCCCGGGAGGAAACATGTCAAATTTTTTATCGAGTTATGCAAAAGCAAATGTTGCTTTATCGGTAACACTTACTGCATTCAGCACTGTGATATGTGTATTTATGACTCCATTCAATTTTGCATTATATGGAAATCTTTATGCACCGGCAAGAGAATTATTAATCGAAATAAGTATTGAACCATGGAAAATGTATTCCACTGTTTTTACAATTTTAGGAGTGCCATTAACTATAGGGATGTTGTTTGCACATTTTCTTCCCCGCATTACGGCATTCATTATAAAACCTGTACGCATTATTTCATTAATCATTTTTATTGCATTTATTGTATTTGCTTTTTTAGCTAACTATTCTATTTTTTTAGAAGTGATTCAAGTGATTTTTTTATTGGTGTTTTTACATAATATTATGGCGCTTTTTTCCGGCTATGGAATCGCTGCATTATTTCGATTAGATTTTATAGATAAGAAATGTATTGCGATTGAAACAGGAATTCAAAATGCTGCTTTAGGTTTAATTTTAATATTTACTTTTTTCAATGGATTGGGCGGTATGGCTGTAACTGCCGGCTGGTGGGGCATCTGGGATTTGATTACAGGATTGGCAATTGCTTATTACTGGAATCGCTTGGATGCAAGATCTTCACAAAGAACAGTATTGCCATTGTAAATCATTTTCTAAGTTTGCGGTGCTAAATGAAAATCCAAAGATTTTTTAAAAGAAATGTAGGTCATCTTGAATTTCAAGGTCATAAAATTGTATTGTGGGATCGCTGGTATTGGCTTGTACAATTCCTGCTTGTAAAGATTCCATTTAAATTTTACTACTCTAAATTTTCAATTCATCAGTGGGAAAATGTTCCTACTGGTAAGCCAATCATTTTTGCAATTACACATCGCAATGCATTTATGGATTCGTTGGCATTTGTAAATACAAAAGATATTCAGGTGTTTCAGTTGGCGAGAGGTGATGCTTTCAGTTCGAAGTGGATGAAGAAATTATTTTACTTCTTTCACATGTTGCCTATCTGGAGGGAGAGAGACAGAGCGGGTAATAGAAATATTTCTAACGATCCCACTTTTGCTGCTTGCTATGAATTACTTTTTAAAAATCAAATGCTGGGAATTTATCCCGAAGGTGATTGCATAAATGAAAATAGTGTAAGACCATTAAAAAAAGGAATTTGCAAAATTGCATTTGGTGCAATGGAGGCATATAATTGGGAGCCGGATATTCAGATAGTGCCCGTTGGTGTAAATTATTCTGATGCAGAAAAATTTAGAAAATGGCAGATGATAAATTTTGGTAAACCGATTTCTGTTGCAGACTTTAAAGAAAAGTATTTTCAAAATGCGGTGAGTGCTACCTCTGAATTAAAAGATGCAATTGAACAGGGAATGCAGGAAGTGGCTTTACATATTCCACATTCACATTATATGGCAGACATTGAAAAGATAAGTGATATGATTTCCCGCTATAATATTTTAGAAAGAAAACAATTGCTTGAACCCATATCAAAATTTAATGAACAACAGCCTTTGATAAAAAAAATAGAAAATATTCGTAATGAATCTCATGAAATGTTTTCTGATTTAATATTGCAATTGCATAAATATCAAAAATTGTTACAACACTTTCGATTCAGAGAAAATACGTTTGATCCCAGCCGACACAATTGGATTGTAATAATAATGATGATGTTATATTTTATTGTGATGTTGCCTGTATATGTGTTTGGTATTGCAGTAAATTATTTACCCTACAAACTCATTGAAAAAGTAATTGAGAATAATGTGAAGCAAGCAATTTTTTATAGCTCATTAAAATATGCAATGGGAATTATACTTTTTCCTGTGTGGTATATTCTGCTGTTTTTTATTACAAAATTGTTTACTGGGAGTCTTATTTCTGCGGTCCTATTTCTAATAGCTTTTCCTATTACCGGAATCATCGCATTTCACTATTGGCAGGATATTAATAAATGGTGGAGTGTACTACGCTTTAAAAAGTGGAAAAATAGCAGTGATAGTATGTTTCAGCAATTATTGGAATTAAGGGATTCAATCATTACATCGGTAAATAATTATTCAAATTAATTGATAAGCTGAACAGCCGCAGCATTTAATTCTGCAAATAATTTATCTGTATGCTGCCGTGTTACATGTTCCTGGCCTGGAACAATCCGCAATACATATTGGCCATTTAATTTTGTTCCTGTTAAATAAAAATTTCCTGATTGATTGATTTGTTTTAATAGTTGCTCATTAAAAATATCTACGTGATTTTCAATTAATAAATCAGTATTGTTATAGCGCACACAAATTACATTCATTGCAAACGGCGCCATAATTTCCCAATTTGGATGGTTTACAAATTGACTGTATAATGTATCAGCAATAGCAATATGGTTTCGCAAAATAGTTTGTAATCCATGAAGTCCATAATTGCGCAACACAAACCATAATTTCAATGCACGAAATCTTCTTCCCAAAGGCAATCCCCAATCTTTATAATTGCGCACAGCATTATCACTTGTTGCATTTATATAATCCGGATTATTGCTGAAAGTATTAATTAGTAATGTATCATCCTGCACATAAAAACAAGAACAATCAAAATTTGTCATCAGCCATTTATGCGCATTCATCACATAGCTGTCTGCATTTTCAATTCCTTTTAATAAGTATTGATATTCGGGCAAAATAAATGCACTACCTGAATAAGCAGCATCCACATGTAACCATAAATTATATTTTTTACAAATGTTTCCTATTTCAAATAATGGATCAAACGCCAGAGAATTTGTAGTGCCTAAAGTGGCAACTACCATCATGGGTTTTTTACCATTTTGAATATCACTTAAAATTGTTTGTTCAAGTGCATTTACATCCATTGCAAAATTTCTATCCGTAACAATTTTTCTCACATTATTTTTTCCGATGCCTGCAGCTTTCGCACCTTTTTCTACAGAGTAATGTGCTTGATTGCTGCAATAGATTGTACATGAAGTAAAATCTTTAAATCCATTTTCATTTATGTTATAATTAGATATTTTTTCTCTAGAACAAATAATTGCAGTGAATGTAGATGAAGAAGCAGTGTCGTGAATTACACCTTTAAAAGTATTGGGTAATCCCGTTGCATCTCGTAACCAATTCAATACTTGTTCTTCCAATTCTGCAGCAGCGGGAGATGTATCCCAAAACATTGCATTGATGCCAAGACCTGCTGCAAATAATTCACCGAGTATAGAAGGGAAACTTGCATTCGATGGAAACATTGCCATAAATCCCGGGTGTTGCCAATGTGTAATGCCAGGCATAATGATAGAATCAATATCTTTCGCAATGGTTTCAAAATGTTCTCCGTTTGTGGGCATGGATTGCGGCAGTTTATTTTTAATGCTTCCCGGTTCTGTTTGTGCAAGTACTTTGTATTGTTCTATTTGTTGATAATAAAAAGCAATACGATCAATCATTGCATAACCTTGTTTACGAAAATCTTTTGAATCCATAGTTTTTGTTTCTTTTGTATAAAATAATTTTCATTTGGAACTCTCAGAATTAAAATGGTTTACTATAATTAATCCTCTTTCCGGCGGTGGTAAAGCAACGAAATTATGGAAGAAATTGAAGCCACTCATAGAATCGTCGGGCGTAAATATAGAATTTGCAGAAACCAAATTTCATAAGCATGCAGTTGAACTTGTGCAGGCTGCTTTACAAGCCGGTGGAAGACACATACTAATAATTGGTGGCGATGGCTCTGCTAATGAAGTAGTGAATGGAATAATGCAATATGCTGATCGTCCGGAGGAAATAACTGTGGCAATGATTTCTGTCGGCACCGGAAATGATTGGGTGCGCAGCATCGGCACCCCACATAATTTAGAAGCAGTGGCACGTAGTTTAAAAGCGGATCAAAGTTTTTTACATGATGTAGGGATTATTGAATATTATAAAAATAAAATTTCTGAAAAACGCTATTTTATTAATATCGCCGGGATAGGTTTTGATGGACTTGTTACCTACAAAGTTTCAAAAGGAATGGGTGCATTTAATAAATCTAAATTTCGCTACTGGATTGGAATTTTACAAACACTGTTCAGCTATAAACATACAATGGCAACTTATACTATTGATGGTAAGATTTGCAAGATTCAAACGCTTTCTGTTGCAGCAGGTATTTGTAATTATAATGGCGGAGGTATGAAACAATTGCCGTTTGCAAAATATAATGATGGCTTGTTGGATATGTCTGTTATTGGTGATATGAGTAAATTGAAAATGATTTTTAGTTTACCAAAATTGAGAAATGGCAGCTTCGTAAATATGGCTGCTGTTAAAACATTTCAGGCAAAAGAAATTGTAATTCATACTGCAAAACCTATTCATGTGGAAGCAGATGGTGAATACTTAGGATTTACTCCGGTTAATATCCGTATAATTCCAGATTGTATTAGCATTCTTGTGTGGAAATAATTACTCAAATCTAATTTCTATCACCAAAAATTAAACTGCCAATGCGCACCATAGTTGCGCCTTCTTCAATGGCAAGAATATAATCAGAAGACATACCCATTGAAATTGTATTAAAATCATTATTGAAAAATTCTTTCTTAATGGAATCAAATAATTTTTTCAAATGTCGAAATTCATTTTTTATTAAATCGCTATCATCACTAAAAGTTGCCATTCCCATCAATCCCGTAATTTTTATATTACTCAACTCCTTAAACTCCGATGAGTTTAATAATGCATAAAGCTCTTTTTCATTCAGACCGAATTTTGTTTCTTCTTTTGCAATATAAATCTGTAACAGGCAAGAAATAATACGATTGTGTTTTTGTGCTTGTTTATTAATCTCAATCAATAATTCTAAACTGTCAACAGAGTGAATTAAATAAATAAATGGTGCAATATATTTTATTTTATTTTTTTGCAAATGTCCAATCTGATGCCAGCGAATGTCCTTTGGCAATTGCTCTGCTTTTTCTGTTAACTCCTGCACTCTGTTCTCACCAAAATCTCTTTGTCCTGAATTATATATCTCTAAAATTTCAGACACAGGTTTTGTTTTTGAAACAGCTACTAATGTAGCGTTGTGCGCATCTAAAAATTGCTTTATTTCCTTATATTTACTATGCATTTTGTATCTTAGCTTCTGTGCGCAAAATTACTTTATACAGTTGAGAACAGCCTTGAGTTTTATCCTGATTTTTTCGTTGATGCAATGTAAACCAAAAAGCGATTTGGTTTTCAATAAAGGTATGTTGAATGATGTGCCCGATACTATTATACAAATTGGACCGATGGTAAAAATCCTTGCAGATATTCATTTAGCTGAAGCTACTATGCAGGAATTGAAAACAGATTCAATGCGGGAACATAAAAATGAAATTATTGCGTCCGACTATTTAAAAATTATGGCTATGCATCATGTGGAATATGAACAGTTTAAAAGCAGCTATGATTATTATTCCGAGCATCCATTAATTATGAATTATATTTATAAAGAAGTAACACAACGATTAAGTTTATTAGAAAGTAAAAAACAAATAGAATGAGTATTCAAAAAGTAGTTGAAAATGCAGAAGCTGCAATTTTTGATATTTCAAATAATAGCATTTTAATGTTAGGAGGATTTGGATTATGCGGCATTCCGGAAAATTGTATTCATGCACTTGTGAAAAAAGGAGTTACAAATCTTACATGCATTTCTAACAATGCAGGAGTAGATGATTTTGGAATTGGATTGTTATTGCAGAAAAAGCAATTAAAAAAAATGATTGCAAGTTATGTGGGTGAGAATTCAGAATTTGAACGCCAATTATTAAGTGGAGAATTAGAAGTGGAATTAATTCCGCAAGGTACTCTCGCTACAAGATGTATGGCTTCCGGTTATGGAATGCCTGCAATTTATACTCCTGCCGGTGTGGGAACTGAAGTAGCGGAAGGAAAAGAAATGCGTGAATTTAATGGCAAACAATATTTGATGGAATATGCTTTTGATGCGGATTTTGCAATTGTGAAAGCATGGAAAGGCGACACTGCGGGAAATTTAATTTATAAAGGCACTGCAAGAAATTTTAATCCACTGATGGCAATGGCAGGAAAAATTACAATTGCAGAAGTGGAAGAATTAGTACCTGCTGGTGAATTAGATCCGAATGCAATTCATACACCCGGCATTTATGTGCATCGCATTTTTCAGGGAAGCAATTATGAAAAACGCATTGAACAACGAACAGTAAGAAAATAATTTTTATTTTAAATTGAATAAGATATGTTAGATAAAAATCAAATTGCACAACGTATTGCACGTGAACTACAAGATGGATATTATGTGAATCTTGGAATTGGTATTCCTACATTGGTTGCCAATTATATTCCCGAAGGAATTTCTGTAACTCTGCAAAGTGAAAATGGATTGTTGGGAATGGGGCCATTTCCGGAGGAGAAAGATGTGGATGCGGATTTAATTAATGCAGGTAAACAAACTATTACAACTTTGCCAGGCTCTGCTTTTTTCGATAGCGCAATGAGCTTTGGAATGATACGGGCGGGTAAAGTTGATCTTACTGTTTTGGGTGCAATGGAAGTTGCAGACAATGGTGATATTGCCAACTGGAAAATTCCCGGTAAAATGGTAAAAGGAATGGGTGGTGCAATGGATTTAGTTGCCAGTGCAAAAAATATTATTGTAGCTATGCAACACACTAGCAGAGATGGTGCAAGTAAATTATTAAAACAATGTTCGCTGCCTATTACAGGTTTAGGCTGCGTGAAAAAAGTAGTTTCTGATCTTGGTGTATTTGATATTACCCCCAATGGATTTAAATTATTGGAACGTGCCCCCGGAGTGAGTGTAGATGAAATTAAATCTAAAACTGAAGGTCGTTTAATTGTTGAAGGGGATATTCCTGAAATACAATTTTAATGTATTCAATCACTTCAGATTTTATTACTTACTACCATGCTGATAAATTATAACGGTCAATTCATTGACGAGATTTTGTTTTCAATTCCTGCTCACAACAGATCTTTTTTATTTGGTGATGGTTTGTTTGAAACCATAAAAGTATTTCGTGGAAAAGCCATGTTTTTTAATCAACATTATGTGCGATTTATTGAAGGATTAGATACTTTGAAAATGGAACTACCCGATTTCTGGACAGTTCCTTATTTTAAAAATCAAGTGGAAGAATTGGTTGAAAAAAATGAATCTACAAATGCGAGAGTGCGTCTTACTTTTTGGAGAGCGGGTAAAGGAAAATACACGCCCGAAAATTTTAGTGCAGAATATATCATTGAAATTTCACCTTTGGAAAATGAATTTTATATAATCAATAAAACAGGTTTGCAAATTGGGGTGTTCGATGAAATAAAAAAAATGCAGAATAAATTTTCAGAGTTTAAATCTGCCAATGCAATGATTTATACAATGGCAGGAATATATGCAAAGGAAAATCAATTAGATGATGTGCTCATAAAAAATACGGAAGGCAGACCAATAGAAATGTTGTTTTCAAATTTTTTCATTCGCAAAGACAATGTCTTAATTACTCCCGCTACAACAGAAGGATGTGTAAATGGAGTGATGCGCAGAGTGCTTATTAAACTATGTCGTAAAATAGGAATTGAAGTGATTGAAAAGGAATTACAAATAGAAGAAATATTGCAGGCAGATGAATTTTTTATAACCAATACAATCCATGGTATTCAATGGGTGGAAACATTCGAAGGCATTACTTACAAGCAGGAAATGGCTGATATATTGTTGGCAAAACTCAATGAACATATACTGGATTCAATGGTTTAGATTGGATGCAAAAAAATCAGCCGGTTGTAATACATTGGTTTCGCAGAGATTTGAGATTACAAGATAACACTGCATTATTTCATGCATTGCAAAGTGACTTTCCGGTATTACCTCTTTTTATTTTCGACAAAAATATTTTATCTGATCTCTCGGATAAATCTGATGCCCGTGTAAATTTTATTTATAACACACTGCTGGAAATAAATGATACGCTGAAAGAAAATAATGCTTCGCTGTTAATACAATATGGAAATCCATTTGATGTATGGAAAATTCTTGTAACTCAATTTGAAATAAAAGCAGTTTATACAAATAAAGATTATGAACCGTATGGAATCAAGAGAGATAAATTAATAGCAGATTTTTTACAATCTCAAAATATTTCTTTTTATACTTTTAAAGATCAGGTATTATTTGAAGAACATGAAGTAGTAAAAGAGGATGGCAAACCGTATTCTATTTTTACACCGTATGCAAATAAGTACCGATTAAAAATTACTTCCAATACATTACAAGAGTTTCCTTCCGAAAAATTAAAAGCAAATTATTTAAATACTCAAGATTTTGAAATACCTTCTTTGGAATCATTGGGATTTACTAAATCAACAATCTCAATTCCTTCTTCTATAATTGATATAAATGTTATTGAACATTATCATAACACCAGAAATTTTCCTGCGTTGTCAGGTACAACTCGTTTAAGTGTGCATTTGCGTTTTGGAACTTGCAGTATCCGGCAACTCGCAAAAATTGCGATACAATACAATGCTGTATTTATGAATGAACTTATCTGGAGGGATTTTTATCAAATGATTTTATTTCATTTTCCTCACGTAGTTAGTCATGCATTTAAACCTGCTTATGATAACATACAATGGAGAAATAATAAATCAGAATTTAATGCTTGGTGCAATGGTGAAACCGGATATCCGATGGTGGATGCAGGTATGCGTGAATTAAATACAACTGGCTTTATGCATAATCGGGTGCGCATGGTAACAGCAAGTTTTCTTACCAAACATCTATTAATTGATTGGCGATGGGGCGAAGCATATTTTGCAGCAAAACTTTTGGATTATGATTTAGCATCAAACAATGGTGGTTGGCAATGGGCAGCAGGTAGTGGTTGTGATGCGGCTCCTTATTTCAGAATTTTTAATCCTGCAGAACAATTAAAAAAATTTGATATGGATCAGGAATATATACGCAAATGGATTCCTGAAATAGATACTGCGCAATATCCAAATCCAATAGTAAATCATAAAGAAGCAAGAGAGAGAGTTTTGAAAGTGTATAAGCAGGCATTACAATGATTTATGGAATACAACCTTGAGAGCATCTCAGTTGTAAATTTTTAATTATGAAATCTGCTATTGCAATTCTGTTGATGCTACAATCAACATTTTTATTTTCTCAAAAAGAAACAATTATTGAAGCACCTATAGAAAAAGCAACTGTCTTTTTAAGCGGAGTACAATTATATCATTCCCAATCTCTACAACTCAGCAAAGGTTCTACAGATATAATCATTCGTGGAATCGCATCGGCAATTGATGCGAATAGTGTGCAGGCTAGTGGCTTTGGAGATTTTACAATTTTAGATGTGCAGTATCGCATGTTTTATCCTGAGCCAAATGAAAGCGGGAAATTGCCGGATGATATTCAAAGAAAAATAAATAAAGTAAATGATTCCATAACCGAATTGAATTTCGTGGCGATGGATTTGAATTTTAAAAAAGAGAATCTGAGCTATCAAAAGCAAATGATGCTTAGTAATAAATTATTGAAAGGTGAAGGAAAGAGCGATTCATTAATCGTATTAAAACAAGCAATGGAATATTATGATATTAAACTGAATGAGATTTCAGATGAATTGGTAAAGCTTCAAAGGAAAGAGTTGGCGAATACATTATTGTTAAATAGCCTGCAAAACCGGCTTTCGGAATTAAACAACTATTGGAATCAGCAAAATATCGCAATAGAAAATATTCCTGTTCCGGAGATAGTAATTTCAGTGGTGGCAGAACAATCTGTATCTGCAAAAGTGGAAGTAAATTATCTTACCTACAATGCAGGATGGTATGCCACTTATGATTTGAAGGCTATTGATGTGAGCAAACCTATTGAGCTTACATATAAGGCAAATATCTGGCAGAACACAGGAATTAATTGGAAAGATGTTTTGATTACTTGCAGTACAGGAAATCCTTCTCTTGGAAATAATCCTCCTGCAATCGGTACTTGGTATATCGGCTATTATCAGAGTTATTATGAAAGAGATTATCAGGATGACAAAGTAAAATCTTCTGAAATGGCAGAAACAACTTCCGCAGGTGCAGTAGATACTTATCTGAATCAAAAACCTGCTGATATCAGTTCAAATTATACGGCCCAAAATCAAACAATTGCCAACACAGAATTTGCCGTTAGTCTCAAATATTCAATTCCATCTGATGGTAAAGGACATATTGTGGCTTTGAAAACAGCCACCTTAAAATCCGATTACAATTATTTGGCAATCCCTAAAATTGATCAGTCTGCTTATTTGATTGCCAGAATTACAGGCTGGGAGGAACTAAGTCTGATTCCGGGTAATGCAAATATTTACTTTAACAGTACTTATGTAGGTAAAACGATGCTTAACGCCGGAGGCCTGAGCGATACAATGGAGGTTTCTTTGGGACGAGACAAATCAATAGAAGTGAAGAGAATTGTATTGAAGGATAAAACCAATGAGAAATTCTTAAACTCAAATGTTACCCTTAACCGTGCGTTCGAAATTTCTATCCGTAACTCCAAAGCATATAATATAGATGTGGTAATAAAAGATCATATTCCGGTAAGTCAGGTCAATGAGATTAAGGTAGAGATACTGAATAAAGGTGGATCTGATATAGATTTAGCCAGCGGAATTCTTACATGGAAAGAGAAAGTTAAGGCAAAAGAGACTAAGAAATTACAGTTTGAATTCAGCGTGACTTATCCAAAAGATACTCCTATAACCGCTTTATAAAAATGCAGATATCCGTCAATATGTGAATGACAGTCACTTTTGGGTCACTTTGGTAAGCTAACATTTATGGAGAAGGCAAAGTAATGGATCACCTTTGCTTTGCTTATGAAACAAACCAATTTGGAAATGACACACAACCATCTTAAATCTATAGTTATGGCGATAGCCATGATTATCTGCATCCAGAATGCAAATGCGCAATTCGCCAACTCTTTCGGTAAACAAAAAAGTGGAAAGCAACACCCGGTTAGAGTTTACTTTATGGCTTATGATATGCAATATCCCGGAATCGCTATCGGTCCGGAATATGATTTTCTCTATGCGACACATCAAAAAATACAATGTAATAAAGGAACTCGCTATACAGATAAGCATTTGTATTTCGTCCCTCAATTTGGTATAGTTAAAACTGATGTACAGTCAGTTGCAGCATTTGTCAATATTGAACTTGATTTTAAAACGATTTATCAATCCGGCTTTATAGTAGATTTATTTGCTTCTGCAGGTTATGCCCAAATATTTGAAAACCAACCGGCAGATCTTGGTGCTTCATCTTTTGAAAATTCATTATTTGCAAGCCACGGTGCATTCCTCCCGCAGTTTGGTATTGGAACAGGTTATGATTTCAGGAAGGAATTTAATACTCCAATTCAGGTTAATTTCAGAGTACTCAGTGCTTCTGTTGATATGAAGGAGTTTATTAAACCCGGCTTAAACCTCGGTATTACTTACAATCTCTAATATTTCCGAAGCGAAGGGATGAGGTTTTTAAGGTAGCCGGAATTCAGGCTTGCCAATAATTTAACTTTTACAGCTCCCCCGGCTTTTGGAATCCTGCGAAAACCTGACTCTACTTCTCCCAAAGTATATGTCTGTAAAGGCTTAGGCACAGGATTGCTGACAGGATGGCAATTTATATTGTCATTTTCATAATATGTCGCCTATTTGTTAAAATTAGAAGTTGGAAATAAGTAATGTATTGAAATGCAATACCTTATAGAATGTTCAAAAAAAATTTTCAGCGTTTAATTTGAGGGCATTTCCAAACGAATTATATTTGCCTCAGAGATTGTTCTTCCAATGACATGATTACATAAAAGATAAAGGTTTCCATAAACAATTTACTTTTGCCATTGGAAACCTGTTTTGGTTGAAAACCCCGGATTTATTCCGGGGTTTTTTATTTTCAGAAATATTTATTCATTTTCGTTTTTGTATGTCGTTTATTCCTTATCAAACCGAGTTGTGTAATAATGAAACTAACATCTATATATATAATGTGTTAGTTCAGGAACCGGTTACTGCCATCACCGATATTTTAATTACAATAATTGCCTGGAGAATTTTTTTCAAATCAAAAAAAGAATTAACTCCAACGCTTTCAAATCAACTATACAGATATTTCTTTTTTATGATTGGTTTGGCAACATTGCTTGGTGGTGTTTTCGGTCATGCACTTTGTTACAGATTGGGAATTGGTTGGAAACTTCCCGGATGGATTACAAGTATGTTTGCCATTATGTTAATTGAGCGGGCAGCTATTATGCATGTATTACCTCAAATGCCAAAATCACTTCACAAGATTTTACCCATATTAAATTTTGTTGAATTAGCAATTATGATTACAACTGCTGTGGTTACCTTAAATTTCTTTTGGGTAGAATTTCATGCATTCTATGGATTAGGAATTGTTGTCGGTTCATTTGAATTAATCAATTATAAAAAAACGGGTAATCAGGCGAGCAAATGGATTTTAATTGCAGTGGGAATTTCTTTAATAGCAGCATTTGTTCAGATTGCAAAAATTCATATTAATGATCCGTGGTTTAGAGCCGTAGATTTTGCACATGTTATTATGTGTGTTACTTCGGTGATATTATATAAAGGTGTACGATTGATAAAAAATCAAACAGTAAATGAATTATGAAACTATTAATTAAGAATACATTCTTGTGGTTGTTTGTTTTACTATTGTTTAATGGAGAACTTAAATCTCAGCAAGCACTTACTCAAGCCAAAGCCTTAGCAAATGAAACGGTGAACATGATGGGCGGCATGGATAATTATAATGCAACAAGATATATTGGCTGGAATTTTTTTGGAAAAAGACAATTGCTTTGGGATAAACAGAACAATAGAGTGAGAGTTGATATACTGAATAAATCAATTTCCATTATTGCTTCTCTCACCGATGAAACTTGTTTGTTATATATGGATGGAAAACAAATGACGCAACCGGATTCATTAACCAAATATTTAGAGAAGGCAAGATTGTATTGGATGAATGATTCCTATTGGTTGCTGATGCCATTTAAATTATTTGATGATGGTGTATTCATTTCTTATGTAGAGAGGGGTGAAACTGCGGATGGCAGAAAAGCGGAAATATTAGAACTCTCTTATGATAATGTGGGAGCAACTCCTGAAAATAAATATCTTATTTATATTGATTTTGAAACACGTTTGATATCGCAGTGGGATTACTTTGCAAATGCAGATGATAACAAACCTGCAATTACAAATCCATGGACAGATTATAACTGGTATGGTAAAATTCTTTTAGCATCTGGCAGAGGCAAAGTGGGTTCAATAACAAATATTCATGTTTGGGAAAGTGTACCGAAAAAAATATTTGAACAAGTGGAAATGTTGGATTTTGATTCTATAAAGTAGTTTTGGGGAATTGTAGAATTGAATTTGTGTAACTGGCGAATTGTGTAATTGTGTAATCGGAAAATCGTTGAATTGGGGAATCGTTGAATCCGGAAAATGCGAAGGCTAAAGGCGAAGGCAATGGCTTAAATTTTAGAATAGTAGAATTGTAAAATTGAATTGTGTAACTATCGAATTGTGTAATCGTGTATTATATGGAACAAAAACAAACCATAAAATTATTTGAGCAAAAGCAAGTGCGTTCTATTTGGAATGAAGAAGAAGAAAAATGGTATTTTTCGATAGTAGATGTTGTGGGGATATTATCAGAAAGCACAAATCCAAATAACTACTGGAAAGTGCTCAAACACAGGCTAACAAAGGAAGGAAGCCAGTTGGTTACAAACTGTAACCAACTGAAACTACAATCTACTGATGGTAAATTTTATAAAACCGATGTAGCCGATACAGAACAATTATTTCGCTTAATACAATCAATTCCCTCACCCAAAGCTGAGCCTTTTAAATTGTGGATAGCAAAAGTAGCGAGAGAAAGAATAGACGAGATAGAAGACCCCGAAATAGGTATTGATAGATTAATGGAAACCTATCTGAAAAAAGGCTATAGCAAAGAATGGATTAATCAACGCTTAAAAAGCATAGAAGTGCGCAAAGAGCTCACCGATGAATGGGATGAAAGAGGCGTAAAAAAAGGACAGGAATACGCCATCCTCACCGATGAAATCACTAAAGCGTGGAGTGGATTATCGGTAAAAGAATATAAAAAACACAAAGACCTAAAAAAAGAAAATTTAAGAGACAATATGACCAATCTTGAGTTGGTACTTAATATGCTTGCCGAAGCCACCACAACAGAAATAAGCAAAGAGAAAAAACCAAAAACATTTGCTCAAAATAAAACCATTGCCAAACAAGGCGGTACTATTGCAGGAAATACCCGAAAAGAAATAGAAGAAAAATCAGGCAAAAAAGTAGTAAGTAAAATTTCGGCTAAAAAACTTTTAGACATTAAAAACAAAAAATTGAAGTAAATCGAATTTTCATTCGATAAAATACTGGAAGAATTTGTTAAAAGAGCCATTTAGTTCTCACAAATTTACCCGCATCTCTAAACCAAATATTTTATGAAATTTTTAGAAGGGAATCTCTGTATGGATTAGATTTTGATTTTATACAAACACAAAATCCAACCTTCGTGCATCCAAATCTGCTTTCACCACTTTTACTTTTACCACATCACCCATTTCAAAAGGTTTATTTCCTGTTAGGCTAACAAGTCTTCTGCGTTTATCATCAAACGTCATTTCATCACGAATTGAATTTACCGCAACCATACCTTCGCATTTATTTTCACGCAGCTCAACAAAAATTCCGAAATGAGTTACACCGGAAATTATTCCTTCGAATACTTCACCAATATGTTTCGATAAATATTCCACTTGTTTGTATTTCACACTTTCTCTTTCTGCTTGCATTGCTGTGCGTTCCTGCGCAGAAGCATAGCGACATTTTTCTTCTAAATCATTTTTTGAAATCGGTTTATTGCTATGATGCAAAGCAGCAAATAAAATGCGATGCACCAATAAATCAGGATAGCGCCGGATGGGTGAAGTAAAGTGTGTGTAATAGTTAAATGCAAGTCCGTAATGTCCAATATTATTTGAGGTATAAACTGCTTTTGCCATACATCGTATTGCCATTTGTTCCAATACATTTTGTTCGGGTTTTCCCTGCACTTCTTTCATCAATTTATTTAATTCAGATGAAATATTTTGTGGTGAATCCAATTTTAATTTATAACCAAAACGTTTTGCTGTTAATCCAAATTCTTCTAATCGCTGAATATCCGGAACATCATGCACCCGATATACAAAAGGATAATTTGTGTTGTCTTGTTTCCCTTCGGGTGCTTTTCCTTTAGAGGTCTTACCCATAAATTCTGCAACCTTTCTATTGGCGAGCAACATTAAATCTTCGATAAGCATGTGCGCTTCTTTTCTATCTTTTACATATAAACCGATAGGCACTTTATTTTCATCCAAAATAAATTTTACTTCCTGAGTTTCAAAAGCGATAGCACCATTTTTAAATTTTTCATCACGCAGTTTATGTGCAATAACATTTAATTGCAAAATTTCTTCGGCAAACTCACCGGTTTTATTTTCAATTATTTCTTGTGCTTCTTCATAACTGAAACGACGATCGGAATGAATAACAGTTTTGCCAAACCAAGTATCCACTATTTCGTGCTTATCATTAAATTCAAAAATTGCAGAAAATGTAAGTCTGTCTTTATGCGGAACTAATGAGCAAACATTGTTGGATAATTTTTCAGGCAACATCGGAATAACTCTGTCAACCAAATAAACAGAAGTAGCTCGTTGATATGCTTCTTTATCTAACTGACTTCCAACGGTAACAAAGTGCGAAACATCCGCTATATGTACACCCACTTCTGTATTGCCATTTTCCAATTTGCGCAAACTGATTGCATCATCAAAATCTTTTGCATCATGTGGATCGATTGTTATTGTCCATGTATTTCGAATATCTCTGCGCTTTGCAATTACTTCTTCTGAAATAGTTTCTGATATAGCAGCAGCTTCTTTTTCTACATCTTCCGGAAAATTATAATTGATTCCTGTTTCAACCATTATCACCCGCATATCACTTTCATGATCGCCTGCAGGTTTTAATTTATCTACAATTTGACCAATAGGATTTTTCATGTTAGGCGGCCAATCTTTCAATCGCACAATTACTCTTTCTCCATCCGAAACTTTTGATCGTTTTACTTCATCAGGTGTAATATAAAAATCGTAATTATTAAATTCCTTATCAGTAACTACAAAAGCAAAATCATTATTGATTTGTATATGCCCGATAAAAGTTTCTTTCTGTCTTTTAATTACTTCTACAATCTCACCTTCTTGTTTTTGTGATTTGGATTTCCGGGTAAGTCTCACACGAACAACATCACCATTAAATGCTCTGTTTGTGCTTCGTGATGGAATAAAAATATCATTCAATTTTCCATCAATAATTACATACGCATTTCCCGAACGGGTAATATCTACAATACCAATTAGTGTATCCTCAGGAGAGAATGTAGGCTTTATTCGAAATTTATCTTGCTCAACTTCTTCGATGCGCTTTTGATCAACCATTTTTTCTATTGAATCAAATAGTCCGGCACCATCATTTTGTTTTAATGACCATTTTACAATTTGTTTTAATGCAACTCCACGTTCCGGTTTGGTCGCAATAAAATTATACAAGTCTGTTTCGAAGTCTTCAGATTTAATGCTCCGTGTTTTATTTATTTTCTTTTTCTTCGACATATATTTATTCTATCGTAAAATTAGTTATTGCTATCGGTTAATATATTATTCTAATCAGAATTGTATTGACATGTGTATAACTGAATACTTGCATTCTACATATCTGTTTAATTTTTCCATCAGAATACAGAGTATGAAAACACTTTATATCATACGACATGCAAAGTCAAGTTGGGAACACGAAGACTTGCATGATTTGGAAAGACCATTGACCGAACGTGGTAAAAAAAATGCGTTGTTAATGGGAGAGGTGTTGAGAAAATATGAAGCATTTCCTGATGAAGTAATTTCAAGTCCTGCGTTGAGAGCAGTTTCTACCACTAGAATTTTATGTGAAGAGTTAGGATTTGATTCTAATAAAATGCTGATAGAACCCGATTTATATTTTCGTGAAGTAGAAGATATTATTCAGGTATTGCACAAACGACAATCACGTCCAGATAAGATTTTTATAGCAGGACATAATCCCGCTTTTACAAATTTGGCAAATGCATTAATTCCGGGATTCACGGAAATGATTCCAACATGTGGAGTGGTTGCAGTGCATTTTAATATTGAATCTTGGGGGCTGTTGCAAATAGGAGGTGGCCAACTTGCATTTTTTGAATATCCTAAGAAATTCCGTTAAATAAAAAATAGCCATACAACCATATTTAATATAGTATCGTTTTATAAATACAAAAAACAAGCACGATGTCAGAATTTCTACTTAACTCGGAATTACTGGATGCAAAAGGAAAAGATTTTATGCAACTGGTTTCAAATCAAAGAACTTACATTGATGAAATGATTATGGATGGTAAGGTTACCAGCTATGCAATTTCTATTGACAGAACAAAACTGTGGGCAGTTATAGTTGCACAATCTGAATCTGATGCAGTAAATATCATTGCAAATTTTCCTATTATTGATTATATGCAATTTGAATTACATGAATTACTTTTTCATAACTCAGCGCAGGATTTGGTTTCGCATATTTCTTTAAACTGATTCCTTTTTATTGTAATTACTCTTGCCGTAAACAAATAAGATTTTATTTACGATTTAGATTACCTTATTTATTATTACTTATTCTACATTTCACAACCATATAGTTGTAAGTAATTACCTAACAATTATCTTTAGAATTATTTTCTATTAATTTTCAGCTAATTAATTAACTATATGCATCGTATTTTTTTTATTTCCCTTTTTCTGATATTAACTGCTTCTTTTTTAACGAAGTATTTTTCTGAATCCACCTATTCAATTATAAATGAAGAAGGTGAAGAAGAAAAACTTGCAGAAATGGAAGGCTATGGAGAATTTTTATTTCTAAAATTAGCAGACCCAAATACGGGCGCTATTCCGCAAAATGCTTTGATGCATGCTTACAATACTTTAAAAGATCGGGGGTATTATAAAAAAACTGTAACAGGGAATTTCAGAAGTGGTGGATGGCAACCGGTGAATGATTTTTTTAATACACTCGCTATTACAAAAATTGCATATGATCCCAACAATACGCAATTGTTTTATTTCTGTACCGGAGAAGGATGGTTTAATGCTGATGGTGTAAAAGGTGCAGGTGTTTGGAAATCAGAAAATGGTGGTGCAACATGGAATCAATTAAGTTCTACAGCAATTCCAATTTTTGATTATTGTCAGGATATTGATGTGCATCCAATTACCGGTGATATTTATGTTGCAACTCGCAGTGGAGGTTTGCAACGTTCAACAGATGGAGGAACATCATGGCAAAAAGTGTTGGGTTCCACTGCAGGTTCTACACGCAATTCAATTTGTGATGTTGAAATTACCTCTGATGGTGGTGTATTTGTCGCTATTGGAATTTTTGAAACTGATGGTGTTTATTATTCTGATAATGGCGACTCTTCTACTTATGCAAAACAAACTACAGGTTTACCGGGCAGCGGTTATTATAGAATTGAATTAGCAGTTTCTAAATCTAATCCCAACATTGCGTATGCTATTCCATGTTCTTTAGATTATAGAATTCAAGGAGTGTATCGAACAGAAGATCGTGGGGCTAACTGGCAATTAACTTCTTTGCCGGGTGATAATCGTGAACTTGCAGCTAAGCAAGCTTGGTATGATTTAACTATGGAAGTGGATCCGAATGATCCGAATATTGTAGTTGCAGGTGGATTACATATTTGGCGCACTCAGGATGGTGGTGGAACATGGAAACAACTCACTTCCGGCGGTATTGATTCTAATTTATTGCGATATGTGCATGTGGATCAACATGCGGTTGTTTTTCGAAATTCTGATGAAGTATATTTTGGTAATGATGGAGGCATTTATAAAACAGATAATTTTTCTGCAAGTCAACCATTTATTTATCATCGCAATGATGGTTATAATGTAACTCAATTTTATAGTGCAGATATAAATCCTGTTTCCGGCAATCATAAATTAATTGGTGGTACACAGGATAATGGATCGTTGATGGCAGTTAATCCTGATGTATCTTTTTTTAAAACTGTTTCGGGAGCAGATGGTGCTTTTTCTGAATACAATAATTTTAATGCAGATATATTTTATACAGCAACGCAATTCAGAAGATTTTATCGCTTTACAAATGGTGGATATGAATTACCTGATACATTAACGATAGATACACTCACAGATAACAATGTATTTTTTATTAATCCTTGGGCATTAGATCCCAATGATCCCGAAAAATGTTTTTATGCAAGTAACATTGGTTTATGGCGTATAGATTCATTAACTACAGCAACAAGAAATGATTGGGAAAAGGCATGTGTTTTTGGTGGAAAAATTTCGGCAGTTAGTGTTTCAAATAATCCACCCGGCATTGCATTTTTTGGTCGCAGTGCATCAGAAGCACAAATCTATGCACTATATAATGCAGCCACTGTTGATCCGGGTTCCGCACCAATGCCTTTAGATCCCAATGATGAAATTCCGGATAGCGGTGTTTTTTTTAGCATGTATTGTTCTTCAATTGGAGTGGATCCAAATGATGCAAATCATTTAGTAGTTACTTATTCCAATTATGGAATTCAATCTGTTTGGGAAACAAAAAATGCATTATCGGGAAGTCCAAACTGGAGTTCTTGTGAAGGAGATTTACCGGATATTCCTGTGTATTGGTCATTGATTCATCCCAACAATCCTAAAGTATGTTATATCGCAACGGAGATGGGTGTGTTCTATACGGATTTATTAAATGGTACTGAAACAGTATGGATTCCTTGTTCAAATTTTCCAATTGTTAGAACGGATATGTTGCGCATAAGACTGGATGATTTATCTGTAGTTGCTGCTACACATGGAAGAGGTTTATGGACTGCAACATTAGATGCAAGTGCCACCGCAAATGATATAGTATGGCAGGAGCGTGGACCCAATAATATTGGTGGAAGAACTCGTGCAATTATGATAGATCCAAATGATGCTACAGGAAATACGGTGTGGGCAGGTTCTGTTGCCGGTGGCTTATGGAGAATTACAGATATTAATTATACTGCCATTACACAACCACAAATTTCAGAATCAAAATTTGTTGTGTATCCTAATCCTGCACTTACTGAAAATGTGTATGTTGATCTTTCTAAATTTTCCGGAAAAATTATTTCACTAAAAATATTTAATGCGCAAGGAAGTTTAGTGCTAGAAGTTTTAAATGATTATAATGTGCCGAATGCATTACAATATAAATTAGAATTGCCAAAAAATATTTTTTCGGGAATTAATTATATTGCAATAACTACTTCTGAAAATACTTGGGTTGAAAAATTAATGATTGTTAGATAAAATGTATTCTCCTATAATCGAATATTAAGTGCACCCTCAGATTTTAAGTTGTGAAATCTGATATTGTTATCAAGACAAAATTTTTCCCAATACTTTATGCTCTTATATGAATTGGTATTATCAAATATCCATATTGATTTTTTAAATTTCTCTGCTAATTGTTCTAGATTTAAAAAGGGATTATTGCAAATAAGTAAATAATCAGAAGCCGGTAATGTTGCAATAGCTGTACTATTATTTGTTATCGTATTAATTATTTTATTTCCAATAATAATTGTGCTTCCTGAAATTACAATTGAATTAGATTTAAAATTTGAGTCTAAACAAATTGTCTGGTACGAATCAATTCCATATTGTTGCAAAGCAGGTTTAATGATATAATTGAAATTGGTAGAATTATTATCTATTTTTTCTTCTGTTAGCAGATACAGAGTATTCTCATAAATTACACTGAGAAGTGTGTTGTTTTTAATTTGAATAAAACTTAATTCCTTTGTGCTTTTCCGTTGTATAACAGTTTGTAATGTGAATACCATAAAAAGTAAAAGCGTAATTATAAAAGCATATATATAATCTTTGTTTTTTGATGTCAATATTATTGCAGCAATAAAGATTAAAAGGCACATCACAATTGTCTGCAACAAACTCCAATGAATATATTCAACAGTTGCACCCGGCAGTGTATTTGCAAATGCCATACTTTCATTCATGATTTTTATTGGAATATAAACCAGCCAACCTGCTATAGATGCAAGAGGTGAAATCCAGCTTATTGTAAATAAAAAAACGCCAGAAACTAAAGTGAGAAATGCCATTGGTATTGCAACCATATTGGTCAATAAAAAATAATTTGGAAATTGATGAAAGTAAAAAATGGTGATTGGTATAGTTCCTATTTGTGCACCAATACTTACAGATGCCAACGACCAAATATATTTTGGAATGAGATGTTTTACTTTTATTAATTTATATAAATAGGGTTGAAATGCAACAATGCCTAATACCGCTAAAAAAGAAAGCTGAAATCCAACTTCCATCACCATAAATGGATTGATGAAGAACAATAAAATTGCAGAGGCAGAAAGGATATTATAACTGTTAATATGCTGACCATCTAAGCGGCCAAATGCAAGCATTGTAAACATAACTGCCGATCTGAATATGCTGGGTGAAAGCCCTGTGATGCATCCATAAATCCAAATGCATGTTACTATAATTATGGGTTTTATATATCTGTAAGAATTTGTTTTATTTTTTTTGAAGAAGGGAATTAGATTTAAAAGTATTTCGAGTATTGCATAAAATATTCCGACATGTAAACCTGAAACAGCAAGCACATGCATGGTTCCTGTTTTTGCAAAATGATCTCTGGTTTCATTATCTAATAAAGTCCTGTTGCCTAGAATTAAAGCAAGTGCAATACCCTGTACTTCTTGATCGTGAATATTCTCAGTTATCTGTCTGCTAAAATATTGTCTGCAATTAAAAATGAAATTCCAAAAGGGTTTAGGGGAAAAATTATCCGACAATAAAAATTCTCCATTTTTTAAGTAAGCAGTGTAAAATATTTTATGTGCCTTTAAATATTTTGCATAATCGAAGGCTCCCGGATTATTGGTGGAGGCGGGTGCAGAAAAATTGTTTTTAATTATTACTTCGTTTCCATATTTGGGAATAACATTCAAATCATTTTTTGCGAGATAGATAATTGCATTTCCTACAGTGGATGTGTTAAAGGACTGCCGATACATCTCCTGTACTTCCACAGTTAATTTAATACTATTCTCTTTTATTTCAGGAGGTTCGGTTATCCTACAGCGAAAAGTTTCAGCATCAGATAAATATTTTCCAAAATACGAAGATTGATTTCTTGGATCATCTAACTCAACCAATAAACTACCGCAGAACATACACGCCAGAATAAATATTGAGCCTTGAAATTTAATAAGCTTAATACTGCGGTTACCCATTCTGGTTAAAAAGAGAACACAAAAAATTGTAGTTAATCCGATAAAACATATCCAGATAAATTCAGAAGAAAAAACATGTTGTAATTGCAACACTATTCCTACGAGCAAAAAGTTTGCAATCCGAAATGCAGGAATATAGGGGAACCCGGATTTCATTTCAAAAAGGATACACTAAAAGTACATTATCCTAAAATGCATAGCAAATGTTTTTTATTAAGTATACAAATACTTGCTATTGGAACAAAAAATTGCCGTGATGTAAAGAAGCAATTGGTTGTATATTTGCCGGCGTGTCAATTAAGTCCTCATTAGCCCGTCCATTTGCATCTTATGTCGCATCTAAAATAAAATCGGCACATACTAAACCTATTGAGCATCAGAAAAAAATTATGTTGCAATTAATTGCCCAGGCAAAAGACACTGCATTTGGCAACGCAAATAATTTTGAAAGCGTAAAAACCTATTCTGATTTTAAACAAGCTGTTCCGATAGCAGATTATGAAGCATTGAAACCTTGGATAGAAAAAATTAAGCAAGGAGAACAAAATATATTGTGGCCGGGTAAGCCATTATATTTTGCAAAAACAAGCGGCACTACCAGCGGGGTAAAATATATTCCAATTACAAAGGCGAGTATGCCCAATCATATTAATAGTGCTCGTAATGCATTGCTGATGTATATCAATAATTCCGGTAATACAGATTTTGTAAATGGCAAAATGATTTTTTTGCAAGGCAGTCCGGAAGTGGAAGAATTACATGGCATTAAAATCGGCAGGCTTAGCGGATTGGTATATCATCATGTTCCGGGATATTTATTAAAGAACAGACTACCTTCTTATCAAACAAATTGTATTGAAGATTGGGAAGAAAAAGTAGAAAAAATTTGCAGAGAAACTATAAAGGAAAACATGACTTTGATTAGTGGAATTCCTCCTTGGGTAATTATGTATTTTGAAAAGCTGCTCGAAATTTCCGGTAAGAAAACTGTAAAAGAAATTTTTCCAAATTTTAGTTTATTCGTTTATGGTGGCGTGAATTACGAACCTTACCGTATGCGCATGGAAGAATTAATCGGCGGTAAAATAGATAGTATAGAAACCTATCCGGCAAGCGAAGGATTTATTGCTTATCAGGATTCATTAACCGAACCGGGATTATTATTAAATGTGGACTCAGGGATTTTTTTTGAATTTATTCCTGTAGAAGAAGTGCATTTAGAAAATCCAACTAGAATAAGTTTGGAAAGTGTAGAATTGGATAAAAATTATGCTTTAGTAATAAATTCGAATGCAGGCCTTTGGGGATATTTTATTGGCGACACAGTGAAATTTGTAAGTCTGAATCCACATCGCATTATAGTGAGTGGAAGAGTGAAGCATTTTATTTCTGCCTTTGGTGAACATGTAATTGGAGAAGAAGTGGAGTTTGCTATTTTGGAAGCGGCAAAAAAAATGCAGATAACTATTCGTGAATTTACTGTTGCCCCACAAGTGAATCCCACAGAAGGATTACCTTATCATGAATGGTTTGTTGAGTTTGAAAAAAATCCGGAGGACATAGATGCATTTACCGTATTAGTTGATGAAAATTTGCAGAAAAAAAATATTTATTATCGGGACTTAATAGAAGGAAAAATACTGCGGCCACTTATTATTACGTTAATGCAGCCAAATGCATTTCGAGACTTCATGAAAAGTAAAGGAAAATTAGGTGGACAAAATAAAGTTGCCCGACTTAGTAACGACCGTATTATCGCAAATGAACTTGATTCATGGAAGGCATGTTAACAAATCTTAATCATTTTACACCCTTATACTTATTTGAATTATAGAATTTTACAGCAATTATGGTAATAGTACAAGTAGCACAATTAGTCTTATCTCTCACGATATTGGTTTTTATTCATGAACTAGGGCATTTTCTTGCAGCAAGAATGTTTGGTATTCGAGTAGAGAAATTTTATATATTTTTTGATGCCTGGGGAAAGAAAATAGTTTCCTGGAAAAGAGGCGATACAGAATATGGAATTGGCTGGCTGCCCTTGGGTGGTTATGTAAAAATCGTCGGCATGATTGACGAAAGCATGGATAAAAAACAAATGGCAGAAGAGCCGCAACCCTACGAATTTCGTTCAAAACCTAACTGGCAAAAATTCATTGTTATGATTGCCGGCATAGTGATGAATATTATTTTAGGGATTGTAATTTACACTGCATATCATTTCCATTTTGATAAATATTATACACCTGTTTCCGAAATTAATAAGGATGGTATTTATGCCTGGGAAAGTGCCCGCAATATGGGTTTTGAAACCGGCGACAGATTAAAAGCAGTGAATGGAAAAGAGTATAAGCGATACGATGACTACATTTCCATGAAAGTAATTTTTGGTGCAGAAGTTACTGTGGAGCGCAATGGTAAAAAAGAAGTGATAGATGTGCCTAACGATTTTTTTCAAACAATACGCAGTGGTGGTGGATTCATAGAATCAAAAAGCCTTGTGAAAGTAGATAGTCTAACTTCTCCGGAAACCAATGCTGCAAAAGCCGGATTATTGCCCGGGGATCAGATTGTAGCTGTGGATGGCAATGATTTATTTTCTTATGGAGAATTTAAAGAGCTATTGCAAAATAATAAAAATGGTACAGCAGATATTGAAGTATTGCGCAATGATGCAAAAGATACTTTTAAAGTAGATGTAGATTCTGCAGGCTTAATTGGGTTTGTTGCTCAAATACAAATGCCTAAAGATTACGACTCTACAAAATACACTGTGGGTTCATCAATTACTTATGGATCACGGGATGCATTTGAAGTATTTTACTATCAGGCGGTTGGATTATGGAAATTAGTTTCCGGTCAAATTAAAGCAACGGAGTCCATTCAAAGTCCAATTGGTATCACATCTTATTTCCCTAAAGTTTGGGACTGGCGTGCATTCTGGAGATTAACTGCATTGCTTTCCATGGTTCTTGCATTTATGAATTTACTTCCTATTCCTGCTTTAGATGGTGGGCATATTATGTTTATTGGTATAGAGTCTATCATGGGTCGCAAATTATCTGATAAATTTATGGAGCGGGCACAAATTGCTGGAATGGTGTTGCTGTTATCGCTAATGGTATTCGCTGTAGGTAATGACTTATTTAAAATCTTTTCGAATTAATGCGATCGTTTTCAACTGTATTACTTGTTTGCGTTTTTCTTCAATTAGGAGCACAAGAAGATAATGGACAACTGTTGCAGATAACTCATCACCGAGTAATGGTAATTCCATTTAATGAATTTTATTATTTAAGTGATGCTGATCCTGAATTAGCAAAAGCAAATAATAAAAATCCGGAAGATGTTTCTGTATTATTTCGATATGGCATTACAAATAATGTGGCCACAAAAGTAATCAGCAGCTACGATACCTATAATATATTAACTGATACAACAGTGCAATCCCAAGTTGATTTGAATCGCATTTATGGTTCTATACTATATAAATATCAAAAACCAATTAATTCTACAGATTCAGATTCATCCAGCAGAGAGATTTTTAAGCAAGATGTTTTTGGATTAAAGCACGAAGTAGAGCAACCTAAAGCATCCAAAAAGAATTCTACTGACCCAGATAAAAAATTTATGAATGCAGTGGTGAAGGATGAAACGTTATTCCCTTATTTGCAAGAAAAATATGGAGTTGACATGTTTGTTTTTATAAATCAATTTGAAGTAAAAACCAATTGGGAAAATTGTCTCGACCTTGCAACACATAATTTTGAACGAGAAATCATAGTACACTTTTCTATTTATAATGCAATGGGGAAAGAATTAAAAGGCGATGCCGTTTCTGTTATTTTCCCTTCCACCGAAAGAAGTTTCGATCAGATAATCAGTAGCCAGTTTCCATTAATTGCAGATCAATTAGGTATGGCAGTGCAGGAGTCTGCTTACTCAGAATCATTAAAAAAATGAACTATTTTACTTTTTATGAATTGCCGGTTTCTTTCTTGTTAGATGAAAAACAATTGAGAACAAAATTTCTTGAATTAGGAAAAAGATATCATCCGGATTTTTATACAAAAGCCAGCCCTGAAAAACAATCTAAAATTCTGGAGCTTTCCACTTTAAATAATAAAGCGTATAAAATACTAGGGAGCTTCGACAGAAGAATGCAATACATATTAAAGGAAGCGGGTGTGTTGGAAGAAGAAGAAAAATATCAATTGCCTCAGATATTTCTGATGGAAATGATGGATATGAATGAGATACTGATGGAGTTACAATTTGATCCGGATCCTTTGAAAAAAGAGGAAGTTTTAAACCATCTGGAACAGATTGATAAAAACATGTATAGCGAAATTGAAAATGTGCTGAAAGAATACAAAATCGAAAATGCTACAAAAGCACAATACAAGCAGATAAAAGAATATTATTATAAAAGCCGTTATTTGTTGCGTATTCGTGAGCAGTTGGATAAATTTGCGCTCCCTGATTAAGGCTGGCGCCTAAGAAATGCCGTGGTGGTGGAATTGGTAGACACGCTGGACTCAAAATCCAGTGCCCTCAAAAAGCGTGTGGGTTCGATTCCCACCCACGGTACTTAGAATTTAAATTTTTCTTCTGCATTTTAACTTGCTATTTGTCTCTTCCTGATTTACCTTTGCACCTTTGTTTTAAATAAGAATTTTTATGTACGCAATTGTAAGTATCGCCGGTCAGCAGTTTAAAGTAGAAGAAAATCAGGAAATCTATGTTCATCATCAGAATGGTAATGAAGGTGATAGTCTGACTTTTAATGAAGTGTTGTTAATGGATAATGATGGAAAAGTTGTTGTAGGAACTCCTACACTTCCGGATGCCAGCGTTTCTGCAACAATTGTTTCGCATGTAAAAGGCGACAAGGTGATTATCTTTAAAAAGAAGCGGCGCAAAGGATATCAAGTAATGAATGGCCACAGGCAATCATTTACTAAACTGAAAATTGACAAAATCAAATAATTAAAAGAAACAGTTATGGCTCATAAGAAAGGTGTCGGTAGTTCAAGAAACGGACGTGAATCACATAGTAAAAGATTAGGTGTGAAGATTTGGGGTGGCCAGGAAGTTATTTCCGGAAACATCATTATCCGCCAAAGAGGAACAAAATATCATCCCGGTAAAAATGTGGGTTTGGGTAAAGACCATACAATTTATGCACTTGTGGACGGAACAGTAAATTTTACTCGTGGCCGCAAAGACAGATCAATTGTGCATGTGTTGCCTCTTGAAGTTGCTGCAGTAGCGTAACAAATAATTAAAGAGTTTAAATACTTCATTTAAAACCACGATACGAATAAACGTATCGTGGTTTTTCAATTTATTTATATTCGCTTCAATATCTAAAACATGGAATCGGTACAATTATCTAATAAAGAAGTTTCAGTACTTTTTAAAACCCTGTCTGGGTTAATGGAATTGCATAACGAAAATCCATTTAAGACAAAAAGTTACGCCAATGCTGCATTTAATATTGGCAGAGTATCAGAGTCTGTTATGAAAATGAATGAGATGGAATTGGAAGCCTTATCGGGAATTGGAAAATCTGTAGCTTCTAAAATTATTGAGTTACAACAAACAAATACAATTCAAGTACTAGAACAATTGTTGGCCAAAACTCCGGAGGGTGTTTTAGAAATGATGCGCATTAAAGGAATTGGTGGTAAAAAAGCAGCGGTAATTTGGAATGAGTTAGGTATTGAAACAGTTGGAGAATTATTATATGCCTGTTATGAAAACAGATTGACTAAGTTGAAAGGTTTTGGAGAAAAAACACAAGATGCTATTATTAAAGTAATTGAATATTACCAGAATAATATCGGAAAATTTCACTTTGCCACTTTGGATAATCTGAGTAAACAAATTGTTGAAGAAATATCTACCAAAACAAAATCAAGATGCGAACTTGTAGGAGAAATTCGGCGCAAGTGTAATACATTGGAAAAAATAGAATTATTACTTGCTATGGATTCTGATAAAATAAAAAATTTACCTGCTTTAATTATTACACTCACAGATTGGGAATTGAATGAAAATGTTTGGCGAGCAAAAACAACATCAAATATTCCGGTGATTATACATTGTGTTCCTTCATCAGAATTTCCAATTGCAGAATTTGAAAATACAGGATCGCAAGCACATGTAAAGGCAGTTAAAGAAAAATTAAATGCATGGCCTCCATCAATTAATTCCGAAAAGGAAATTTATGCTTTGGCTGGTTTGCCATTTATTCCTGCAGAAATGCGGGATATAGATTTAAATGAAATTGATTTATCAAATTTTTCATCAGAAAATTTAATTGATGCTGCGGATATTAAAGGTGTAATTCATAATCACAGCACCTGGAGTGATGGAAAACATTCGCTGGAAGAAATGGCAAATGCTTGTATTAAAAATGGGTTTGAATATTTGGTAATTAGCGACCACAGTAAAACTGCGGTATATGCGGGTGGTTTAGCTATAGATCAGGTGTTTGCTCAGCATGAACAAATTGATGCATTAAATAAAAAGTTGTCGCCATTTAAAATTTTTAAAAGTATAGAATCTGATATTTTAAATGATGGAAATTTGGATTATCCGGATGAAATATTAAAAAAGTTTGATTTGATTATTGCCTCAGTGCATCAAAATCTTAGGATGGATATTGAAAAAGCAACAACACGATTATTATCGGCAATCGAAAATCCTTATACCACAATTCTTGGTCATATTACCGGCAGATTATTATTATCAAGACCGGGTTATCCTGTAGATCATAAAAAAATTATAGATGCTTGTGCAGCTAATCAAGTGGTGATAGAAATAAATGCAAACCCTTATCGTCTGGATATTGATTATACATGGATACCTTATGCAATGCGACAGGGAGTAAAAATTTCTATAAACCCGGATGCACACAGCACTGAAGGTATTGGTGATATTTATTATGGTGTTTGTTCTGCACGAAAAGGCGGACTTACAAAATCAATGACTTTAAATACATTATCACTTCAGGAATTTTCTGCTTTTATTGAAAACAGAAAACAAATAAAGGGTATCTCTTAAATTAGATTGTATTGAAAAATTATCTTTCACTTATAAAATTCAGTCATACCATTTTCGCATTACCATTTGCAATGATTGGTTTTGTGTTAGGTATTGTCTGGGGCAAAGGCGATTTTTATTGGACGGATTTAATTTTAGTTTTAGGATGTATGGTATTTGGCAGAAGTGCGGCAATGGCTTTTAACCGATATATTGATCGTGATATTGATAAATTAAATATGCGCACACTAAGCAGAGAAATTCCTGCCGGTATTCTTTCAGGTTCTCGGGTATTGCTTTTTGTAATTCTTAATTGTATAGCATTTATTGTTTGTGCGGGATTTCTGAATACTCTTTGTCTGTGGTTGTCACCAGTTGCTTTATTAATTATTCTGGGATACAGTTATACAAAAAGATTTACCTGGTTATGCCATTTTGTTTTAGGGTTGGGATTATCGCTTGCACCAATCGGAGCTTATATAGCAGTAACAGAACATTTCAATCTATTACCTATTTTATATTCAATGGCAGTGTTAACTTGGGTGAGTGGATTTGATATTATTTATGCATTGCAAGATGAAGAATTTGACAACACACATAAATTGTTTTCTATACCTGCAGCAATAGGTAAAAAAAATGCGCTTATGCTTTCAAACATAGTGCATGGAATTACTGCAATACTTTTAATTATAGCAGGAGTAATCGGTCCTTTTAGTTTTTTATATTTCATTGGTGCAGCTATTTTTATTAGTATGTTAATTTATCAGCACATCATTGTAAAACCCAATGATCTTTCAAAAGTGAATTTAGCTTTTTTTACAACCAATGGAATTGCAAGTGTGATTTTTGGAATATTTACAATAACTGATTTGCTTATTTAATATGGCTAGAATAATGGCAATTGATTATGGAGCCCGTCGTGTAGGTATCGCAGTTACAGATCCCTTGCAAATTATTGCAACTGCTTTAACAACTGTGCCCACAGAAAAAATTTTTGAATATCTTGCAGCATACTTTAAAAATGAACAAGTTGAAAAAATAGTGGTTGGTTACCCCACAGGACTTGACAGAAAGCCAACGCATGCTACACCCTTGGTCGAAATATTTATAACCGGATTAAAAAAAAGATGGCCGGATATTGAGTTAACTACTTGGGACGAAACTTTTACATCTAAAATGGCTGTTAGGTCAATGATAGAAAGTGGGATGAAAAAAAAACAGCGTAGAGATAAATCCATTATTGATAAAGTGAGCGCCGTTATAATTTTACAAGAATATTTGCAACACCAATAATATGATATTACCAATAGTAGGTTACGGAAACCCGGTTTTGAAAAAAGTTTCTGATGAAATTGCACCTGACTATCCTGAACTTAAAACGTTTATTCAGGATATGTGGGAAACCATGTATAATGGGAAAGGAGTGGGACTTGCGGCTCCGCAAGTAGGAATTGATATCCGCATATTTGTAATGGACAGTGAACAGTTAGTGAAAGAAAATGAGGACATGGAAGAGGATGATGAAAAATATAAAATTACCCGGGGTATTAAACGTGTATTTATAAATCCTACTATTTTAAATGAAACAGGAGATGCATGGGTGTATGAAGAAGGTTGTTTAAGTATACCTGATATCAGAGTTAAAATTTCCAGAACTGAGTTTGTTGAAATAAGTTATTTCAATGAAAATTTTGAAGAACAAACAGAACGGTTTGATGGAATGAATGCCCGCATTATTCAACATGAATACGATCATCTGCAAGGGATTTTAATAACGGATAGAGTTTCGCCATTAAAAAAGAGTCTGTTAAAAGGAAAACTTGAAAATATCCGTAAAGGCAAAGTGGATGTAAAATATAGGATGCGTTTTGCCGCTTCTAAATAATATTATTTATTGCTTTTGAAATCGCCACGTTTCCAGGCTTCAAAAAATTCAATCCAGTTAAATACGTTGAAAATTGTTAACGGAGGATTTTGTCCCGCATAGTATAATTCTTTACCGATTTGCTTTGTGTAATAATCCTGATTTGCATCTGCATCATAACCCATTGCAAGCCCCATTTCTTTCATTTGTTCACGCTCCAGATTTTTTCTTGCTATATCATAATAATTATCAGGTACATCGTAAGCAAGAAAAGCTTCTTTAAAATCTTTAGGTGTCGGCCATGGATAAATAATGGTTTCGGCAAGAAAAACAGTATCGCTGGTGAGTAATTGTATAACCGAATACCTATTCTCTTTAAGGCCGGTGGGAATTACATAACTATCTTCTTTAAAGCCTACTGCTGAAAACATTATGGTGTCGCCTTCTTGTGCTACAAAGGAGAAAAAGCCTTTAATATTTGTAGAGGTACCACGCAGTGTTGCTTTCTCATAAATATTTACAAAAGGAATTCCGATAAGGCTATCGCTCGTCATTACAATACCGGTAAATTGAATTAATTTCTCTGAATTTACCTGTGCTGTTACACGAATACCAATCATTAATATAAATAAAAACAGAAACTTGTGCATTCTGCAAATCTAATTATAGAAACGTGGAATTCAATATGTTTAAAGTAATTGTGAAATACCTTTTATGGATTCCATTGCGATGAAAACGCATCAGTAGGTAAAATACTAAATGAATTTCTATGATTGATGGAAGAAGAAACACTAAACTCTGTCAATAATGTATTCGAGTTTATATTCATACTTGATGTTGGAGTTTCTGTTTGCATAATATTAATGTAATCAGCAGCAGAAAAAGTATATGCATCTTGCATTATAATGCGAGCAACAAAATGACCGGCAATTACAATAACTATGGCGAGTGAACTATAATATTTTTTCATAACAGCGGCTTTTTATTAATTGATTCCACTAAATTAAAGTGAATCCATAGCGCTGCAAAAGACAATTGAGTAATGCTATCAGCTACATTTTTTAAAAGATTTGTGGAACTAAAGAAGCATATCCTTATATACTGTTGGTTTAACAAGATGTTAATTGAATTTTTAATGACAAATAATTCAGTTTATCGGTAACTAGGCATAAAAAAAAACCGGCAATTGTAGCCGGTTTCTATAAAATTTACTATCGTTATTTCTGGATCTTAATCTTTTTCACAACACGATCTGTATCTGTTTGTATATCTAGGAAATATATTCCCTCAGGTAATCCTGTAAGATCAATACGAATATTTAAAGAGTTGATCTCCATATTTACAATAACATTACCTACAAGATTTAGAATTGAAATATTACCAATGCATTTCTGATCTAATTCAATCAGGATATAATCAGATGCGGGATTTGGATAAATATTGACAATTAGGTTTGTCAGTTCAATTGATCCTGACTCAAAATTTCCCCGGGCATCACCTGAATTATTTTCAATTTGGAGAGGCTCACTCACTGTATTTTCAGTGTTATTCAAGGCGCCTCCTACGTTTCCATTATCAGGAGTAAAAGTGGTAATGTCAGGTTTAAAACCACCAAGATTTTCAATTTCAGGATTTGTGGTGCTTCCGGATCTTACATTAGCTTGTGCAAAAATAATTGCGGTTGAAAGCAGAAATATTACGATTGATAAAAATCTTTTCATACGCTTTTTGGCTATTGGTTGTTAAATATTATGACTAAATTAAGACGTAAGATAACTAAAATAAAATACAAATTAAGGTTGGTATCGGTTCGTGATGATTGTGAATACAATGTTGGAAACTTTGCAAAACACACATAATCAATCAAATATTGGATTAATATTTTGTAAAAATGGAGTAAATTATCCCGATATATGTTATAAAATCCACTAATCAGATGCTACATTTAATCTATGAGTAAATTTATCGGGTAATTATTATGCACCAAAACAAGTCGATTTCCATACTTAAAACTTTCTCCTCAGGAGAAATGAGACAATTTGAAGATTTTGTAAATTCTCCTTATTACAATAAAAATTATCAAGTGAGCCGAGCCTTTGAAATTATTAAGGAGTCTTATCCCAAGTTCGAAGCTTCACAATTAGATCGTAATATTTTATTTGCAAAAATATTCCCAGAAGAAACTTACAACGAACAAAAACTGCGATATCTGTTAACTGATTTAACTAAGATGATTGAAGAGTTTTTATGTGTGAGGGCAATTGCAGATGAAGAACTATTTAAGCTGCATCTTTTGCTTTACACATATCGCATACGCAAATTGGAAAAACCTTTTTTAAATATTTATAAAACAGCACAAAAACTTTTGGAGGACTGGCCTCGCCGTGATGTTTCTCATAGTTTTTATGAATATCTGATTGAGGAAGATATGTATCGGTTTTCGAGTGATAAACAAGAACACATGCAAAAATCGAATTTGCAAAAAGTGGTGGATAGTCTTGACAAATATTTTATTCTAAATAAAATGCGATACAGTGCAGAAATACTTAATAATAGAAATGTGGTTGCTATTAATTATAAACTGTTTTTGTATGAGGAAATAATGAATCATCTCCGCAATAATCCTTTGGAAGATGTGCCCGCAGCAAAGGTTTATTACACTGTAATTCAAACATTGACTGAGCCGGATAATAAGTTGCACTTACTGTCTTTACTACAATTATTAAAAGATTATCGTGATATCTTTTCCAAAGATGAGTTGTTTGATATGTATGTGTATGCAAAAAACTTTTGCATCAGACGAATTAATAATGGCGCTACGGAATATATACGGGAGCTTTTTGATTTATATAAAATAATATTGGATAACAGAATTATTTTCAGAGATAATTATATGTCACAATGGGATTATAAGAATATTGTCTATCTCGGATTGCGGCTTGAAGAATATAGCTGGGTGAAAAATTTTATTATTAAATACAATGAAGAACTGGATCCCAAAACACGGAAGAATGCAATGAGTTATAACATGGCTTATTATCACTTCTTTCTAAATAATTATGATGAAACATTAACCTTGCTGAGATCTGTTGAATTTTCTGATGTGTATTATCATCTCGATTCAAAATCTCTTTTGATGAAAACGTATTACGAGTTGGAAGAAACTGAACCGTTTTTTTCATTAATTGATGCATTCAAAGTGTATATTAAACGCAACAAACAGATCCCGCATTCTCAAAAAAATAATTACAACAATCTTATTAAACTTATCAGCAAACTGTATAAGTGGAAAATAAATCCTAAAAAGGATATTAAGAAATTAGCAGATGAAATAGAACACACCAAACCGGTTGCCGATATTATCTGGTTGAAAAAAAAGCTGGCACAAGCTGAAGAAAGAGCAATTAAGCTTAGTGAAAGTTGGCGATAATCTGCATTCTATTCCTGAATTTTTCAGTGATTTATATCATTAATTAACTATCCGTTTCACAGAAGATTGTAGAAGCGGTTATTTACCTTTGCAACAGAAATTAAATCATTAAAATAATATTATTTATTATGCTAAAACTGAGGTTTACTTCAAAAGATACTTTCGAGTCCAGACATATCGGACCAAGAGGAAATGATATTCCAGAAATGCTGAAAAAGATTGGCAATGACAGCATTGATCAACTGATAGATCAAACTATTCCTGAACATATTCGTCTTAACCGAAATCTGGAATTGGATGCTCCATTAACTGAATATGAATATCTCGCTAACCTGCGCAAAATCGCTGCGAAGAATAAAGTGTTCAGGAGTTATATCGGCATGGGATATTACAATACAATTGTACCTTCAGTTATCAGAAGAAATATTTTGGAAAATCCGGGTTGGTACACACAGTACACTCCTTATCAGGCAGAGATTGCGCAAGGAAGGTTAGAGGCATTATTAAATTTTCAAACTGTGGTTGCAGGGCTTACAGGTTTGGAAATTGCAAATGCTTCTTTGTTGGATGAAGGAACGGCGGCAGCAGAAGCAATGGATATGTTTTTTTATCACAAAAACAATAAGGATTTTGCTTCACCAAAATTCTTTGTTGATAATAAGTGCTTTCCGCAAACGATTGATGTGCTGAAAACAAAAGCTGCACCACTTGGAATTGAACTTGTATTTGGTGATTTTAAATCAATACAATTAGACAATACTTTCTTTGGTGTTTTATTGCAATATCCAAATGCAGAAGGTGCAGTATATGATTATTCTGATTTTATTAAAACAGCACATACCCATGAAATTTATGTAACAATGGCTGCGGATATTTTAGCACTTGCATTATTAAAATCTCCCGGAACTTTAGGTGCTGATTGTGCTGTAGGAAATACACAACGCTTGGGTGTACCTATGGGATTTGGTGGTCCGCATGCCGCATATTTTGCAACTAAAGATGAATTTAAAAGAGATATTCCCGGAAGAATAATTGGTGTTTCCATTGACAAGTACGGTAACAATGCGTTGCGTATGGCATTGCAAACTCGTGAGCAACATATTCGCAGAGAAAAAGCAACTTCAAACATTTGTACTGCACAAGCATTGCTTGCAATTATGGCGGGAATGTATGCCGTATATCATGGTGAAGAAGGTATTAAAAATATTGCAACCCAAGTGCATGGCTTAACTTGTTTATTGAAAAATGGATTGGAAAAATTAGGCTATAAAATTTTGAATGAATCCTTTTTTGATACAATCACTATTGAAGCATCAGGAAAAATAGATGCGATTAAAAAACAAGCACTTGATGCAGAAATGAATTTCTTTTATGGAGAAAATAATATTTCAATAGCGCTTGATGAAACTTCAAATTTGCAGGACGTAACAGATATTATTAATGTATTTGCAAATGCATCAGGCAAAAGCAATGGTCAATCTCCTGATACAAAAAATGTAACCTCATCACTGCAAAATAATCTGCTCAGAGAAGATGATTTTTTATCACATCCTATCTTTAATTTATATCACAGCGAAAGTGAAATGATGCGGTATATTAAACGATTGGAAAATAAAGATCTTTCATTAACTACATCCATGATTCCATTGGGATCCTGTACAATGAAATTAAATGCTGCTACGGAATTGTTTCCGATTACATGGCCGGAGTTCAGTGCTATGCATCCGTTTGTTCCAAAAGATCAGGTGAAAGGCTACTATGAAATATTAACTGAGCTTGAAAAAGATTTATGTGAGATCACAAGATTTGATGCATGTTCATTACAACCGAATTCAGGTGCGCAAGGCGAGTTTGCAGGCTTAATGGTAATTCGTGCTTATCATATTGATAAAGGTGATTCGCACCGCAAAGTAGTTTTAATTCCGGCTTCTGCTCATGGAACAAATCCGGCGAGCGCAGTAATGGCAGGAATGAAAGTAGTTGTTATTAAAAATGATGCTTTAGGAATTATTGATATTGAAGATTTAAAAAATAAAGCACAGCTACATAAAAATGATCTTTCCTGTTTAATGGTTACTTATCCTTCTACTTATGGAGTGTATGAAGAAGCTATCACCGAGATATGTAATATTATTCATGAGAATGGCGGATTAGTTTATATGGATGGTGCAAATATGAATGCACAAGTGGGTTTGACCAGTCCTGCAAAAATTGGTGCCGATGTTTGTCATTTGAATTTGCATAAAACATTTGCAATTCCTCATGGCGGCGGCGGTCCGGGCATGGGACCTATTTGTGTAAACGAAAAATTAAAACCGTTTTTACCCAAACATTCATTTGTGGAAACCGGTGGTGAAAAAGGAATTAATTCGGTGAATAGTGCACCATTTGGAAGTGCAAGTATTTTATTGATTTCTTATGCATATATAAAAATGTTGGGAGCTGATGGTTGTACAAATGCAACGAAGTTTGCAATCCTAAATGCGAATTATTTAAAAGCATGTTTAGAAAAACAATATGATGTGTTGTATTCCGGTGAATATGGTAAAGTAGCACATGAATTTATTATTGATTTCAGAAAATGGAAAAACAGTATTCATCTTGAAGTAGAAGATATTGCAAAGCGATTAATGGATTATGCATTTCATGCACCCACTGTTTCTTTTCCGGTTGCAGGCACATTAATGATTGAACCAACAGAGAGTGAAAGCAAAGAAGAGTTAGACAGATTTGTGGAAGCAATGCTTTCTATCCGTGCGGAAATTGAAGAGATTGAAAATGGAAAAGCAGATCAAGTGAATAATGTTTTGAAAAATGCACCGCATATTTTAAATGATATTACAAGTGATTCCTGGAGTCATCCTTACACAAGAGATAAAGCTGCATTTCCTGCACCGTATGTGCGTGATAGAAAATTCTGGCCCAGTGTTGCAAGAATAAATAATACACATGGTGATCGCAATTTAATTTGTGTGTGTCCACCAATGGAAGATTATATAGTGGCAGAAGAAGTAAATGTGTAAATAAAAATATTTTATGAATCCAATTCCTAATTATGTAAGTGCTGAAGAAGCATTGCAATGTATTCATTCAGGTGATACTGTGTTTATTCAAGGCAGTGCGCAAACACCAATTGTTATGCTACATAAGCTTGCGGAACGGAAAGATGAACTTCGTCATGTGCAACTTGTCTTCATAAGTTTATACGGCGATATCATGTTGGATAAACCGGAATTTGAAGAAGCATTCGATTTAAATTCCATGTTTGTTTCAGGAACGCTCCGCAATGCAGTGAATGAAGGAAGAGCAGATTATATTCCTGTTTTTTTAAGTGAAATTCCGGAGTTGTTTAAACAAAAAATTCTGGATTTGGATGTTGCAATAGTGCAGGTTTCTCCGCCCGATAAACACGGCTATTGTTCGTTGGGTGTATCAGTAGATATTGCACGCACTGCAGTAAATACAGCTAAGCTTGTAATTGCACAAGTAAATCCGAATGTTCCTCGCACACATGGTGATAGTTTAATTCATTCTACACGCTTTCATAAAATGGTTTGGATAGAATCACCTTTACTTGAAATAACATTTGGAGAAGAGATTTTGGAGAGTGATGCATTGATAGGAAAATATATTGCAGAATTAATTGATGATGGCAGCACTTTACAAATGGGAATCGGATCGATACCGGAAGCTGTATTGCGATGTCTTACCAATCATAAAAATTTGGGTGTACATACTGAAATGTTTTCGGATGGATTAATACCCTTATTTGAAAGTGATGTTGTGAATAATAAATTTAAAGTGATAGAGCCAAACAGAACTGTAACCGGTTTTGCTCTTGGTACAAAAAAGTTATATGATTACGTGCATGATAATCCGGGGTTTGCATTTATGGATATTGATTATGTGAATGAACCTGCAGTGATAAAATTAAATCCAAAAGTATGTGCAATTAATAGTTGTATAGAGGTAGATCTTACCGGACAAGTAGTTTCTGATTCAATTGGTACATATCAATATTCAGGTGTGGGCGGACAAATGGATTTTATTCGTGGTGCTGCATTAAGTGTAGGAGGTAAACCTATTATCGCACTTTCATCAAGAACGAAAAAAGGTATTTCACGTATTGTGCCGATACTTAAACCCGGTGCCGGTGTAGTTACCACTCGTGCGCATGTGCGCTATATAGTTACGGAGTATGGTGTTGCATTTTTATTCGGGAAAAATTTACGACAGCGGGCAAAAGCATTAATCGAAATTGCACATCCGGAGGATAGAGAGTTGTTACATAAATCTTGTTATGAGCGATTCAAAATTTTTGTATAAATAGAATTGGGTTCAATTAAAAGTTAGTAAAGTAATTCGTAATAAGTTGTGTCAAATGCTGGGCAATAAATAGTATCTGTATTTACCGCAACACCATTTAATCCCCAGTAAATTACAATATTAGTATTTCCATTAATTTGAAAGGTCATTAGAGAATCTATTTCATTCCCATAAAAATGAGCAGTAAATGGACCATTAATTCCTAATTGATCCCAAGGTTCTGAAGGTAAAATATTTTGAACATGCAATTTTATATATCCTTCAGGACTTAATAGCACATCTTTAATTTCACCATATTGTATAAAGGTAAGTCCAGTGCTTTCTATATAATGTTCCTTATTTGCTAGCAGGGCATAACCATATCCAATTATTTTTTCGAATTCAAACTCAAAATTTCCATACACATCAGTTACTAAGGAATCCTTATAATAATATCCAGCACCTGGGGAGTCACCGCTTTCTAATAAATAAATTGTGGCATTTGGAATACATTCGCCTGTTGTTTTATCTCTCACAATCCCGCTTACTCCGGTATAAGGTTCAGGTGTATAATTCAAATCACAAGCAGCTAAAATGAAAACTATGCTGCAAATAAATAAAAATATAGAGTATTTAAATTGCATGCATCTTTTTTTGGATTATCTAAGTTAATGCAGGAAAAAATAAAAAGCGAATTTATTTTAAGGTAAAGAAAAGAGTGAATAGGTTTTATTTTAATATTTGCGATTATAATGTGTGATTTAATAAAAAGAAAAATAAAATTTTATTAAGGATAGTCAGGTTCTCAAAGGCTAACGCACAAGGCTATGTTTTGAGGAATCTGCTGGCACGTTGGGGGAACATGGCGGGAAGGAAAAAGAGCGAATGAAGTTTATTCTCCACGGTTGTCGGCCAATCCGATTTATTAATTAAAAATTCTAATCGCTATTTTTTTACTACTGGATTTAATAATTAACCCAGCATTTAAATTTTCAAAATTTAATCTGTTACATACCTATTTAATCCGGAAAATCTTTTACGGATTGGACGCCAACCGTGGAGAATAAAAAATTTAATTACTCTTCGGTAAATCCGTGTAAGGAAAATGTTGTACTTGTATTTAAACTATTTATTTTCCGCAAAATAATTTTCCGGATATAAAATTTGTAGGTGATTGCATTGTGATTGTGTAAATACCTGTCGGAATATTTATATCAATTAATTCATCCTTTTGAGTAATTGTTTTTGTAAATACTTTCTTACCGGCAATATCATAAATTGAAAGATTTGTATCTCTAAATAAGTCGTAAGAATGCACATGAAGTTGAGCATCGGCATAATAAATATTTGCTGACGATTGAAGTGATTGTATAGAAACAGGTAAATTCAATTCAACACCATTTGAAACATCTGAAACACTCATAGGGTAAGTTGCAAAATGGTTATAACTTAACACACCTGCATAATAAATAACTCCGGGAACAATATCAAATCCAAAAATGTCTTTTACATCTTCAGTAAAATTTGCAGTTATATTTTCACCGGTAGGCAAAATAGAAGTAAATCTATCCTCTGGTAAAGCCAAAGCAAATTCTGTTGTAAAATATGCACTTTCGTTTGTTGGAGAAATAAAAACATGATAAGCATCAATGGCAGATTCTTCTTCTGCTTTTGTAAAATTCACTTGTAAATCAGTTACATTTAAGTTGTCCGAAATATCTGAAAGTAAAACATCCGAAACTTTACCGGTAGCCTCAGCAATTGTTCCAGTAGTTCTGCCCGCAATTATAGGTACATCAGGTAATGATTCATAAGCATAATCGTGAATTGTTATTTCATAAAATTCATTCATACTCATGCGTATCCAGCCGTAATGATATTCACTATCAATTTTAAATTTGATGGCGCAAAATTTTTCAGATTTATTTACCCATGATCCCAGCATCTGACCACTACCATAACAAGGGTAATCATCTTGTGAAACTGATGCAAATATTATTTCTTCATTTGCAAACTGCATATCTGCGCTTATGGTATCTTCTGCATTGAGTACAGGTGCTACTTTCTGCACATTTAAATATGAAGAACATTCTCGAAATGAACTGTCCAAAATATATCCTGCCGCATTGCTTCCCAAAGGTTGAATAGCAGCGAAATACTCATATCCTGCATAGGCAGTAAAACCCCAACTATACACTTGAAAATGGAAATCGTTGGTTCCATCGCCATTTATATCCATATCAAAACCATCATCATAATATGGCAATAGCATTTCATCCGGATCTATATCTGTGTAAATGATTTGTGCATCAGATTTCTGAGCAATTAATAAAAAAGATACACTTAATGCAGAATAACCAATCAGCATTGTATTGAGGTTTGTTATTTTCTTTTTCATAATAATGCTTTATCAAATGTAAATATAATCTCAGATTATTTGTAAACCTATCATCACTTTAATTGACTGATATATTATGACTAATTGTTTACGTTATCTCCAACTCTGCTTTAGAATTATTGTAGGTTAATCCTGCAAATGCATTTAAATCATTCACCATCGCAAATTGTTTTATACTGCTTGGAATTTGTGAATTACTTGTAATAAAATACCGATGATCATCTCCTTTTTCTTTTAATTTAAGATCATGTAAATTATTTGCATTCACCGGAATAATAATTCCAACTTTCATTTTTTTCTTGTGCAATCCTGTTGTACCTAATCGGTCTTTCATTGCAAATAAAAATCGTGAAAGTGAAAGTGCGGAATCATCCATTCTGTAAAACACAAATACTTTTTCTGCAATTCTATCTACGTTTTCCAAAATACATTCTGGTTCAAATACATCATTATCTAAATCGGGTGCCATCATAAATGCTTGTTGAAATTTCGGGAGCTTTGCTTTTTTATATCTGGTAATCTTTTTTACAAAATATCCGAACACCTGATTACCCATTGACTGTGTCATGATGCTGAAATTTTTTTGATACACATTTTTATAGAAATCCGCATCCTCTTTTTTTACATATTGCTCACCAAAACGCCATAGCTTTTCATAAAAATTAGAGAGAATATTACCACATGCTTTTGTTCTTTCTAAAGTTTGATTCCAATTAACCATTCCAATTTTTTCGGGTAATATCTTTCCGGTTTGGCTTGGCCAATTATACATGATAATGCGTTTAAAAGGACTGTTAGGATCAGTTATATATTTCTCATGCATTTGTTTTAAAAAATCAATTGCCTTGGCTTGAGATACCCAAAATCCGAAGAGAAAAATTAAAGTTTGATTTTGTGTTGTATTTCCCGATTCATATTCTGTTTTAATATCCTGATATAATTCAGCAAAAAAACGTTGTGATCCTTTTAATTTTTCAATAGAACCTAAGCGGGAATATTGCACCTGCGTTTTATTTTTAGAAATTTCATCTTCATTTTTTAATTCAGGAATTATTTCAACAGAATTGTCGGCACAATTAAAAAATGCAAATCTTGTATTATACACTTCCTGAGTATCCCAATCATCTAAGAATACTTCTTTTTCAAATTGCCATGCATAATTGCGATTGCTAAAAATGTAATGGCGAGTCGTAGTTGATTTCATATTGTTGGATTTACAACATCTAATCTACATATTAAATAATAAAGTTGAAATAAGTATCTATGAAATAATCATTTACTTTGTGGGCATAACAAAGAAAAATTATGGGACCTATATCACAATTCATGCAACATCATTATCGTCATTTCAATTCAGCCGCTTTAATGGATGCAGCTAAAGGATATGAAACACATTTGAATGAAGGTGGGAAGATGATGATTACACTTGCCGGTGCAATGAGTACTGCTGAACTTGGAATTTCACTGGCAGAAATTATTCGTCAGGGGAAAGTAGATATCATATCATGTACCGGTGCAAATCTTGAAGAAGATATTATGAATCTTGTGGCGCATACGCATTATGAACGTGTCCCTAATTGGCGTGATTTAACACCGCAAGATGAATGGGCTTTATTGGAAAAAGGTTTGAATAGAGTAACGGATACTTGCATTCCTGAAGAAGAAGCATTTAGAAAAATTCAAAAACATATTCATAAGATATGGAAAGATGCACAAACAGCAGGTGAGAGATATTTTCCTCATGAATATATGTATAAATTATTGTTGAGTGGTGTGATGGAAAATGATTATGAAATTGATAAAAAAAATAGTTGGATGCTTGCAGCAGCAGAAAAAAATATTCCGATCATAGTTCCAGGCTGGGAAGATAGTACGATGGGAAATATTTTTGCTTCTTATTGTATCAAAGGTGAATTGAATCCTTCCACTATGAAATCAGGTATTGAATACATGATGTTTTTAACTGAATGGTATAGAAGTAATTCAGCAGGTAAAGGAGTTGGATTTTTCCAGATTGGTGGTGGTATTGCAGGTGATTTTCCTATTTGTGTTGTGCCGATGATGTATCAGGATTTGGAATGGCATGATGTACCGTTCTGGAGTTATTTCTGTCAGATTAGTGATTCAACCACTTCTTATGGTTCTTATTCAGGAGCAGTACCCAATGAAAAAATTACATGGGGGAAATTAGATATCAATACACCGAAATTTATAATCGAAAGCGATGCCACCATTGTAGCACCACTTATTTTCGCATGGTTATTAGGTTGGTAAAAAAATATTGATTATTCTAATTTATCACCAATAGTATAGCTTAATCCAATACCGAATATTTCTTTGAATTGTGTTCTGGGTCCTTCATCAATTTGAACATTAGCGTCATTATAAATTGGAATAATTATATCATGATCATAAATTACTTCTAGGTATAAAGAGAGGGTAAATAATTTTCCAAGGGCATAGGAAAATGTATTATAAAAATTCACATCAATATTTCCTCGATTTTTTTTAATAGGATCAGTAAAATTATTGAACAAAGTAAGTTTACCAGTGGTATTGAATTTTGGTGCAAGATCAACACTAAGGGTAGCAATTAACGAAGCACCAAATTCACTGCGAAAGCTATCACCATCTGTTACAATATTTCCCAAAGAATCAATTACACCTGGAGTATTTCCGTAAGTACCCAATGCAGCGATATAGGGATCCATAACAAATGTAAATTTTCCGGTTGCAGGCGAGAGATAAAGTGAAAAATATTCGGTGGGTTTATAATCTAAACCAGCCGATAATGTGAGATATCCCGGGGCCAAAAAGTCTGAAATTGGAGTGGTTGCTTCTGGATCCACAATGTAATCATATCCCGGTCTGAATTGCGAAAGAAAGTTTACCAAACCTGCATAATAAAATTTACCAAACGCATATCTGCCATATTTGGAGTTAAGTTCCATACGGTCATTATTTTTTCTGATATCCTGATTATCATTTGCAGTAACCACACCGTAATTCAGCATGATCATATTATCCCACGATGATTTTTCGAAATTATAATTCGCATATAAATTAATAAATGCATTTCCGGAAAATGAATTTTCACCACCAGATGCCCAGTTGGTTAAACTGTTTTGATTAAAGGTTAAAGTAGATAATCCGCCAACTGTCCAGATAGTATCTATTTGTGAAAATGTATTTGCAATAGAAAATGAAAATACAGCGAGAATAAAAATTATTTTTTTCATAGTTTGTTTTTTGAATTAAAAAAAAATTCCATAAATCGTAATTCATGGAATTAATTGTAAATAATATAAAAGCAGTTTATTTTTTTAGTAAATCTCTGATTTCCATAAGTAACACTTCAGATGAAGTTGGCGCTGGTGGTGCAGCAGGTACGGCTTCTACTTTTTTCTTCATTGAATTAATTCCTTTGATAACCATGAACATTACAAAGGCAATAATTATAAATTCAATGGCTGTTGAAATAAATGTTCCGTATTGAATAGCAACTTCTGCATTTGCTACTTTTCCTTCCGCATCCATTGTGGCATCTTTAATTACATATTTCCAATCTGACATATCTTTGCCTTGAATCATTCCGATTGGAGGCATTACGATACCATTAATAAATGTAGTGGTAACTTTTGCAAAAGCGGCGCCCATTACAAAGCCCACAGCAATATCTACAAGGTTGCCTTTCATGGCAAACTCCTTAAATTCTTTCAACATTCCCATAAAATTTCAGTTTTAGTTTAAATTAATTTGATTCAGGATAAATATTCTTTATAAACTTTTAAGAAGAAGGAAACACATCAAGCGTCAATTTGTTTATTTAAAAATTGATCATAACCTTTTCAACGTTGCGCAACATTTCTACATGTTCAATTCCATCCAAAAGATAAGTATCGCTATTCACAACAAAGCCATAATTTTCATAAAACCTTAACAGGTATTGTTGGGCTTCTAAACGGATTGAAACTTTTCCGTAACGGTCGTCAATAAACGCCATTGCTTTTTCCATCAATATTTTTCCCAATCCTGTTCCACGCACGTCTGTATGTGTTGCAATTCTGCCGATGGAAACATCGGGGACTGTAACACTTGGTTGCACAATGCGACAATAAGCAAGCACTCTTCCATCATCATCTACACCAAAAATATGTTCGCTAAACTGATCCTTTCCATCCGCATCCAAATAAGCACAATTCTGCTCTACCACAAACACTTCCTGTCGTAAACGGAAGATTGCATTCAGTTCAAATACATTCATTTGATGAAAACTCCGGATCTTCCACAATAAATTTTTCATAAGGTTTTTGTAATTACAATTCAATTTTATCAAACACATTTTTCTTTTTCTAGGTTTGTTGATAATTTGATATTAACTGTGAATAAAACGAGGGTATTGTATAGCGAATCTGGACTTAATCTAAATTGACAGTTAACATTGACTATTGACATAGACCATTGACAAAATACTCATCACCTATCACTCATTATTGATTACTCATTAATTTTTTTTTCATTTACCATTTACGCTTTACAATTGCTAATTGTTAATTGCCTATTGTTTATTGCTTATTCACCCTTCACCATAGTCAATTCTGCCTGCCAAAATTTTTCAATTAAAGTTTCCAAATTTTCTTTTTGTTCTGCCTTAATTCGAATATTGAAATTACATTGAGTACCATATTCTATTTCAAAAACAGATGCACCCATTTGGTTGAGTGCATGAATGAGATTATTAAAATATTGCTCTTCAACAGAAACGGAATAGTGATGAAAAATATCTTTAATAATTACTGTATTATTTTCAATTGCATTTTCGGCTGCTGTTTTATATGCACGAATAAGTCCGGGGATACCTAATTTTTTTCCACCATAATAACGTACAACACAAATCGCAATATTGGTGAGTTGATGACTGCGCAATACATTAAGAACAGGTAAGCCAGACGAACCTGCAGGCTCACCATCATCGCTGCTTTTTTCTATTTCATTATTTATACCCAAGCGATAAGCAAACACAATATGCACTGCTTTATGATGTAATTTTTTTAATTGAGTTTTATAGGTATTAATATCACTTTCAGAATTAATGGGATAAGCAAATGCAAGAAACTTACTAGACAATTCTGAATAACTTCCTTCTGAATTAGTATTGATGGTTCTATATTGATTGGATAATTGCATTTCACCAAAACTAATTCTTTGCCTATAGACTATTGACAATGACTATTTACCATTGACTATTGACAAAAACTAACTATTAATTTCATTACCGATTTATTTTTTCACTCACTACTCACCATTAACTATTAACTACTCGTTCCGAACAAGTAATTTCACTAATAGAAAACAAATCAAGCAATGAAGAAATATCCATTTATCTCCTATCATCATGCAACATACTCCAATAAAGAAATGGAGGAGAGAAGCAAAACTTTTTATGCATTTATGCAGAAGAGAAGATCGGTGAGAATGTTTAGCAGCGACCCCATTCCTGATGAAGTAATTAATAATATTATTATGACAGCATCCACTGCTCCATCAGGTGCAAATAAACAACCCTGGACTTATTGTATCGTTACGAATCAAGAATTAAAACATGCAATTCGAATGGCTGCCGAGAAAGAAGAAAAAGAAAGTTATGATAGGCGCATGCCTGCCGATTGGTTAGAGGATCTTGCTCCATTAGGTACGGATTGGCATAAAGAATTTTTGGAAATTGCGCCTGTATTAATCGTGGTTTTTAAACGTAATTATGAAATAGTGGATGGACGTAAAAAGAATAATTATTATGTAAGCGAATCTGTGGGACTCTCCTGCGGAATGTTGTTGGCGGCAATTCATAATGCGGGATTAATTGCACTTACACATACACCAAGTCCGATGAATTTTCTGAAAGAATTATTGAAGCGACCTGAAAATGAAAGTCCATATTTATTAATACCTGTTGGTAAACCACATCCTGAAACTACAGTGCCTGATATTCAAAGAAAAAAAATGGAAAGTGTGATGATAACGTATTAAAAATGTTGTCACAGAGTGGAGAAGAAAGTAAGAATAAAAATTTGAATCATGCAGTCTTTTACTTGCGCACTTCATCATAGTTTCTAAATTCGCTTCTCGTAACAATGACCTCTTTAGGAATAAACATCAACTGGGAATCTGTAGGGCTGTTTGCACGCAACATTTCTAATACTACCACCTTTGACGAAACCTGTCAGGTTATTGGCAATTTTATAATTGACAGTATAGGCTTGGAATATTGCATGGTATTTTCTCAGGAACAAAAGGACGGAGTATATATTCGCCGGTCACTAATAACCCGTTCAAAATATTCAAATGGTATTATAGATTTTCCGGTATATCTGAAATCAACCGATGCTTTTGAGCGTATAAAAAAAGATGTTTGCAAAATCATCAGACATGATAGATCAGGATTCTTTGAATCAGAACCAATGACTTCCGGTTCCTATTTAGTGATTCCTGCCGGGGCAGATGAATTTCCGTATGCATGTATAATTGCGGGTGATAGTGGCAATATTGAAATTGCCAGTGGAGATAAAGAATTGGTTCGGGCAATATGCAGTATAGCGGCTGGTGCGCTGGCAAAATTTCAAGTTGTAAATAATGCGATAGCAAAGGATAATAGTTATCAAGATTTAAATATTGATCAATCACGCCAATTAAAAAATATCAATGATAAACTGATTCGTTCCAATGATGAATTGAAACAATTTGCATATTCTGCTTCACATGATTTACAGGAACCATTGCGCACCATTTCTAATTATATTGGATTGTTTTTCAGGCGATATGGATCTATCATTGATAATGAAGGAAAAGAATATCTGGAGTATGCAAAGGATGGAGCAGAACGCATGCATAACATGATAAAAGATTTGCTTGCTTATTCACGATTAGATTATATTGAAGAACCGATGAGTGAGTTTAATGGTGAAATAATGCTGGAAGAAGTGATGCGGAATATCAAAGTGAGTATAGAGGAAAATGATGCCATTGTTTTCTATAATGATTTGCCCGGTGATATGAAAGGATATCAAAAAGAAATTGTAAGATTATTTCAAAACCTGATTGAAAATGCTGTAAAATTTAAGGGTGGTGCCGCACCTATGATTTTTTATAGAAGTAAAAGATTTAAAAAATAAATGGGAATTTGGTGTCACCGATAATGTAATTGGAATAGATAAATCTTTTCACGATAAAATTTTCCAATTCTTCTCACGCTTACATTCGTCAGCCGAATATAAAGGGTCAGGATTGGGCCTATCCATCTGCAAAAAAATTGTTGAGAAACATAGTGGTGAAATCGATGTTGTTTCATTTCCACAAGAGGGAAGTACCTTCCGTTTTACTTTAGCCAAATAATAATTTTAAATTTTGGTGTTTATTTTTACTGAATGGCTGTAATCAATTCCTTCGAATTTTATTATTTATCTACATGTGATACGTGTCGCAGAATTATGAAGGAATTGGAAATTGCAAAATATCCATTTCGATTTCAGGATATTAAAACTGAAAAAATTACACCAGCACAAATTGATTTTTTAGCAAATAGGGCAGGAGGTTATGCACCTTTGTTCAGCCTAGTTGCAAGAAAGTATACAGAATTGAATCTTAAAAATCAACAACTTTCTGAAATGGATTACCGGAATTATATTCTTGAAGATTACACATTTTTAAAACGACCTGTAGTTGTAATTGGTGAAAATATATTTATTGGAAATGCAGCCAATAATATTAAGAATGTAAGAAAACAGTTGAGCAAAATAAAAAATGAATTTTCTAAATAATGAAAAGCAACTGCTTTTAGTAATCAGATTTTATTGTCAATCTATTCTCCTTTTTAACAATAATATTTTCAATTGAAATAAAATATTGAATAACTTCAAACTTCAAACTTGTAACAATGAAAACTTCTACTCCTCTTTTACATCTCTCACTGATTACGCTGTTATGTTTAAATATAAATAATGTGCATGCTATTTCCTGCGATGCTGGTGAAGTAGGTGTTGTTATTTTAATTGATCCGGATTCTTGGCCTGCAGAAACATCCTGGGCTATTACGGATGCCGATGGAGTTATTATAGCAGAGGGCGATGCTGAAAGTGATAGCTTATGTGTTGCAGAAGGCACGTGTTATACATTTCATTTGTACGATAGTTATGGTGATGGAATTTATACACCACATGGAGTTGAATTATTTTATGATGGTGCACTACTCGCAACATTTACCGGCGACTTTGATTATTCTACTTCAATAGATATGGGCTGTCCTCCGGGCACTTCTTGTAGCTCTGCATTTGATGTTACAACAGGAACATATACCGCATCTGCTCCGAATACATGGTATAAATTTATACCTGAAGAATTTGGGACTTATCAAATAACTACTTGCGATTTAGAAAATACTTGCAATACACAAATTTGGGTGTATGATCATTGTGCAGGATTAATACCTTCTGAGTTTGCAGAAGGAACTACTTATTACAATGATGATTGGTGTGATGAACAATCTTTTATCAGTGGAATATTTGAAACGGAAAAAGAATATTATATCCGTATCGGTGATATAGAAACTTCTTGTGAGGGTTCCGAAATTAATTGGCAGATAACTTATATAGGTCCACCTTCTGGTTGTACAGATCCTTATCATGTAATTATTCTCCACTTGCAGTTATTGATGATGGCTCTTGTATTTATCCCGGCGATCCGGATTGTCCGCTTGGTCCTGACTTAACTCTTGACTCAACATATTTTGATGGATTACCATACTTCAGTTCAGATTTTAGCATTGAATCGTATAATGCAGATTGGGATGATTGTGCTTTTGAAGAGGCTTGTGTTACAGGTGTAGGTACTCGTTATGTTTTAAAATTTGGTGTGAAGATCGATAATATAGGAGATGTGGATTATCATCTTGGTTCACCGGGTGATGGCGCTCCGGGATTTATTTATAGTCCGTGTCATGGTCATTGGCATTATGCTGATTATGGTGAATATATTTTGTATGATGAGTTTGGAAATGAAATTCCTTCAGGACATAAAAATGGGTATGCAGTTATGGATGTCGGTTGTTTTGATGGTACTCCAAAATATGGTGGAGGCAATATGGGAATCTCCGCCGGATGTTATGATATTTATGGTCGAGGTACCAGTTGTCAATGGGTCGATTTAACTGATATTCCTGATGGTAATTATACATTGGTTGCAAGAGTTAACTGGCTGAATAATCCGGATGCAGATGGCAATACAGAAATAAATCTCTCTAATAATTGGACTAGCGTATGTATCAATCTTGAAAGAGATGCGCCGGGTGATATGCCAACAGTTACAAGGGTGGATAGCTGTGCACCCTATTATGATTGTTATGGTGAAATTTTGGTTCGGCAAAATATGATTGTAATGGCGAATGTAATGGCTTTGCACGAGTTGGTGATTTAAATGCAGATACTGCCAGAACTGCTGTGGATGTGGATGAATATATAGAAAGAATTTTATCAAATACGATTATTGCAGCTTCTTGTAATGATGCAAATGGTGATGGTGATATAGATGTTTATCATGCGGCAATTGTTGATGGTTGTGCTTGGCAGGAAGTTGGTGTTACGCATATTATTAATTTATGCAATATGCCTTACGGATTTTAAATACTAGTGATACAGTAACTTTCAATATTGGAGAAATAAATACAGCAGAAGAATATATTGATATCTATGCAAAAATATGACTGCGGATATTTTAGGATTTCAATTATCCTTAGATGGACTTATAATTGATTCAATAGAAAAGCTTGCACCATCTATTGAAACAAGTGATTTTCAAATTCAACACAGTGATAAAGAAATTATCGGATTGGGTTATAATGAGCAAGGCTTTATCAAAAATATTACACCACTGCCCTTATTCAGAATATATTTCACTACAATCTATCCTACTACTATTTGCATTGATTATGTAACTACAGCAATTAATGAAGACTATCATGAAGTAGTAGCATTAAAATGATGCATGTTATACACTCACAGCATTAACGATTTAGTATATAGTACTGACTTATTAAATATCAATATATATCCGCATCCGATAACCGAACAATCTGTGTTTAGTTTTAATAATTATCTGCATACAGATTTTTCATTATACCTGTATGATTTTACCGGAAGATTATTGCGGGAATATCCTACCACTTCCGATGATGAATTTATAATTACTAAAGAGGAGCTTCCTTCCGGTATGTATATTTATAAATTAAAAGCGAACAAATTTCCAGTCAAGGGAAATTTATAATTCAATAGATTTTAATGCAATTTTAAGAACATTGTTATAAAATTGCCTTCTCATTAAATTTAAATTGTTGCATGCGTATAGGGATAGATGCAAAACGTATTTTCATAATGCCACAGGTTTAGGCAACGGTAATCGCACATTAATTCAGATGTTGATAGACCATCATCCGGAACATGATTATGTGTTATTTACTAATGGCATTAAAATAAATCCGCATATACGAGGTAATTCGAAGTGTTTAAATATACAGGCGCATTCAAAGGCTTGTGGCGCAGCAGAGGAATTGCAAAGGATTTAATAAAAAAACAAATTGATCTTTTTGGGACCCTCAATGAAATTCCATTTACTTTAAAAAATATTGACATGCCATCTATAGTGTTGATGCATGATATTATATTTAAAAGATATCCAAATCAATACCCGTTATTTGATAGAGTAGTTTATAATTTTAATCCAAATATGCTTGCAAAATGCATCGCATATTTAGCCAAGCAAGTGAAACAACAAAACAGGATATTATTGAATACTATAATATTTCTCCGGATAGAATTTCTGTGATCTATCAAAGTTGTGATGCTTCTTATTTTCAGAATCTAAACAGATTTCAAATACAAACAGTTAAAGACAAGTATGCTTTGCGGAGAAATTTATTTTAAATGTGGGTTCGGTAATTGAAAGAAAAAATTTGTTGAATGTATGTAAGGCATTTTTGTTAATTCCGGAAGCAGATAGAATACCTGTTGTAGTAATTGGAAAAGGAAAAGCATATGAAAAGCAGGTAAAGGATTTTATAAGAATAAATAATCTTGAACAATGGTTTGTATTTCTTACCAATGTCCTAATGCAGATTTACCTCCAATTTATCATCTTGCAGAATGCACTATTTATCCTTCTTATTGCGAGGGATTTGGAATACCTGTTTTTGGAAAGTATGGTGTGTGGAGTGCCGGTAATCACAAGCAATATTTCATCAATGCTTGGAAGTGGCGGGCGATGCTGCAGTCTATTTTGATCCTTATGACGCAAAGAGTATTGCAGATGCAATTATGCAGGTACATAGCGATCCTGATTTAAGAAATACGATGATTGAAAAAGGCAGAAGGCAAGTCAAGAAATTTACAGGAACTGATTTAGCTGATCAATGGAATACTGTATTCAGAAAAGTCAATTCAGAACAACAACGCATTTCAGCTTAACTTAGCAACAAATATTTTTGTATGGAAAATTTAGGTGTAGGTTCCCGTATTAAACACAGTAATCTTGGTGTTGGTGTAATCGTACATGTGCACAAACGCCTATAGGAAATTTGTTTTTTTGATGCAGGTATGAAAAATATTTCACGTTCGGAAGAGATGGAAATTATTGAAGCTATTGCACAAGAATATTCTGAAAGTTTTAATGAAGCAGAAGATGCATTAATGAAAATTTGCAAACATGGAGTGATGTAACTGAGGTGATTCATATTGCAGATAAATGGGAGAAAGGTAATTTGATTTTACAACCCTTTTGATAAGAATCTAGCGAATAAAGAAATTCCTATAGAAACATTTTTCATAAGATAGTAATGTTGCGTGATCGCTTGCGAGTAATGGAACAAAAAATAAATGCCCATCCCAAATTTACCGATGCAGAGAAAGTGGAAATGCAACAACAATACATCACCAGAATTTATGGTAGCCTTACCACATTTAATGTCTTATTCAAATTGAAAGCAGATTATTTTGAAGGAGAAAAATCTAAAGAATAATTTCTCGATAAATCAGTTAGCTGATAACGTTATAAATAGTTACTGGATTTGCTTTATGTTTTAAACTTACTTCACCCACTTTTACACAATTGAAGGATTGTTTTACTTTTCATAAGAAGATTCACTGATGATAATATTTCCGGTTCAGCGATTGATTGCAATCGCTGAGATGTATCACTGAGTCGCCGATTACTGTATAATCCAAACGTTTGAGATTTGCCGAACCGATATTTCCCGAAATCATTCTCCACTATTAATGCCAATGGACACTTGCGGTTTATAGGAATCAATTTCTGATAAAGCAGGTAATGCATTAATTTTTTCACGTACTGCAAGGCAGGCATCAATCGCACGATCTAAATGAAAATCGCCACGGAATACAGCCATAATTGCATCGCCAATAAATTTATCTATATAACCATTTTGCGCAATTATTTCCTTTCACATTACATCAAAATAATTATTCAGCAATTTCACAACTACATCCGGTTTTGGCAGATTCACTAATATTGGTGAAACTGCATATATCTATAAATGCAACTGTTGCTTCTATGGTTTCATTATCTGTAAGTGAATTTTCAAACTCTTTATTTTCCATGAATGTAGGTACATTTTCATCTACATACATTTTTAGAATATTATTTTCCTTAATAGCTTGAAGCGTTTGCTGCATTTGTCGCACGTGAATAATTGTTTTCTATGGTGAGTGAAAGGTCTTCAAAATTTACCGGCTTGGTTACAAAATCAAAAGCACCACGATTCATGGCAGTACGAATATTCTCCATATCGCCATAAGCAGGAAACCATAACTGTTTTTCAACCGTGGTCGCATCCACTGAGTTTTTGTCAATAGAAAGTCCATCCATTTCAGGCATATTAATATCCTAAGTACAATATCAATATCGGGATTTTCGGACATTTTAATTAAAGACATTTTACCGTTTAAAGCAAATACAAATTCATATTGATGATCCCGTATTTTCTGACGGAATTTTGTTTGATTAAAACCTGAAGATCAAGTTCATCATCTGCAACTAAAATTTTTGTCATACTAATCTGGATTTAAGTTTTTTTTTAATGCAAAAAAGTCACCAGGCTTGGTTAAAAATCATCAGCACCTAACCGTTTTGCAATATTTAGAAGTTTTCAGCATCACCATAAGCAGTAATCATCATCACCACCGGTGGCGGTTCGCGATATTTGGTTTTATTTTTCCAACAATTCCAAGCCGCTCATTCCCGGCATATTAATATCTGAATAATATCAAAACGGCTTCTTGATGCAATTCTCCCAATAGCTCAAAGGCTTCTTCTCCCGAAAAAGCAAACGCAAAATTCCATTTCACCATTTTTTATTTCCTTACGAAATCGTTGTTCAAATAGTACTTGAATATCATGCTCATCTCATCTACTACTAGGATTACTTCATATATAAAATTTAAACCTGTAAAATAATAATAAATTTTGAACCTCTCCTTCTTTTTTGTCTCCACTAACAATTCTCCGCCATGTCCTTTTGTTATAATATCATAACTCAAACTCAATCCCAATCCTGTTCCTTGTCCTGTGGGTTTGGTTGTGAAAGAATGGTTGAAATATTTTATCTAATACTTTTTGAGGGATTCCATTTCCATTATCACTTACTTTTATGTGGAACTACATTTCCGTTTATCTTTCAACCTGAAGTCACCGATACTGTTGGTTCGTAATCAGTACTCCGAATTAATGGGGATTTTTCCTTTCAACACCAATAGTTCGATCGGGACTTTCAGCTTCGCGTTTCATACCACAGCATAAAATGCATTGGTAAGTAAGTTCAAAATTACTCTTCCGATATCTGAGGGATCACATTTATTTTCAATTTCAGATCAAAATCTGTTTTCATTGCTTAGCGTTAAAGTTTTTATCTTTTACTCTCAACCATTATTGAAGTCAGTAAATATTCATCACACAATGCATTAATATCTGTAGGCTCTTTTTGCCCCTGTGCTACTTCTTGAATGTTGCAACATTCCTTTCTGAATGCATCAAGCTCGCTTACCATGATGATTTATTTTTCTTCATTTGATTCGATATCATTTGCAATGATTTTTTACTTCCTCATAATTACCTTTCTT
>JADKAC010000002.1:0-242500 GCA_016715425.1 Bacteroidota bacterium
CGTTCTCACCAAAACAAAAAAGGACAATTACACTAAGTCCAGGAACATATAATTATCGTGCTTCTGCACCAGGTGTTATTCCAAACATTGGGACTGAATATATGGAAAGTAATATGGGCTATACTTGGCAATTTTACATCGTAACCGAAAGAAGATAAATGAAAACTATATTAAACAATCCTTTCAGGACAGTTGGTTTGCTTGTAGGCACAACAGCAAAGGAGCAGACTAAGCAAATTAATAGGCTTAAGAAATTTATTGAAGCAGAACAAGAATCACAAGACGATTTTAGTTTTCCAATACTTGGTAGTTTAAATCGGAATATTGATAGTGTAGAAGATGCTGTTTCAAGACTGAACCTTGACCATGACAAAATGGATGCTGCATTGTTTTGGTTTTGGAATGGAAAGCCTATTTCTGATGAAGCAGCTATTGAAGCACTTAAAGACGGAGATATAGAAGGTGCATACCAAATTTGGGAACAACTAACTACTGAAACCAAAGATGATGGAAAAAAAGTTTGGAAATCTATTTCTGATAAAAATTATTCAGCTTTTCATAATAGCTCTGTATTGTCTTTAGTAAGTGGTAAAGGTGCATTTGTAAGTGCCATTGTAGCCAATATAAAATTTATAGAGAGTGATTATTTTGAGAAGTTTTTAAAGGATGCCGTTGATGAAACATATAAAGTTTCAAAAAAGGAAATCCAATTGAACTTTCTAAAAACCGTTTTTGAAAATATAGATAATAAAAAACTTGCAGACCTCGTAAAATATTTGAACGACTATGACTTTGCTGCTAAAGCTGATTTTCAAAAAGATTTGTTCAGAAACCAATTGAACAAATAGAACAAAAAATTGAAACAGCAAAAAACAAACGAAAATCAAGCAAAGCAAATGCCGCAAAGGCAGGTCAAGAACTGTTTACATCAACAGCAAATGACCTTACACAACTTAAAAGTATTACTGGCATAAGTGATATTAAATACACCTCAATAGCAGACAAACTTGCAAATGAAATTCTACAATGCAGTATTGATTATTTCAATGAAAATCAAGAAAAAGACAGTAATGATGATTACGCTGAATTAGCTTTGAAATTAGCGAAACAGGCCCAAACTATTGCTGCTGGTAATCTTGCAAAGGATAGGATTAAGGACAGTATCAATACGCTGGTTGAAATGAAGGACAGAGAAATTTCACAGGCGATTCAAGCATTACAGTCCGTGAAAGATGCTTATGAAACGAATAAAGCGGAGATAAATGCAAAGGTTATTTCAATGCCTTTGGGATACAATCAAACTGTAAATTGGAGCAAAGTGGAGAAGATGATTGAAAATTCTCTCAACTGGGATAAAGTTGTAGAATTAATTCAGAATGTTATTCCAATCCAAAATATTGATAAAATCAAAAATGTAAATAATCAGACAACCCTGAACCAATATAAAAGTTTGGTAGTATTCGTAATGAGCAAATTAAACTACTCTCAAAAAAACAAAGTCAGATATATCAGTTATTGGGAAGCACAAGGTAGTGTTGCAATGCCGACTACAGGCGATATTCAAAAATACCAGATTGGATTAAATGGGTGGCGGGGTATTATTCTGTTCTTTATTTTAATCAAAGTGTAACTAAAATAACAAGACAATGAAACAAATATTTATATCATTCCTTTTTTTGGCAAGCCAGAGCGTAATGGCTCAAACGGAAACTTTAACCAAGGAAGATTTATACAAGGAAATACAACCTTTAAAATCCAGCATTCAAACACTTCAAATTCAAAACAGTAATCTAAAAGATGAAGTAGCATTTTTGAAAAATCAAATTTTTGTTACATCTGGAACCATTGACAGCTTGAAAGCACAAGCACAGGCTAATAACAATGCGATTTTGTTAACAGCAAATGAATTAGGAATAAAAATTTCGGCAACTGAATCAAACACTAATCAAAAAATTACGGAAGTCGATGAATCTTTGAGCCAAAATTCACTTTATGGTATTATTGGAGTGCTTTCAGCTATTTTACTTTCAAGTCTTTGTACTGGCTTTTGAGTAAACGCCAAAAATTGATAAATCTGAAGTTGTTGAACAGCTAAGTCAAACCAAGGCCTCAATCGAAGAAAGCTTGATTAAGGAGTTTGGAAAGCAAACAGATCTAATTGAAAATCAGTTGCAGCTATTGGCAAAACAAAAAACTGATAGTTCAATGAATTCAAATTTAGAACCTGACCACTCATTGGCATTAAAGGTAGCGAGCGAAATCAACTTAATTGAAAGAAACATTATCCTAATGGACAAAGGGACAAAAGGTTTAAAACAGTTAGAACGCTCGGTTGGGAAATTAAAAGATAATCTTTCTGCAAATGGATATGAAATGCCAGAACTCTTAGGCAAACAATATCATCAGGGAATGAAAGTCATTGTAACAAGTTCAATTCCTGACGAAAACCTTGAAAAAGACAATGAAATAATCACTAAGGTGCTTATTCCACAAGTAAATTATAATGAAAAAATGATTCAAACTGCCCAGATTGAAGTATCTGTTGGCATTTAACCTTAACAAAAACAAAGTAATGAGAAATAAGATTGATTACGGCATTGACCTCGGAACAACAAATTCAGCAATTGCAAGAATGGAAAACGGTGTTCCAACTATTAAGAAATCAGAAACCTTAAAGGATACGATTCCTTCTTGCGTTCACTTTAATAAACGGCAAGATATATTGGTTGGTGACACAGCTTTTAATGTAATGAAAAATGACAACACCAGAGCATTAAAAACATTTGAATCGGGAAAAACAAACACCTTCATTGAGTTCAAACGGACGATGGGAACAACGCATAACTACGAATGTTCCAATATGAGTAAAAATCTCACTCCTGAAGAATTATCAGCAGAAGTATTAAAAAAGCTAAAATCATTTATTCAAGATGAGAATCTTTATTCAATCGTAATAACTGTTCCTGCAAAATTTCTAAACCCACAAAATGAAGCGACAATGAAAGCTGCGAAATTAGCAGGTTTTAAACACGTTCAGTTATTGCAAGAACCGGTTGCTGCGGCAACCGCATATGGTTTAACAGCTAAAAATAAAGATAGTTATTGGTGTGTGTTTGATTTTGGCGGGGGAACATTTGATGCAGCTTTGGTTAAATCAGAAGAAGGTATACTTTCAGTAAAAGATACGGACGGTGATAATTGGTTAGGCGGTAAGAATTTAGATGAAGCAATTGTTGATGAAATAATAATACCAAACTTACAAAAGAGTTATTCAATTGATTCCATCATAGCAGATACATATAAAAGGCAAATCTTAAGAGAAGCTATTAAACCATTCGCTGAAGAAATTAAGATTGAAATGTCATTCAAAGACAAGATAAATTATATTTCACCTCTCGGTTCATTACCATTTGAAGATGAAAATGGAGAAGAACCTGAAATTGAAGTTGATTTGTCTGAGTCTGAACTTGAAAGAGTTTTAGGGCCAATATTTCAAAAAGCTATTGATATTACAAAAGGGTTATTGAAACGTAATAATTTGAAAGGTTCAGATTTAGGTGCTTTAATATTGGTTGGTGGTCCAACGTTTTCACCTATTTTGAGAAGAATGCTAAAGGAACAAATTACAGAAAGCGTAGATACTTCTGTTGATCCCATGACAGTTGTTGCCAAAGGTGCGGCTTTGTTCGCATCTACCATTTCAGTTTCTGATGAAGTAAAAGAAGAGACAAGAGATAAAACTAAACTACAATTAGACTTGAAATATGAAGCAACATCTGCTGATATTGATGAAATGCTAAATCTTAAGGTATTAAAAGATAAAACTACAGGTAAAATACCTGAAAAATTATTTATAGTACTTGACAGAACCAGCAAAGGTGTAGCTTGGTCGAGCACACAAAAAGAACCCTCTCTAGATAAGGTAAATCTAATTCAGGAAATTCAACTGGAAAAGATGAAGCAAATACTTTTGCAATTATATTAACTGATGAAAATGGCAATAATATTGAATGTCAACCTAATCAATTTACAATCATACAAGGCATCGGTGGATTAGATGGAATGCAAGTTTTACCCTATCATATAGGAATAGCAAAACACTTCCACACAGAAGAAAAAGATTTATTTTTACCTGTAAAGGGATTGGAAAAAAACAAAAAAGTTCCTGCAACTGGTGTAGTCAATGGTTTGAAAACAAGACAAACAATTGTCCCTGGCAAAAGTGACGAAAAAAATACAATAAGGATTCCAATTTATCAAGGTGATTACAATGCAGAAGGTACAAATCCAGTCCTTAATAATTTCATTTATGAAGTCAGTATTAGCGGTGAAAATTTGCCAAAACTTCTTCCTGAAGGTAGCGATGTTAATATTACGATTAAAGTAGACAGGTCACAAATAATGCAGTTTACAGCAGAATTTCCGACCATAGAACATACAGAAGAACTAAAGATTGAAATTAAACAAACGGAACCGCCATCTGAAGAGTTACTAAATAAAGAAATTTTAAAAGCTAAAAGGACGGCACAGACAGTAAATGCTGATGATGTTTCTGAAAAGTTAGAAGCATTGGAAGAACAATTAGAAAATGAAAAAGGGAGTGCTGATGGCAAAATGAAAATACTTGATGGTTTGCGAAAGGAACTACTTAAATTGGATGGGGCAGAAAAATCAGCTCAATATCCTCAAGTAGAAGAAGAATTAAAAGAAGCATTTTTTGAACTAGAAGATTTAATTGAAAAAATCAAGAACAATGGTGCTGACGAAAATTTAAATATGAAACAGCTCGAAACGCACTTAACAGAATTTAGAAAAAGAGTTGAACACACAATTAAGGATAAAAACATTAAGGAAGCTAAAGACCTTATTAGAGAAATAGGACAATTGGACTTTGAATTGAGAAATGCTGTAACTGGTAATGCAATGGATGTTCAATATTTACGCCATATAAATGAAGAATTTAGCACCTACCATTGGAAAGATGCCAATAAGGCTAGACAACTACTTAATCAAGGGTTGCAAATGGCAACAAATGGAAATACATCTGGCATCCGAAACGTACTTATACAGATAATCGGCTTAATGCCTGACAATGAAAAACCAAAAGAAACTTTAGGCTAATGAGTATCACTAAAGGCATATTACCAAAAGGATTTTCACTCGATGAAAAGTACAATGTATTACTATTCATTAAACAGGGCAGTAATGCTGAGACATATCGAGCAAAAGGTTCTGACGGTAAATTGTATTTTCTCAAACTTTTAATTATGCCAAACTTAACCGTTCGGCATTTGACAGCGAAAACAATTTGCTTGAAATTGAGTTTCTGAAATCAATCAAACATCCAAACATTGTTTCATATAAAGACAGTGGTGAGTTAATTTACGAGGGTAAGAAATTTGGTTATTTGATTCTTAATTTCATTGCTGGTGAAACTTTAGCTGAAAAAATTAGTCGTGAAAAAATTGAATCTGTTTATGATTTAAAACAAATTATTGCCGCTGTTTTGAGTGGATTAAACTATTTACATAGTCTGCCTAACCCAATTATTCATAATGAAATTACACCGCAAAACATAATGCTTGATTTATCGGAAGACATTCCACAAGCAAAAATTATTGATTTTGGTTTTGCCCGTTCATTTCACCAATCCTCAAAAGCATATAATAAAGAAGGCCTAAATTTGAATTATGTAGCTTCAGAGTGTTTCAACAGTTTCTATTCCCCTCAATCTGATTTGTTTTCAGTAGGCACTGTAATGTATCATTTACTATTCGGTATGCCACCTTGGTTTAAAGACATTTCAAAATTTAAATCCGATAGAACAAAAGCTGAAGATATTCTTATTGAAGAACGCAAAAAGCCAATTTTGTTTCCTTCAGTTTCGGAAGAGATTGTTGACTTTGATGATTCCATTTTAAAAATTTTGAAAAAATCACTGCAACAAGACCCTGAAAACCGTTTTCAATCTGCAAATGAATTCATTCAATGCTTAAATGGTGAAATAGAAATTGAAGATGTTGACACTATTCAAAAAGTAAAGTCAGACAACAAGGACGAAAGAAAGATAAAAACTCAAAAGGCCAAAGGAAAAGGATTTGATGCAATTGCAGGGTTAGATGATTTGAAGAAGGAAATGAAAAGGTCTGTTATTGATGTTTTACAAAATCCTGAAAAAGCCGAAAGATATGGAGCTAAAATACCAAATGGAATGGTCTTGTATGGACCTCCTGGCTGTGGAAAAACCTTTTTTGCCAAGCATTTTGCCGAAGAAGTTGGTTTCAATTTTATGTTAGCAACACCATCTACTTTAAAAAGTCGATATATAAATGCTACTCAGGAAAACATTGCTAAGATGTTTGAAGATGCGGAGAAAAATGCTCCAACAATTATTTTCATCGATGAAATAAATGAATTACTACCAAATCGTGATAGTGATTCCCACGAAATGGCGAAAAGTGCTGTAAATGAAATGCTAGCTCAAATGGACAGAACAGGAGAAAAGGTATTTTTATAATTGGCGCAACCAATTACCTGATATGATTGATCCAGCTATGTTAAGGTCTGGTCGTTTAGAAAAGAAATTTTATTTGCCACCGCCTGACTTTAAATTAAGAAAAGCACTTTTTGAAATGAGTTTAAATCAAAGAAAAAAGGTCTTAGATTTTGGAATTGATTACGACAGACTGTCTAATCTGACTGAAAACTATGTTAGTTCAGACATCGAATCAATAGTTAATGAAGCTACATCAATGGCAATGGCAGATGATTCAAGGATAACCATAGGTTTGTTAGAGAAAGTGATAAAATCATTTAACCCTTTTTCCGAAAGAAGAATTAAGAAAATACCAAACCATTAAGGCAAAAATGGATGGCGAAAATATTGAACAAAAAAACGAACGACCACGAATTGGTTTTAAACCTTAATACAAAATAAAATGGAAACAATTTCATTCGACAAACTTTTGCTTAAAACAGCTTTTTGCTGTATGGCATCAGATGGCCACATAGATAAAAGAGAAGTTGCCCTTATCAATTCGATGTGTGAAAAATCACCATTATTCAGCAATTTTAATTTTCACGAAGAAGTCAATTTGCTTGTAAATAAAATCAATACCAGTGGTAAAGCTTTTATTCAATACTATTTTGACTTATTAAAAACATCGACTTTAACGGAAGAAGAAGAATTGACATTGATCGACTTTGCTTTAAAAACAATCAACGCTGACGAGCAGGTTGAATATTCAGAAATTAAATTCTTTAAAAATATTAGGCACGGTTTGAAAGTAAGCGATGAGAGAATACTGATGCAATTTCCAGCTATTGAACAATATATAGAAGAAGATATTATATCAGTTGGTTTTCTGGATAAAATCACGAGTCAGTATTTTCAGACAACTGAATTACCTCAATTTGATTTAATCAAGAATGAGAATGACTCAAATAAAAATGAATAAACTTATCAAGGTAATACTTGCTATTTTATTCTTCTCTTGTTTACTGGATATGCCTTACGGTTTTTATCAGTTCGTAAGGTTCGCAGGACTGATTGGCTTTGCAATCTTAGCTTATCAGGCAAACCAGCAAGGCAGACAAACAGAAATGATAATTTACGGTGGACTTGCTTTGTTATTTCAACCGTTTTTTAAAATTGCACTTGGCAGACAGATGTGGAACATAGTTGACGTAGTTGTAGGAATAGGACTTTTAGTATCAATATTTATGAAACCAAAGGAAAGCCAGCCCTAAAAGCAAGCACATTTGCAATTCACACAAGCCAACGCACAGACCAAAAATTGCAAAAGAGCTTGCTTTGCCAACGCAGACAAAATTGTTTTTAAAAAATTTCCCAACGCTTCAAAAAAAATAAAAATACACCGACACACAGCCCGACAAACACAGCAGACAATGACACAGAAACTCAATATTGACAAGGCATACAGCGACACGGTGGACAGAAGGCCAGCAGGTAACAGCGGTTTGGCAAAAAGCGGGTTCAGTGGTTAATTGAACATTCTACCTCGCATCAACTTTTGTGCTATGTTGACAGTTTTGAGCTCCGAAATCCGCTTCTTCGCAAAGCCGCAAACCGTTATGTGCCATTCTACCGACACGTTCGTAGTGAGAAACCAGAATAAAAATTGTATCTTTACAGACAAATTATAAATATAATGTACGAAATAGCGGAAGACGTTTTAAATATGGTAGAAGAGCCTAACTTTGGAGTTAGAAAAGAGTATTTTCGTCATAAAAATACTTTGCTTTTCACGGTGATATACTTAATACAGAACTCTTTAACAAGCAATTTATTGACTTAATTGTTACCTCGCCACCCTACAATGTGGGTATTGAATATAATTCAAATGATGATGAGTTAAATTACGAACAGTATCTTGAATTTTCAGAAAAATGGATGCAAAATTGTTTTAATTGGAGCAAAACGCAAGCAAGGTTTGCTTAAATATTCCATTGACAAAAAACAAAAGGTGGACATAGAGCAGTTGGTGCTGACTTGACTAAAATTGCTCAAAAAGTTGGTTGGAAATATAAAACAACAATTATTTGGAATGAGGGCAATATTTCTAGACGAACAGCCTGGGGTTCTTGGAAGTCAGCTTCTGCGCCCGTTGTAATTGCACCTGTAGAACTTATTGTTGTTCTTTATAAAGATGAATGGAAAAAACAAATGGTAGCAAAATTTCAGATGTAACAGGAGATGAATTTAAAGATTGGACACAAGGGGTTTGGGTATTTAATGGCGAGCAAAAAAACGAATTGGACACCCAGCGCCATTTCCGAAAGATTTACCTTACAGTTGCATTAAACTTGTTTAGTTATGAAAACGATCTAGTTTTGACCCATTTGTAGGAAGTGGTACAACATTTTTAGTTGCTCAAAATCTAAATAGAAAAGCAATAGGAACTGAATTAGATAGCGAATATTGCGAGTTAGCAAAAAATAGGATTTTAAAAGAAACAGGAACATTAAATTTTGAATTAAATGGCAGAGAAAATATCACAACTTGATTTAATCAAGGAATTTTTCATAAACAACCCATTAAGAGACATTCCGCATCAAAGAAATAGTAGATTGGCTTGTAGCTGAATTTAAGAAGCAGAACGGGAGAAGTTTTTGAGATCCAGACAGAGGTATTCGTTCTTTATCACAAAAAGGATTTTTAATAAAAGTTGCAAAAGGTGTTTATCGTTATGACCCTGAATATGTTCATAATAGAGAGTTAGAGGATTTTACAACTGCACAGAAAAAAGAAATTTTAGAAAGAGATAACTACAAATGTGTAATTTGTGGAAGAGGAAAACAAGACGGAGTTGAATTGCACGTTGACCACATAAAAGCAAAAGATTTTGGTGGAGAAGCAACCATTGAAAACGGACAAACTTTGTGTGCTCAACACAACTTTCTAAAAAAGAACTTCAAACAAACTGAAACGGGAAAGAAAATGTTTATCCGACTTTATGAATTAGCAAAAGTGCAAGAAGACAATACTCTTCAAAAATTCTGTGCTGAAATATTAGAAGTGTTTGAAAAGAACAATATAAATGGTCATATTGAATGGAAGAAATAAGAACGGCAAACATAACCTACCCAAAGGGGTTATTGCTTCGTAAGAAAAATTGTGATACTCTATAATTATTGCTTCGTATTTAATTTTAGTAGTATCTTTAACCGCCTTCGGGTAGCTGCAAAACGTTATCAGCAACCCTAAGACCCGACAATGCGACCATTAACCGACCGACATAAACCGACCGACAATGCAATTTTCGGCAAAGCCGTTTGGCTAACCCTTCGCAAAATTAAAAGAGCTGCAAGGCTACACACAAGCCAACGCTTTTGCAGCACATTTAATTTAGCCCAACCCCACCGCTCCACCGACAACATTCTGCAAAACCGACAATATTTTAACGTATATTTGCTCCGTTGAAAAAGCTAATCGCAATATCATTTCTCTTTGTATTTCTGACAGCAAACACAGAATTGCATCAGCTATTGAAGTTGCCAGTTCTCATTCATCATTACTTATCGCATCATCAAGACGAACAAGACAAATCGTTTCTCCATTTTCTTAGCGACCATTACAGCAGCACCCCAGAGCATTCGGACAACGACCACCACGAACACGACAACTTACCTTTCAAGACAAATGACTGTGCTACTGCTCATGTGTCTATTGCTTTTGTGAACCTTACTCCCTTTACTATTTCACGACCAATTACTTTTCAGGGCAAAGTTTCTCCTATCTACAACGGAGGTTTTTATTCTACTGTTGCCATCAGCAACATTTGGCAACCGCCAAAAATCAGTTAATGATTTGTGAGTTCTGTTAATGCGGAACAAAAAAATTGCTGACGGTGCTAACGCACCGCCAGTTTTCATTCATTTCATTAACATCAAAATCATGCTCAATAAAATAATTGCGTTCTCTATAAAGAACAAACTCATCATCGGGCTTTTCATTTTAGCCCTCATTGGTTACGGCAGTTACCAATTTACAAAACTGCCTATTGATGCCGTGCCCGACATCACCGACAACCAAGTGCAGGTAATCACTTCCGCACCTTCATTGGGAGCACCCGACATTGAACGACTCATAACTTTCCCAATTGAACAAGCCAACAGCAACATTCCCGGACTAAAAGAAATCCGCAGTTTTTCACGGTTCGGACTTTCACTCATCACCATTGTTTTTGATGATGATGTAGATGTTTATTGGGCAAGGCAACAAGTAACGGAACGATTAAAAATTGCACAAGAGCAAATCCCAAAAGGACTTGGCTCACCCGAATTGGCACCAGTTACAACGGGCTTGGGAGAAATCTATCAGTATGTAATTCGTGCCAAACACGGTTACGAAACAAAATACGATGCAACCGAATTACGGACAATTCAGGACTGGATTGTTCGCAGACAATTGTTAGGTGTGAAAGGTGTTGCCGATGTGAGCAGCTTTGGTGGCAAGTTGAAACAATATGAAATTGCTGTTGATGCCAACAAATTAAAATCGTTCAACATTACCATTAACGATGTATTCACCGCTTTGGAAAACAACAACGGAAATACAGGCGGTGCATACATTGAAAAAAAATCAACCGTGTTGTATATCCGAAGCGAGGGTTTAATCGGAAACATTGATGATATAAAAAATATTGTGGTAAAAAACACTTCCAACGGCACTCCGCTTTTAATAAACGATGTGGCAGAAGTTCGCATTGGCACCGCTATTCGTTACGGTGGCATGACTTACAATGATGAAGGCGAAGCAGCAGGTGCAGTAGTGATGATGCTGAAAGGAGAAAACAGCAGTGCAGTTATTGAAAATGTAAAAGAACGCATCAAACAAATTGAAAAAACTTTACCCGAAGGAGTTGTAATAGAACCATTCTTAGACAGAACAAAAATGGTGAACAGTGCTATCGGCACAGTTTCAAAAAATTTGTTGGAAGGAGCATTGATTGTAATCCTCATTCTTGTTTTGTTTCTTGGCAATCTAAGAGCAGGTATCATCGTTGCCTCTGTAATTCCTTTATCTATGCTATTTGCAGTTATACTGATGAATATGTTTGGAGTAAGTGGAAACCTAATGAGTTTAGGTGCTTTGGACTTCGGTTTAATTGTGGACGGAGCAGTAATTATAGTTGAGGCGTGTATGTTTCAATTGCACATATCAAGTCAAAAGAAAGTTTCACAACTACAAATGGACGACATTGTTTACAACACTTCAACTCGTATGCGAAATGCAGCCGTTTTTGGCGAGTTGATAATCCTTGCGGTGTATTTACCCATTTTTACTTTAGAAGGTATTGAAGGAAAAATGTTTAAGCCAATGGCACAGACCGTTGCCTTTGCTTTGTTGGGTGCATTTATTCTTTCACTCACTTACATTCCTATGATGAGTGCATTATTTCTTTCCAAAAATATTTCTCACAAGAAAAATATCTCTGACAGAATGATGGGCGTTTTGGAACGCATTCATCAAAAGTATTTGCAGAGAGTTTTGAATTTTCCTAAAACGGTGATTGGGGTCTCGGTTTCCCTTTTGCTGATTTCGCTTTTTGTTTTCTCAAAAATGGGCGGTGAGTTTATTCCAGAATTACCCGAAGGAGATTTTGCAGTAGAAACACGGGTGCTTACAGGAAGCAACATCAACACCACAACTGATGCTTGTTTGAAAGCGGCACATATTCTCAAAAAGGAATTTCCCGAAGTAGAAAAAGTAATTGGTAAAGTTGGAAGCGGTGAAATTCCAACCGACCCTATGCCAATGGAAGCAAGTGACATGATGATTATATTAAAAGACAAATCGGAATGGACTTCAGCCGAAACATGGGAAGAGTTGGCTGAGAAAATGACCAAAGCATTGCAAGATGTGCCAGGCGTTACTTACAGTTTTCAATATCCTGTTGCCATGCGTTTTAATGAATTAATGACTGGTGCAAAGCAAGATGTGGTTTGCAAAATATTTGGTGAAAACTTAGACACACTTTCAAAATATTCAAAGTTGTTGGGTGATGTTGCAAGTAAAATTGACGGTGCAGAAAATATTTATGTAGAACCTATTGACGGTTTACCGCAAGTAATAATAAGTTACAAACGCAACATCATTGCTCAATACGGTTTAAATATTGCTGACATCAATCGAGTGGTGAACACTGCGTTTGCAGGGCAAAGTAGCGGACAGGTTTTTGAAGATGAAAAGCGTTTTGATTTGGTAGTTCGCCTTGCAGGTGAAAACCGACAGAATTTAGAGGATGTGCAAAACCTCTTAATCCCAACTTCACAGGGAACACAAATTCCCCTCTACCAAGTTGCCGATGTTTCCATTCAGGAAAGTGTAAATCAAATTCAGCGTGATGATGCCAAGCGAAGAATTATTGTTGGCTTCAATGTAAACGGCAGAGATGTGCAGAGTATTGTAAAAGATTTGCAAGAGCAAATTGAAAAAGACTTAAAACTTCCATCGGGCTATTATATTACTTACGGTGGGGCATTTGAAAATTTAGAAGCTGCAAAAAAACGTTTGTCTATTGCAGTGCCACTTTCTTTACTTCTCATATTTCTGTTTCTCTATTTTGCTTTTGGCTCTATCAAGCAAGGACTGCTTATTTATTCCGCAATTCCGCTTTCTGCTATTGGTGGAATTTTATTTCTGTTTTTCAGAGGAATGCCTTTCAGCATCAGTGCAGGAATTGGTTTCATTGCTTTGTTTGGTGTAGCGGTGCTGAATGGAATTGTTTTGATTGCAGAATTTAACCGCATAAAAGCCGAAGGAGAAACAGACACCAAACAAATTGTTTTGCAGGGAACAAAACACCGTTTGCGACCCGTGCTAATGACAGCATTTGTTGCATCACTTGGTTTTTTACCAATGGCATTAAGCAACGGTGCAGGTGCAGAAGTGCAACGACCATTAGCAACCGTTGTAATCGGTGGACTTTTGATTGCAACTTTCTTGACGCTTTTCGTTTTACCTGTTCTCTACATTTTGTTTGAGAAAATCGGAAAGAAAAAATCTGCAAACGGAAACACAATAGTTGCGGCAACCATTTTATTACTCACACTTTTTTCTTTGCAAAATGCAAACGCACAAACGCCAATCAATTTGCAAACTGCAATTGACACCGCTTTGAAAAATAATTTATCGGTGAAGAATGAAATGCTCAATGCCGAGTATCAAAAGAAACTAAAAGCCGCAGCCGTTGATATTCCGAAAACTTCGCTCACAGGCGAATACGGACAGTTCAACAGCTTTTACAAAGACACCAAATTTGGCATTTCACAGTCCATCAGTTTCCCTACTGTTTATGCAAAACAAAAATCTTTGCAAAACGAAACTTACAAAAGCAGTGTGCTGAATATTGCAGTAAAGGAAGCAGAGTTGAAAAAGCAAGTCAGCGAAGTTTTTTACTACTGATTTATCTAGGTGAGAAAAGAAAAATTCTTTTGCAAAACGACAGTGTGTACGCTTCGTTTTTGGATAAAGCAAATTTGCGTTTCGCCAAAGGCGAAAGCAACATCTTAGAAAAAACAACAGCCGAAACACAACGAGGACAAATTACCATTCAACTAAACCAGTTGAACAGCGATATTGAAATTTTGCAACTGCAATTTCAAGTATTGCTGAATACGCAAACTATTTTTACTCCAACGGCAGACAATCCAAAACTTGCTTTTACTGCAATGTTGGACACATCAGCCATCAGCAACCATCCTCAACTAAAAGTTTTGCAACATCAAAAAACAATTTCGTTGGTAAACACTCAACTGCAAAAACAAAAATTGTTGCCAGAATTAAATTTAGGTTACAGCAACCAAAGTATTCAAGGCACAGGAGCAGATAATGTTTTATATCCTAAGTCCGAAAGGTTTAATTCGGTGCAGTTTGGTATTGGAGTTCCTTTGTTTTTCGGTTCGCAAAAAGCAAAAATCAATTCGTCAAAAACTTTGCAGTTGATTTCTGAAAACAATTATCAGTTGGGTTTGCAAGCTATGAAAACCGAATTACAAACCGCTTACAAGAACTATCAAACACAACTGCAAACTGTAAAATATTTTGAGGAAACCGCTTTGCAAAATGCAAATATCATTACCAAAACCGCGAATGAGCAATTTGCAAATGGCGACATCAATTATTTGGAATGGACTATGCTAATTAATAATGCAGTTTCAATTCAAAGCAATTACACCGATGCAGTAAACTCACTGAATCAAACAATCATTCAACTCAATTTCTTAACTTCTAAATAAATTTCAATCATGACAAAATATACCATCATAGCAATAGCGTTTTCAATTCTCACTTCTTGCGGAGACAAGAAAACAGAAACAACAGGAACGGAAGAAACCTCAAACGAAACAACCGTTGAACTTACAGATGCACAACTCAAAAACTCCGAAATCAAAACAGGAAAAATTGAGCAACGCAATATTTCTTCATTGCTAAAAGTGAATGGGAAAATTGAAGTGCCGCCACAAAATATGGTTTCAGTCAGCGTTCCAATGGGCGGTTATTTGCGTTCAACAAAATTGTTGGCAGGAATGCACATCAGCAAAGGCGAAGTAATTGCCACAATGGAAGACCAGCAATACATTCAACTGCAACAGGATTACTTAACGGCTAAAGCACACTTCACTTCTATTGAAGCAGAATACAATCGTCAGAAAGATTTGAATGCAAGTAAAGCCAGCAGCGACAAAGTTTTTCAGGCAGCACAAACCGAATATCTCTCACAAAAAATTCTGATTAAGTCCTTAGAAGAAAAATTAAAACTCATCGGCATCAACCCGACAACGCTGAACGAAAACACAATTTCAAAATCCATCAGCATTGTTTCACCCATTGACGGATTTGTTTCACAGGTAAAACAAAATATCGGAAAGTATGTAACACCGACCGATGTGTTATTTGAATTGGTAAACCCTTCCGACATTCATTTAACGCTTACCATCTTTGAAAAGGATTTGTATAAAATTTCAATCGGACAAAAAATATTTGCTTACAACAACACCAACCCAAGCAAAAAATATACTTGCGAAATTATTCTCATCGGCAAAGATGTAACACCCGAAAGAACCATTCAGGTGCAAAGCCATTTTGAACAATACGACAAAACTTTAATTCCCCGGAATGTATATGAATGCAGAAGTTGAAGTTGCTACTAACAACGCTTTTGTAATTTCCAATGACGGCATAGTTCGCTTTGAAGGCAAGCAATATGTTTTTACTCAAACAGACAAAACAAATTTGAAATGCAACCCGTAACTACACAAAACACAGAGTTGGGTTTTACTCAAATAACCTTTGCCGACAGCACAGACATTTCAAACAAAACTTTCGTTACCCAAGGAGCTTATACTTTGCTAATGAAAATGAAAAACCAAGAGGAGGAATAGATTGGAACGACAAAGGACACCGCTACTAATGCCAACGCTTTTGCACTCACATTTGCTTTTTTGCCATAGCACCGACCAACAAAAAAAAGCAAAAGAGAGTGCAAGCAAACGCACAGGGACAGTGCAACAGTTCCGTGCAAACTTGACACGACAGCACTTCGGACGGACAGAAGGGTAGCTGATAACAGCGGTTTGGCAAAAGTGGCGGTTCAGTGCTTCGTATGACAGTTTTGTGGGTCAACAAACAGTAGTGCTTCGTATCAACATTTGTGGTGAAAATCGCCACCTTCGCCAAGCCGCAAAACGTTATCTGTCATTCTACCCGACCATCGTGCTGACTTCAACGACCGAAAAACATTAGACAAAAAACCTTAACTTAGCGACCGAATTGTAACGCCAAGAATTAAGAAAACTGTGTTTTCACACAATTTACTCAAATAGGTTGATACTATCAAGTTAACTTTTATGCAAAGTTCAACGATATTGCGAAAGAAGTCTTATCCAATCTGAAATTTTGAGACAAATTGACAATCAATCACTTGGACTCACGATTTGGCGAATAAAAGTTTGAAGTTGGCAATTTAAGCGGTTTTGACATTAGCAACGGACGAACTTTGTTTGCCGACATCAAAAATAAGCACAACACAATGAACAGTAGCTCGGCAGAAAGTCTGTTTCAGAAATTGGCTCGATATGCAGACGACTACAAAAAAAAAGTTATTGGGTTCAGATTTAGCGAAAATAGTTTTATGAACTTTGAAAGGCGAAATCAACGGGAAAGAATATAGTCACAGCCGAGTTTATAAAATTTCGGGACCAATTTTGCTTTGCTTTCAGGACAACAAGATGCCCTATTGCAGTTGTACAAGGCTTACCAAAAGCATTAAAGATTATTTAAGTCAATAGAAAATTTCCTTACCTCGTTAAATTGGTTAATTCGTCCTCTCCTAAAATTACAGGAACAGTTTCCAATCTGTTTATACTGTTGGCAACAGACCAATTTCCAACATGGGAAAGTTTGTTGGCCACGAACTATGGTTTGGGCAGGCCAAGTTAAAGCAAAAAAGTCCCACCAACTTCTTGCAAGTTCATTTTCCGCCGCCAAGATGAAAACTTCCTTAAAGATTTCTGAATTTCCAAAGGCAAAACGCATCCGGTGGCACTAAATCCAATACTTCATTTTACTGTGTTTGAACCTCCGTGGTTACCTTTTTTGTTGTCAACTTCTAATTCCCTTTTGTGGAACATTAAATTAACTTTCACCCGCCCTTTCATCAAAATGACCATTCCTTGCAACTTTTCCATTTTCGGCTTAACAACACGAACGTTTTCGCCAATACAAATTGTGGATTCTTTTTAAACTCTTGCAAATAAAAACCAGCCAAGCCGTTTTTACCCTCTACGAAAACCACTTTGACTTTCACCGCCACAACCCTCCCTTTCTAAGCTTCTGACAATGATAAATATTCACTCATAACCAAGTAGTTTAACCTTATACAATGGTTACAAATTTAGAGAAAATTGAACCAAAAGAACGGACGAAAAAGAACGACAGATAACAGCGGTTTGGCAAAAGTGGCGGTTCAGTGCTTCGTATGAAACTTTTTCATAAATTTGAAGTTCGTGCTTCGTATCAACATTTGTGGTAAAATCGCCACCTTCGCCAAGCCGCAAACCGTTATAGCCAATGCTAACAGACGACAACAGAATATAAATTTTAACAATTAAAACAACAACACAATGAAAATTTGGAAAGAATTCAACAGCTCCCATTCGAGCAACATTTCAATCATCGGGACATTCACAAACATTGACGATGCAGAAAAAGCATATGCAATGATTGAGGATTTTGCACTTTCTTCTTGGGAAGAGCGACACCCATCTTTAAAAGAATTTAATGAACATTGGGCCGCTCATTTTCACGCAGACATTCCTTATATCGGAATTTTTGCAGAAGAAATTGAAAGTGGTATTGACAACGCACCTGACATTAACAGAAATGATGGAACCATCACAATTTCTCATTTCCGCTCAAACAACATTGGTGGCATCATAAAGCTAATGAGATTTGCCGGTGCTGACAAAATTGTTGTAGAATGAAAGCAAGAGTTGAACCACAGGGACTTCATTACTACTGTCGAAAAAGTGGAACACACATACTTTTAGATGAGGTTAAAACAAAACCGTCAGCTTATAGTATTGCACCTAGGACAGTCAGCGTAGCCATTACAGACGAGTGTGATTTCACTTGTTCATATTGCTATGTTAATCTTAAAGACCGTTATCTAAAAAAAGAAGATATAATTTCCTATTGCAAACATTTTGATAAACTGGGGACTTTCGACATTGCCTTTGGAGGTGGCGAACCGACTTTACATCCAGACTTAATTGAAATCTGCAAAACAATTTGGAAAGAAACTCAATTGGGTATAAGCATAACTACTCACGGACACAACCTTAGTGAAGACTTTATTTCAAAACTCAAAGACTACATTTCATTTATTCGAGTTTCAATAGATGGCATTGAACCAATTTACAGCCAATTAAGAAAAAGCCCCTCGACAACTTGTTGCCGAAATTGAAACTTCTAAACGGACAAATTCCATTTGGTATTAATGCTGTAATTAATAAACTTACAGTAAATCATCTTGACGACTTAAAGTCATTATTTCTTGAATACGGTGCATTTGAACTTCTTCTTTTACCAATGTGGCATAAAGGAAAATATGTGCTTACCGACAATGAGTGGTCAACACTTAATCAATGGATAGAAAAAAATCACAAGGAAATTCCAATACGCATTTCAAGTGAATCAAAGAAATATCTTAATCTCCCATTTCTATTTGACAATGAGGAATGGGACAATGACTATGGCTTTATTGGCATAGACAAAACGCTAAGAAAAAATTCATTTACTAAAGACGGCTTAAGCATCGACAAATATGACACATTTGAACTTCTATTAACCGACTGGAGAAATACAATTACGACTCTAAATTAAAAATGAAAATACGGACGACATTACTCACGAGACAAGGAAGCACTGGCTATAACAGCACCTACCCAAAAGGCGGGGTTTCGTGTTCCAAAGACAGTTTAGTGGTTAATGGAAGTTTAGTTTTTCAAATCAGGTTTTGTGGTAAAACTCCCGCCCTTCGGGTAGCTGCAAAACGTTCAAACTGTCTAAAAACTACCCACACATTTTTGTTGAATAGTAACTTCAATTTATAGGTTATGAATTGCAATTTATGTATGGAATACATACAAGAAACAAATAGGAATCAGGCCGAATTAATTAGTAATAACTTAGAACAAATTATTTTTTTCAGCACAGAAATTATTCTTTTAAAAAAGCATTACTGCAAACCACTTATACCGCTTTCAATAAGTTTTTAAAAGCAAGAATTATTATCTTTAAAAAAGAATGGAGGTTTTTAGACGGACTGACGTTGGGCACCATTTGTTGTAACCATATTTTATTTTGTAAATTTTAAAATGACGGCAACAGAATAAGAAACAAAATGATACAAAGCAGTATTTACTTTCAACTCACTTAAATGAATTTTACTGTATACGTTTCTTATTACTAGCCTTGACCCACTTGGATTTATTGCATTCTGGACAAGTATATTTTGTAGTAGCTTCCAATTTTACCGTATAACCGCAAAAGGTACATGCATAGTGTGCAGTTTCAATAATTATTTGGCTGGAGAATTCCAAAGAATCAGGCATGATTGGCAATCCATATTTTACTTCCAGGTTAGGAAAATAAAAAATGCTGATGCTACCGGAACTTTCAATAATCGCTTGCTCAATTTGACCTAGCTGTGAAACACCTTGCATCCGAAGCTCAGCAAAAAACTCATCTTCCCCTAACGTTTCTTTTGTAAAATTTTTAATTAAAAATATACCATCCCTAATTAGAAAGATAGGCTTTCCTTCCATCAGCCTTTCGAATTTTTGATTCTTCCCAATTAGATAAGTAATAAAGCTGTAGAGGCCAACTATCATTATAAAAACAATTAGAGCAGGTAAAATTCCTACATCTTTATAAAACATTGGATCACCTGCTGCCGAGCCTAAACTGATAATAGCTACGAGTTCAAATATTGATAGTTGCTTAACCCCACGTTTACCCAATAACCGGAGGCCTACTAATATTATAATAAACATTATAAAAGTGCGCAAAACAGTCTCGGGGAGAAAATTCCAATTTTCTCCTCCTAACATTAACTCTTTCCAATTGAACGCTGTTGAAGTCAATAAAAAATACATGTAAATTAAATTTAGCGAGTTAATGTATTCAATAAATCGATTGTGTTATGCTGCATGTTATGCCGGTTAATATCCATGGTACTATAAAAGTGCATTCCAAAATTAGCGAAATTAAATCCCCATTTTTAACAAAAAAAATTTTGAATAATTATGATCGCTTGTCGTTGTAACTTCGGCTACAAATCGCTATCAGCTTTGGTTTGGTGCTTGACTCTTTCTAAATTCCTTTTCGTTAATTATTATTATAACATTTCTTCTTCAACATTCTCACCGAGCAGACGATTGTCAAAATCCCCACCTGCGGCTATGCAGAACATCAAACTGTCTAAAACTTTTCACACATTATTGTTGAATAACAATTAGCCTTTATAGGTTTTGATTTGCAATTTGATATATGCAATATATAAAAGGAACTAATAGAAATCAATCAGTACTTCTTGCCTACCGTTAGGCAGGGTTGCACAAAACTTAGATCAAATTATCAGCATTGATAATGAAGTGCGGCTGATAGATTTTTTTGCTAAAAGCATTTGCAAAAACAATCAACTTCTAAATGGTAATTAATTTTTCAGCACAAATTATTTTATAAAAAAACATTTCTGTAAACCGCTAAATCGGTTTCAATAAGTTATTAAAAGCGAGAATTATTATCTTTAAAAAAGAATGAAGGTTTTTAGACGAACTAACGTTGGGCGTAAACTTTAAGCAACATTATTATATGAAAAGCATATTTATATCTTACAGAAGAATCGATTCCTATGAAACTAATCGACTTTCAACTTCTCTCAAAACCGAATACGGAGAGAGTAATATTTTCCTGGACTATGAATCTATTAGTGGAGGCGATGAATGGCCAGATACAATTAGAAAGGCTGTAGAAGAAGCCAGAGTATTGATAGTTATTATTGGAAAAAATTGGCTTTTCATGCAAGATGATGAATCAGGAAAAAGAAAGATTGACATGACTTCTGATTGGGTAAGAAAAGAAATTATTACTTTTTTGAATCGCTATAAAGAAAACAAGGAGTTATTAGTTATTCCAGTATTAATAAATGGAGCCAAAATTCCTAACAAAGAATTTTTAGATTCAGAAATAAATGCTCTGTGTGATTTTCAGGCAATTAATTTACCTAACACAATGAGTTCAGTTGACTTTGTTCAAATAAAAAATAGGCTTGTAAAAGCAAAAGTTTATTCAACTATCCCACTTCCCGTAGTAACTCCTGTTGGTGAAATTCCTCCAGACTCGTTAACTCAAGAACAAGAAGAGGAATTTTTAGATAAAAATAGATTATGGAAAATAAAGGAACATGAAAAGACTGGGAGCATTGGAGAAACCATGAGGGAATTATATAGAGTATTTGAATTTAAAAGCTATGACGATGCTTGGAAATTTATGTCATTAATTGATGCCAAAGGAATAAAGCCCCATAATCATCACCCACGTTGGCAAAACACATATAACCGTGTTGAGGTTTGGCTTTGCACTTTTAATATTGGTCATCAGCCATCAAAAAGAGATCTCCGATTAGCAAATATTATGGAGGATACTTGGGAGGAATTTGCAATGGGACAACACTAAATCTGCTCCCAACAATGCTTTGATAATGAAGTGCGACTTATAGTTTTTTTTGCAAAGAGCATTTGCAAATGCAATTATTTTTAAAGGACAATTTAATTTTTTCAACGCAAGAATTTCTTTGATAAAAGAGGTATCTATTAAGAGCTCCAATCACTTTCAATAAATTATTAAAATCGAGAATAATTATCTTTAAAAAGTAATGGAGGTTTTTAGACAGGCTGATCTTAGCAGTAACTCTACTTCAACACAACAATCATCAAATTGACAACAATGAAATTAAGCATACTTATATTTCTGAGCATTTTAACTCTGTTAACCTCTTGTAATGGACAAACCACAAAACAACAGGTTAAAACAGACAACATTGTAAAAGGCGATACTGTAACAGAACTTGGTAAAAGTATAATGGTTATTCATCAAGACAAGAAAAATAATTATTGGTTTGGCAGTTGGGAAGCAGGAGTGTATAAATACGATGGAAAGACATTGACTAATTACACAACAAAAGACGGTTTGGCAAATAACAGAATTGATGAAATAAAAGAAGATGAATCTGGCAACATATACTTCACCAGTTGCCACCCAAAACCAACTATAGTTAAGTTTGACGGAAATACATTCACGACATTATCGCCAGTCACAAGTAATGATTGGAAACTTAAATCCACAGATATGTGGTTTAAACATTCTTACGGAAATGAGAAGGTATATCGATATGACGGTATCACTTTATTTGAATTGCCATTGCCTAAACCACCGAATCTTCCAAATCCTTTTGAAATCTACAGTATTTATAAAGACAAGAATGGAAACATTTGGTTTGGAACAAACCCGGTTGGAGTTTGCAGATACGATGGAAAATCGTTTGAATGGATTACAGAAGAAGATGTGACTGAATTTCGCAACGAAGGTGCAAATGGAGTGCGTTCTATTACGGAAGACGAAAATGGCGACTTCTGGTTCAATACCGAATATCGATATAGTGTTTATGACAGCGCAACATTAAAAAGCAATAAATTTTACACAAGACACGAAAGCATAGGCGGTTTAGATGGTAAAAAAGACAGCAATTTGGATGAGTATTTATCAATAGTACGAGACAACAATAATAATTTGTGGTTTGTAACCTATCGTGATGGCGTTTGGAAATATGATGGGACGAAAATTACTCATTTTGTAGTTCAAGATAATTCAAAAGACATTACGCTATTCAGTATTTATAAAGACAACAATGGCGACCTTTGGCTTGGAACTCACGAGAACGGGGCTTTTAAATTTAATGGAACCACTTTTGAAAAATTTAAACTGTGACGAAAGACAGAATAACTACCGCTAATCGAGTAAAAGGCTCCGTCAGCTATCACTCAAAGAGTTTCGCCTCTCAACTTAGCGAAGCGATCTCATGAACACCATTGAAGAAATAAAAAAGACGTGAATACACCACTAATTATAAAGCTCTCGTAACTATACACTGATGTAATATTGCAGCTTGTATTGATACCTCTTTTTCTTTAGTCTTTCCAAAGTAATGATTGTTATTTAATATAATTGAAAAGAAAGAATTGTTCAGTTACCTGATGAAGAAACTCATTTTGTTATTTGCATTTCTGCAAACACATTTAGCTTCGATATGCCGAATTATTTTTTTCAGCACAGAAATTATTTTTATAAAAAAGTATTTATTTAAAAAGCATAAATCACTTTAATAAGTTATAGAAAACCGGAATTAGTATTTTTAAAATACAAGGGAGGTTTTTAGAGGGTATGCCGTTAGCGGTCATGGCAGAAAATCGGTTCCAAAGGAGAAACACGACTGAAAAAATATAAATTTGTTGCATATCGAAAAATAATGGGAAATCGTTTTGCGGACATAATTCAGTTAATAAAACAATCTCGTACTAATGCTATCAGAGCTGTAAACGATGAGCTAATAAATCTTTATTGGAATATTGGAGAATATATCAGCAAGAAAATTAACCAATCAGAATGGGGCGACTCTGTTGTAACAGAATTAGCCATTTTTATCCAAACACACGAACCTGAAATAAAGGGATTCTCCGACAAGAATATTTGGAGAATGAAACAGTTTTATGAGACGTATAAGGACTACCCAAAACTCTCAACACTGTTGAGAGAAATTAGCTGGTCGCATAATTTGGCTATATTTTCAAGATGTAAATCTTATGAAGAAAGGGAGTTTTATTTAAAAATAACGAAACACGATGGTTATAGTTTTAGAGAACTTGAGCGACAAATTTCTGCAAGCCTTTTCGAGAGAACAATTATTGGAAACTCAAAACTCTCAACATCGCTGAGAGAAAGTAATCACGACATATCAAACACTTTCAAAGACAGTTATGTCTTTGAATTTTTAAACTTACCTGAACCCTATAGTGAAAGCGACCTGCAACGTGGGCTTGTAAGACAAATGAAAAATTTCATTCTCGAAATAGGAAAAGATTTTTTGTTCATTGGTGAAGAGTATAAGTTACAAGTTGGCAACAGCGATTTTTTTATTGATTTACTTTTTTATCACCGTGGACTACAATGCTTAGTAGCATTTGAACTTAAAGCAGATAAGTTTAAACCAGACCACTTGGGACAACTTAATTTTTACTTAGAATCTTTAGACAGAGACATTAAAAAACCAAATGAAAATCCGAGTATTGGAGTTCTGCTATGCAAAGACAAAGACAGTGCAGTTGTGGAGTACGCATTAAGTAGAAGCCTCTCCACAACTATGGTTTCAGAATATAAAACACAATTACCTGACAAGAAACTTTTAAAACAAAAACTACATGAACTGTTTAAAAATGAATCCAACGATAAATATATCCAGTAATGCACAATCGAGTAAAAGACTCTGTCAGCTATCACTCAAAGAGTTTCCCTCTCAACTTAGCGAAGCGATCTCATGAACACCATTGAAGAAATAAAAAAGACGTGAATACACCACTAATTATAAAGCTCTCGTAACTACCGGTTCATTAAATTGTGGGTAGACACTGATGTAATATTGCAGCTTGTATTGATACCCTCTTTTTCTTTAGCCTCTTGCAATTTAATGGTTGGTTATTTAATATAATTGATAAGAAAGAATTGTTCAGTTAACTAATGAAGAAATTCATTTTATTATTTGCATTTCTGCAAACACATTTAGCTTCAATATGCCAAATTATTTTTTTCAGCACAGTAATTATCCTTTTAAAAAAGCATCTCTGTAAACAGCTTAAACCGCTTGCAATAAGTTCTTAAAAAGCGAGAATTATTACCTTTAAAAAGTAATGGAGGTTTTTAGACGGACTGATGTCCCAAGCAATTGGGGTTTTTAATCTTGTTTCAAAAGAACCAAAATATCAAGCGAAAATTTGCAACCTTCCTTTTGACTTTTTGCTGCATACAATTGTTTCCATTTATAAAATCAGTCCAGAGATTGCGAAAGAAACTTTTACGACATACACCAGTCAGCACAAGCACGACTTGAATAGTCAGAATATTTCATTTTAAAATCTTTCACAAGGACTTGGAAAGGTCCGTAAGAATTCAAAAGACCTTTGCAACATAATTCTTGACAGGTTTTATATTAAGTTGAGAGACCAACTCCCTGAACTAAAGTTTCACGAACTTGCAACAGGACTAAGTGAGATTGCTGAATTGGCACCTGATAAAGCCAAACTAATGCTTGACAGTTGTTCAACTGAAATACTTGTAAGTAAAGCGAAAGACACAAAATTGGTTACACTAAATGGTGCAATGGTGAAATCAAAAAGTTTGATAAAAAAGATGGGTAGAAATAACAAAGCAACTGAAATAGTCAACCTACAGCTTTGAAATCAAATACATAGGGTATTTTTTACAATGAGTCCAAAAATTGATTTAGATTTATTTTGCGAAAAGCATTGAAAAGTGGTATCCATCGCAAAAATTATCTAACATGGTTTCGTAACTCTTTTAAAATACACTTAAAGAATTGTTTTGCGATAAGCAGCACAATTCACTACCTTTCGCAAAATTTATCTAATAATGATTTCAACCAATAACTATAACAGACTTGAAAACTGGGTAAATCAATGCCTTTCAAGAGGAAAATTTTCCTTTAGCTTAAATGAAATTAAAGATGCCTTTCCGAATGACACTTCAATTACCATGAAATTTGGATTGAACAGATTAGTGCAAAAAGAAAAAGTTGTTTCCATTTTCAAGGGTTACTATGTAATTATTCCACCACAATATTCTTCAAAAGGAATTTTACCACCAGCAATGTTTATTGACGGGTTGATGAAATTTCTTGAACGAAAATACTATGTAGCACTTTTGAATGCAGCAGCATTACATGGTTCATCGCACCAGCAACCACAAGAATATTTTATTGTAACAAGTTATCCTGTATTAAGAGCCACTGTCAAGAAAGAAATCAAAATAAATTACATCAGCACAAGACAACTTCCGCCCGACACACTCACTGAAAAAAAGAAAACCGAAACAGGTTACATCAATGTTTCAAATCCGCTATTGACCGCAATTGATTTAATTAGTTACGAGAAAAAAGTAGGTGGACTTAACAGAGTATCAACTGTAATTAACGAGTTGCTTGAAACAGTAAAACGAAATGATGTGAATGAGGAATTGATAAACTATGCGAGCGTTTCATCTCTGCAAAGATTCGGTTTTGTGTTAGATGAAATTTTAAACAAGAAAGAAATTGCTGACAAAATATTTTCACTCTGTAAAAAAGCAGGAATAAAATTTTACTTAATTCCATTGAAAGCATCGGGCAAGAAAAACAAAGAAGTTCTCAATGAGAAATGGAAGCTGATGATTACAGAAATGAAACCGTTCCCCCCGGCCCCGGGGCAAAAAAAAAACCCTAAATTGCTAATGAAATCAATACGAAGGACCAATTTCTGGCAAACCGGTTCATTGAGACAATTAAAAAACAATCATTGCCGAAATAAATTGACTAATGATAGATATTCAGAGGACATTGATTTGGTTCAAATCAAAGCAGGTTCAATTGGTAAAGTCATAGACCATATCCGGGAGGCATTATCCTTTTTAGGAAAAGCGAAAGTAGAAGCAGGTGAAACGATGGCAACAATGAAGTTCAGATTTGATTCTGAATTTCCACCGATAGTTTCTTTACGCTTAAAGATTGAAACAAATTGCCGAGAACACTTTACGGTTTTGGGTTGGGAGAAAAAACCATTTGAAGTTAAATCATCATGGTTCAATGGTGAGTGTAATTTGATTACTTACAAGTTGGAAGAGCTATTAGGGACTAAATTAAGAGCATTGTATCAGCGAAGAAAAGGCAGGGACTTATACGATTTATGGAAAGCTCTCACTACTTCAAATCTCAATCCTGACCTTTTGATAAAATGCTATAAGGAATACATGAACTTCTCTTTGGAAAAACCAATCCCTTCTAAAAAGGAATTCCTGATGAATATTGAAGCCAAGAAAATTGATACTGATTTTTTAGGTGATACTACTGCTTTGTTAAGACCGGATGAAAAGTATAATCATGAGGATGCATTCAAAATTGTAATTGACACTTTGATTGAACGAATGTAAATGAATGAACCTCTCTCAAATCAATTCCAACTTTTCAAATCTGTTTTCAAAGGCAGAGAAGATGTTTTTGCGATTCATTGGGAGAAAGGAAGCAAGAACGGATACATGCCTGCATATTCTTATGACCCATACATGTATCGGGCACATAAAATGAAAGGGGGAACTTTTCAAAATTACAACGACAAAACTTATCTAGAACTTACTGACGCAGAAATTGCCAAACATCTGAATGGCGAACAACTCATTGGGGTTTATCCATTGTTGCAAGACAACACCTCAAATTTTATTGTAGCTGATTTTGACGAAGCCAATTGGATAGAGGATGCAAGAAAATTTCTGAAAGCATGTAACGAAAAATATATTCCTGCATACTTGGAGCGTTCCCGTTCAGGAAATGGCGGACATGTTTGGATATTCTTTGAACAACCCTACCCTGCAATCAGAAGCAGAAAGCTTTTCATTTCTATACTTGAACAGTCAGGTGCATTTTCTGTGTTTGATAAGAGTTCAAGTTTTGACCGCTTGTTTCCGAACCAAGATTTTCTTTCAGGAAAAGGTTTAGGAAATCTAATTGCACTTCCATTGTTTAAGAAAACCTTAGAGCAAGGGAACAGTTGTTTTATTGATGCCAAAACACAGCAACCTTTCGCAGAGCAATTTCAATTACTAAGAATCATAAAGAGAATTTCTGTTTCTGAATTAGACAAGTTTTATCAATCCCTTTCTACAATTTCCAATTCAGCTTTTCAAAAGTTTGTTGATGGGAAATTGACGATTGTTTTAAACAACGATGTAAGAATTAACAGGGAGGGGATGACAACTCCTTTGATAAACTTTCTGAAAGAAGAATTGAATTTCACAAATTCTGAATTTATCATCAAGAAGAAAATAGGTAAAAACACTTTCGGCACAGAACGCTATTTCAAGTTTGTTGAAGAAACTGAAAACGAAGTCATTGTTCCAAGAGGTTTTATTGGAATGTTAATTCGATTTTGTAGAGAAAATAAAATTGAACATGATTTCATTGATGAAAGAAAGAAGCCAAAAATAATTCCCTTTTTATTTAATGCTCAACTCAGAGAGTATCAACAAACTGTAATTGAATCCATTTCTAAAAAAGATTTGGGAGTGATTGTAGCTCCTCCCGGTTCCGGTAAAACAATTGTTGCATTGAAAATTATTTCTGATAAACAGCAACCTGCTTTAATCATTGTTCACAGAAAACAATTGGTTGAACAATGGACAGAAAGAGTTGAAACTTTTCTTGGAATTCCCAAAAATGAAATTGGAAAAATCGGACAAGGGAAAAGTAAGGTTGGAAAGAAAATCACAATTGCAACTATTCAGAGTTTATCAAAAGAAGTTGTGAAAGAGGAAGCAGAAAATATTCTAACAGCTTTCGGAACTGTTATCGTTGATGAATGTCATCACATACCAGCCGAGACATTTAGAAATACGATTGCAAAACTTCAAACATTTTATCTCTATGGCATAACAGCAACTCCTTTCAGAAAATACAATGATGGTAAACTCATTTTCATTCATATAGGAGAAGTAATTTCAGAGATAAAATCAAGTAAGATTAGTACGGCACCTCAAGCAAAAATTATTATCAGAAATACGGCTCTTGATGTCCCTTTCAATTCAAAGACAGACCAATTTGAAACGCTATCTAAAATTCTGATTCACGATTCAGCGAGAAACAAATTAGTTCTTCAAGATGTAACCAGTGAATTGAAGGAGGGGAAAAAAGTTGTAATAATTACTGAAAGGAAGGAACACATTGATTCATTACACCAGTTTCTGAAACAATCCTTTGAAACAATTACTTTGAGCGGAGACGATTCTGAAAGTAACCGTACTTCCAAATGGAAAATTTTGCAAGAAGGAAATTATCAAGTGCTGATTACAACAGGGCAATTCTTTGGAGAAGGAACTGACTTACAAAATGCGAATTGCTTGTTTCTTATTTATCCCTTTTCGTTTGAGGGAAAGTTGATTCAATACATCGGTAGAGTTCAGCGTTCACAAGTTAATCCAACTATTTACGATTACCGTGATATAAAAATTGAGTATCTGAATAAACTGTTTCTGAAACGAAATACTTTTTACAGAAAGATTGACAAGCAAGCCACTTTGTTTGATGAACCAACCAATGAAATTGCAGACAGAAACACCATTACAATTGAACGGCAAATAAAAATTCCGATTGAACAACTTGAATTTCGTTACGGAAGTATTTCATTCAAACACTCCATTCCTGAATTGAAAACCGAGCTTGAATTTGAAATTGAAAATCTTGAAGTAAGACCTGAATTTGAAGTTCTGAAACCATACTTTTCAAAAGCAATTAAATCAAAGAATGTAAAGATTGATATTCATGCAGAGTTTGAAAACGACAAACTGATTTCACAGTTGGCAACATCAAATGATGTTAAGAAAATAAATCGTGAAGTGATTGAAGGTGTAAAGTTCACCTTTGTTTCAAAGAACATTATTGGAAGACCATTGCTTCAAAATAAAAACCTCTTAGACATCAATCAAATTCAGGGAGAGAAAAGCAATTCTCTTTACAATTCAGGTGCAGAATTATTAGAAGATATTTTGAAGAAAGAAAACTTCAAACATCACAAGCATTTACAGTTCCTATCACAACGACACGACAGAAGCACTTTGAAAATTCGGTTTGTATTAAATCCATTCTCATTTGTTTTTCTATTGACAGGCAAAGAACACTTTCACTTAGTAATGGAAACACTTGACACCGAAGAAGCAACTTACATGTGGCATTTCCCTATAGACAAGCCGACACTTAAAATAAAGTTGAAAGAAATTGACGAGCAACTTGGTATAATTAAAAACAAAGGCAGACAAGTTTTCCTTGAAAGCCAACCAGCAAATTTTACCCGTATCTTGCATGACTATTCAGACGAGAAAAAAGGATTTATTATTTGGAAAGATTTACTTGAAGAACAAATAACTTGAAAACCCACCCACACATTTCTGTCGAATAACAATTGCATTTTATAGGTTAGGATTTGCAATTTTATATCTGCAATACATAAAAGGAACTGATAGAATTCATTGCGTAATTCTTGCAAGAAACTTAGATGCAAATTTCAGCACAGTTAATGAAGTGCGGCATATAGATTTATTTGCAGAGAGTATTTGCAAAATCAATAATTTTAAAAAGGAAAATTATTTTTTTCAACACAGAAATTAATCTTATAAAAAAGAATATAGGTAAACCGCTTCAATCACTTTCAATAAGTTTTTAAAAGCGAGAATTATTATCTTTAAAAAGTAACGGAGGTTTCTAGATGGATTGCCGTTACCAGCAATGAAAAACGACAATACACGAAATAGAATGAAATATAATAGAATTATAATATCAAAATTTGGAGGCCCCGAAGTGCTTCAAAAAGTAACAGAAAATGAATTGCCGAAACCTCAAAAAAATCAAGTAAGAATTAAAGTTTTAACGACAAGTGCTTCGTTTACAGACACACTTATCAGACGTGGGATTTACCCAAACGTAAAAGAAAAACCGCCATTTTCCCCTGGATACGATTTGGTTGGAATTGTTGACGAACTTGGTGAAGGAGTTAATAATTTGGCAGTCGGACAAAAAGTAGCTGACTTAACCGTTATTGGTGCTTATACCGAATACATTTGTCTTGATGCAAATTCGGTCGTTCCAGTACCCGAAAATTTAGATAATGGGGAAACGGTTAGTTTGATACTGTCTTATCTTACCGCTTATCAAATGCTTCATCGCTCTGCCAAAATTAAAAATGGACAAACCGTTTTAATTCATGCTGCTGCGGGAGCAGTCGGAACTGCACTCATTCAATTGGGCAAACTTATGAATTTGAAAATGTACGGAACGGCTTCAAAAAGTAAGCACGATTTTATTGAGAAAATGGGAGCTATTCCAATCGACTACAAAAACCAAGATTTTGCAAAAGTTATTAATAAAAAAGAACCCAACGGAATTGATGCCGTTTTTGATCCAATGGGCGGAGATTATTTTCCTCGCTCGTTGGGTGTACTTAAAAAGAAAGGAACATTAGTTGGCTTTGGTTTTCAAAACTCGGCAAGTGGAAACGGTGGAAATATGATTTTAGACTTTCTAAAAATTCAATTATGGAATTTACTTCCTACCAAACCTTCTGCAAATTTCTATTTGATAACTTCAATGCGTAAGAAACACCCTAAGTGGTTTCAAGAAGATTTAAGTACATTATTTAAACTTTTATCTGACAAGAAAATTAAACCCGAAATTGGAAAAATTATGACATTAGACCAAGCAGTTGAAGCTCACAAATTAGTTGAAAATGCTGAAATTGAAGGAAAAATAATATTAAAAGTACACGACTAAAATAATTCACTACCGCTAACAGCCGTTTGGCAAAAGGCGGGCTGATTTGCTTCGTAGAAACATTTGCGGTTAAACAAACAATTGTGCTTCGTATGAACTTTAGTGTTAAAGTTCCTCGCCATCGCAAAGCACCAAACCGTCAAACTCTCTAAAAACTCACCACACATTTCCATTGAATAACAACTGAATTTTATTGATTTTGATTTGCAATTTTATATTGGCAATACATACTAGGAACTGATAGAATTCATTGCGTAATTCTTGCAAGAAACTTAGATACAAATTTCAGCACAGTTAATGAAGTGCCGCATATAGATTTATTTGCAGAGAGTATTTGCAAAATCAATAATTTTAAAAAGGAAAATTATTTTTTCTATATAGTAATTATTCTTATTAAAAAGCATCTCTGCAAACCGCTTAAACCACTTTCAATAAGTTTTTAAAAGCGAGAATTATTATCTTTAAAATGTAATGGAGGTTTTTAGAGGGACTGACGTTAGCGGTTATTGTAACGGACGACTCAGACAAGTAAATTGAACATAAGAAATGGAAACAAAAAAGATTTTAAAAACTTGCAAAAAGGGACATCAGTTTTATAAGAGTTCTGACTGTCCGACTTGTCCAATTTGTGAAGAAGAGCGAAAACCGAAAGACAATTTTCTTTCATTACTTGGAGCACCCGCAAGAAGAGCATTAGAAAATAATGGAATAAGCACTTTGGAAAAACTTTCAAAATACGGTGAAAAAGAAATATTAAACTTCCACGGAATTGGAAAAAGCACACTACCGAAACTTCAAAAATTATTGACGGACAAAAATCTTTCTTTCAAATCGAACTTTCAATCAAAATAAAAACCTGTATTGAATGGCTAAGCTGACATCAAACTTAAATAGCGAAGTAACTAACTTTTTAGATGAGCAAAAACACTCATTCAGAAAAGAGATTGATCAATTACGGATTATAATATTATCAGCAGACGGCAATTTGACTGAAAATATAAAATGGAACGGACCAAATTATTCTTTTGAAAATGAAGACAGAATTACAATGCGAATACAACCACCAACAACAAAACAAATTCAAATTATCTTTCATCGTGGAGCAAAGAAACAAGAACAACCTAAAGATAAATTGATTAAAGAAAATTCTAAACTTTTGATTTGGAAAGAAAACGACAGGGCAATTGCGACATTTAAAAATATGACCGAGATTGAAAATGCTAAAACAGAATTGATGGAAATCGTGAAGAATTGGGTTAATAAAACAAAATAAAAAAATAAAATATGAGCAGAATAATTTTTGACAGTGGAATATCTCTTGATGGTTTTTTCGCAGGAGATAACAGAAGTCCTAAAAATCCAATGGGTGGTGTTTCAGGAAAAATTCATTCGTGGATGCTTAATCAAAAAGCTTTCTGGGAATACTTAGGAATCGAAGGAGGTAAAGAAGATGGATTTGACGGAAAATATATAAGAGAAACAATTGAACGGACAGGTGCATTTATTATGGGAAAACGGATGTTTGATGAAGGCGAAGCAAGTTGGCCCAACGACCTTTATAAAGCAGACGTTTATGTATTAACTCACGAAAAAAGAGAACCTTGGGTTCAAGAAGGAACAACAACTTTTCATTTTATAAATGATGGATTAGAAAGTGCATTAGAAAAAGCAAAACAATCAGCAAAAGAAAAGGACATAAGAATACAAGGTGGTGCAAATACAATTCAACAATTTCTTAATGCAGGACTTGTGGACGAATTTTTCATTCATATCGCACCTGTTTTTTTAGGCAGTGGAATTCGACTATTTGACGGAATAAATAAAGACAAATATGATTTGCAAATCGTAGAAGTTATACCGTCAGAATTGACAACTCATTTAAGATACAAACTGACAAAGAAGTAGAAACAACGAACCGGTTACAGGCGTTTGGCAATAATGGCTGTTCAGTGCTCCGCAGACAGTTTTGTGGTTAATTAAAGATTAGATCCCGGCATCAACATTTGCGGTGAAAATCTACACCTTCGCCAAGCACCAAAACGTTAACGGTCATTGTAGGGCGTCCCCTCAACACACATAAAACTTCCTCGACATTTTAAAAATCTAAAAAAAAATTGCGCAATCAAATAATTGCATTTATATTTGCAACCATATAATTGCTAATTATCAAACCAATGGAATCAAGACGAGATGTTTTTCAAGCCATAGCCGACCCGACAAGACGAGCAATAATTTTGCTTTTGACGGTTGGAGCATTGACACCAAATGCCATTGCAGAACATTTTAATTCCAGCAGACAAGCAGTTTCAAAACATCTACAAATTCTTACAGAATGCGAAATAGTAAAGCAAGAGCAACAAGGTAGAGAAATACATTATCATCTAAATGCAAAAAAAATAATAGAAGTAGAAAAATGGTTAGAACAATTCAAAAATAATTTGGAAAATCAGTTCAACCAGTTAGATAAAGTATTAGCAACAATTAAAAATCAAAAAAAATGAGTAATTTATTATTTGACTTCACGGTAGACAAAGCGGCAAAAACCGTATTTGTTACAAGAGAATTTGCAGCAGACCTTGATTTAGTCTGGGACGCATTTACCAAAGCAGAGATTCTTGACCAATGGACAGCTCCTAAACCTTTTGTTGCCAAAACAAAATTTATGGATTTCAAAGTTGGTGGACGAAGATTTTATGCAATGGTAAGTCCAGAAGGGCAGGAAAAATGGTCTATTCAGCAATACACCTCTATTTCGCCAAAAACCAATTTCAAAATGTTTAATGCTTTTGCAGACGAAGACGAAAATCCTCAACTGCCAGGTTCTGATTGGGATTACACTTTTAGCGAACAAAACGAAATCACACAAGTGAGTATTTCCATTTATAATGAATCGCTTGAACGCTTAGAAAAAATGATTGAGATGGGCTTTACCGAAGGCTTTAAAATGTCATTGGAAAATCTCGACCAATATATATCAGCGCAATTCCTTTTAAGAAAACAAAATAAAATTAATAATATGGCAAGAGTATCGACTTACTTAAACTTTCCAGGAAACACGGAAGAAGCTTTCAAATTTTACAAATCAGTTTTTAAAACAGAATTTATCAACGGTATCCAAAGATTTGGAGATATTCCATCCGACCCAAATCAACCACCAATTTCTGAAAACGTAAAGAAAATGGTTCTACACATTGAACTCCCAACGCTTGGAGGACATATTTTAATGGGGACAGATGCTCCCAAAGAAATGGGAATGAGTGTTGCACAAGGAAACAATATGTACATTCAAATTGAGCCAGACACAAGAGAAAATGCAGACTATCTTTTTACAAAACTTTCTGAGGGGGGCAAAATAGAAATGCCCATTCAAGAAATGCCTTGGGGCTCATACTTTGGCAGCTTTACCGACAAATATGGAATTAATTGGATGATAAACTTTCTTTTAAAATAAATGATGAAACGACTTAATATTTTCTATTGGATTCTAACAGGTATGTTAATTACAACATTAGGCATCGGTTCTTTTATGGAGTTAATTGGAAATCCAAAATCTGTAGAAATAATAACCTCTCTTGGTTATCCAGCATACCTGTCGACCTTCTTAGGAATTACAAGAATATTAGCACTAATAGTAATATTTATACCCAAGTTTCCACGACTTAAAGAATGGGCTTATGCAGGTATTGTTTTTGATATTGTTGGTGCAATTTATTCTATCGTAGCATCAAATAAACAAATCGCAGAGACAATTTTCCCAACAGTTTTACTTTTTATTGTTTTTGGTTCATATTATTTCCACCACAGACGATTGAAAGCTATAACAGAGCATACTTAAAAACTACACGATTTGTAGCTATGCAAGTTGAAGTCTTTAAAACTAATATAACGACACAAAAAGAAGCGAAAAAAATAATTGCTTTGATAAAACGGCTGTCTCCTAATTTAAAAACCAACTTTGATTTAGATGATTGTGATAAGATTTTACGCATTGAAGGCGAAGTAATAGACAATATTGCAATCATCAATTTAGTGACTAATTTGGATTATACTTGTGAAGACCTTATTTGAAAAAATATTAGTAACTTACTTACTGACAAGAGCGAAAAAGAACAACGAACCGCTAACAGCAGCTACAAGAAATTGGCGGTTCAGTGGTTTATTGAAGTTCTGTTCTTCGTAACAAGTTTTTTGCTGGCAGACAGTTTTGTACTCCGAAATCCTAAACTTTTTGTAGCTGCAAACTGTCAAACTCTCTAAAAACTCACCACACATTTCCATGGAATAAAAATTCCATTTTATTGATTTTGATTTGCAATTTTATATTGGCAATACATACTAGGAACTGATAGAATTCATTGCGTAATTCTTGCAAGAAACTTAGATGGAAATTTCAGCACAGTTAATGAAGTGCGGCTCGTAGATTTATTTGTAGAGAGTATTTGCAAAAGCAATAATTGTAAAAAGGAAAATTATTTTTTCAGCATAGTAATTATTCTTATAAAAAAGCATCTCTATAAACCGCTTAAATCAATTGCAATAAGTTTTTACAAGTGATAATTATTATCTTTAAAAAGTAATGGAGCTTTTTAGACGGACTGCTGTAAGATGTTATTATAACAGGTGACAGCAACACACTGTCACAGTATTAATGAATTACAGAATATGAAACGAATTAATCGAGATAATACAATTGCTTTAGTATTTTTTACATTGACAATATTATTTTTTATTCTATCAATGACAAATAAAATTTTTTTTGACTGGGTTTTTGACAGACATAGCAACCAATGGAGTTGGTATATCAGACCTATCTTTTTAATCCCCTTTTGTTTTTTTGCTTATAAGCATAGCTGGACTGGTATATCGATAACAATATTTTGTCTTTTTACAAGTATGTTTTGGTTTAATAGTCCAGAAGCAGTAACTGATAATGTAAAGGCATTTCTTCAGTTTGAAAAAGACTGGCTATATGGTGAGTGGAACTCAAAAAAAATTATGTTAATCATTACAGTTCCTGTTTCATTCATTGCTTTAGGACTTGCCTTTTGGAAACGTAGTTTGTTTATAGGACTTGGGGTAGTTGTTTTAATGGCGATAGGAAAAATACTGTGGAGTATGGAAAATGCAGGAGATGCCGGAAAATCAATTATTATCCCAGCACTCATTGGACTGGTATTATGTGTCTCACTTATTTTTTATGGATTTAAAAGACTTGAAAAAAGAAAAACAACGAACCGATAAAAACGCTTAGGTAAATGTGGCGGTTCATTGTTCCACATGCACATTTGTGGTTAATCAATCACTTGTTTTTCGTACGAACAATTGCGTTGAAAATCTCCAACTTCTTGTAACTGCGAACCGTCAAACTCCCTTAAAACAACCCTCACATTTCTGTTGAATAGTAACTTCATTTTATTGATTTTGATTTGCAATTTTATATATGCAAAACATACAAGGAACCATTAGAAGTCAGGCGGTTTTACCTGCTTGGTCGGCAGGCAGTTTTGCACAAAACTTAGATGAAATTATCAGCGCAGATAATGAAGTGCGGCTCGTAGATTTATTTGCAGAGAGTATTTGCAAAATCAATAATTTTAAAAAGGAAAATTATTTTTTTTTGCACAGAAATTATTCTTAAAAAAAAGCATCTTTATAAACCGATTAAATCGCTTTCAATAAATTATTAAAAAGTCAGAATTATTACCTTTAAAATATAACTGAGGTTTTTTTAGACACACGGACGGTATAGGCAAGCGTAACAGACCACACAACAACCATTAAACAGACAGACAATTATCGAAACTTTGGCACAACATATAAACTTAACAATGGACTTTTATCCAACACCACAGCCCAACGGTTCGTGTTTTATTTTTTTTTGCCGACCCACATATTTTAAAAACAATTTTAGCCAGCAGCATCCCGAAAGCTTTTGGGAGCACATTTGGTTTTGCCCCGACATCCCTATAACTTTCGAGACCAACCCTTCGCAAAACCAAAAGAGTCACTTTTTAACCAACGCATCAGTTTATAATACTAAATCTGTACTTTAATTAATGAATAATATTTTGACAAAGGTTTTAATCATAGATGACGAAGAAAAGCTAAGAAATTTGCTGGCAAGGATTATTAGTTTAGAGGGCTTTGAAGTGATGCAAGCAGGAGACTGCAAAGCAGCTTGGAAAAAGCTGGAGCAAACTGATATTGATGTAATTCTTTGTGATGTAAAACTGCCTGACGGAAACGGTGTTGAACTTGCTAAAAAGATTAAAGATAAATTCGCAATACCTGAGATTATTCTATTAACTGCATATGGCAAAATTCCTGATGGTGTACAAGCTATTAAAAATGGCGCATTCGACTACATCACAAAAGGCGATGACAACAACAAAATTATTCCTTTGCTCTATCGGGCAATCGAAAAAGTAGATTTAGCCAAACGAGTAAAGCAACTTGAAAAGCAACTTGGCGATAAACATTCTTTCGATAAAATTATAGGCAAATCAAAACCTATTCAAAAGGCAATTGAATTAGCTCGTAAAGTTACTGCAACTGATACGACTGTTTTGCTAACAGGTGAAACAGGAACAGGAAAAGAAGTATTTGCGCAAGCTATCCATCAGGAAAGTAATAGAAATAAAAACAACTTTGTTGCCATCAACTGCTCTGCATTCAGCAAAGAACTTTTGGAGAGTGAAATGTTCGGACACAAAGCTGGAGCATTTACGGGAGCAAACAAAGACCAAAAAGGACTTTTTGAAGAAGCCAACAACGGAACGATTTTTTTAGATGAGATAGGAGAAATGTCTTTGGAGCTGCAAGCAAAACTTTTAAGGGTTTTGGAAACAGGAGAGTTTATCCGTGTAGGTGAAAATAAGCCAACCAAAGTAAATGTTCGCATCATTGCAGCAACCAATAGAGATTTACAAAGCGAAATTGAACAAGGACATTTCAGGAGAGATTTGTTTTACCGTATTTCTGTTTTTCAAATTGAGTTGCCGCCACTTAGAGAAAGAGTAATTGACATTGAACCTTTGATGATGAATTTTTTACAGAACTTTTCCATTAAAACCAACAAGAAATTATTTTCGGTTTCAAAGGAATATATTGAAGTATTAAAGCTACATCATTGGAAAGGAAATATTCGTGAACTAAAAAATGTTATTGAAAGAAGTGTAATTCTCTCAAATGATGAATTAGCAATTGAAAGCTTACCGATTGAATTACAAAGTAATTTAAAGGGTGCTAAAAATGGTAAAATACTTTCTGCCTTCGACTTAGCCAGTGCCGAAAAAATCCACATTCAAAAAGTGTTGAACTACACCAACGGAAACAAAACCAAAACTGCTGAATTGCTCAACATCGCCTTAACTACGCTTTATCGAAAGCTTGCCGAATACGGTTTAGAATAAGCCACCCTTTCATAACGCTATAATTAACCCTTTCAAAACGAAAGGGTTTTTTGTTTTGGCATATTCACATTTATCTATTAAACCTAACAATATTAATGATTTAGCGTGGCCGTATCAAATATGGACAGCAAATTGACTTAAGGCTGATACGAACAATTAATTATATCAGCAATATGACAACTACAATTTTAATTCTCTCAGGGCTACTGGCCTTTACCCTTTTCTATAAGGCCATTAACTGGTTCGAAAAAATCTAAAACTATGACGGCATTATTCATCATCGCAATCGCAGTATTTGGCTATATATGCTATGTACTCTTAAAACCTGAAAAATTTTAAATACAATACAAATGAAGATCGCGAAACTAAAAATTGACATTAAATCAGTTGCACAAACTTGAGATTTTACTGATCGTCTATGGTTGTTTCAGACTCTTGGCTTGGTTGGTTAACCTTTTAATAAATTAAAAAAATGAACACAGAAATTATAGGCATCATAGTTATGTTCGGGCTTACGCTATTATTGGCAATACCCTTTGGGAAATATATCGCAAAGGTATATGCAGGAGAAAAAACCTGGCTCGACCCGATTTTAAACCCTTTAGAACGTTTGTTCTATAAGGTTTCAGGTATAAATGTTAGGGACGAAATGAACTGGAAACAGCATTTGGTAGCTCTACTTACGATCAATGCCGTTTGGTTTATCATTTCTATGTTGGTGCTTACCAATATGAGTTGGTTGCCTATGAACCCTGATGGCAATCCAGACATGAGCGGTGATTTGGCGTTTAATACAGCCATCTCATTTTTAGTGAACTGTAACTTACAACATTATTCAGGTGAAACAGGATTGAGTTATTTAGGTCAATTCTGGCTAATGTTCCTTCAGTTTGTATCGGCAGCTACCGGCATGGCAGCAGTGGTTGTAGTTTTTAAAGCATTCAGAGAAAAAACAACTACTCAATTGGGTAATTTTTATAATTACTTCTTAAAATCTTGTACACGTATTCTTTTACCTCTATCAATAATTATCGCTTCAATATTGGCTTTTGAAGGAGCTCCTATGACATTTGAAGGTAAAGATACCATGGTTAGCCTACAAGGAGACACTGTGCAAGTGAGTACCGGGCCAGTAGCCGCTTTTGTAGCTATCAAACACGTAGGTACAAATGGAGGAGGTTTTTTTGGTGTTAACAGTGCTCACCCTTTTGAAAACCCATCATACTTGACCAATATCACAGAGATGATTGCTCAACTTATTATTCCTTTTGCTTTGATTTTTGCTTTCGGTTATTTTATCAGAAGGAAAAAATTTGCCTGGATGATTTTTGGTGTTATGACAGTAGGTTTCTTAATGCTTGCCATTCCCAATATCATCATGGAAATGAATGGCAATCCAGCAATTTCTAATATGGGCATAGACAATACCCTTGGAGCAATGGAAGGAAAAGAAATAAGATTAGGAGCTGCAGCATCTGGATTTTGGAGTATTGTTACCACTGTTATTTCAACAGGTTCAGTAAACTCCATGCACGATAGTTCTATGCCACTTTCGGGTATGAATGAATTACTGGCCATGATGATCAACTCATTTTATGGAGGTGTGGGTGTAGGAATTCTAAACTTCTTCATATTCATCATTCTTGCAGTATTTATAAGTGGTCTGATGGTCGGTAGAACTCCTGAATTTATGGGTAAAAAGGTTGAAGCGAGGGAAATGAAAATTGCGATGATTATTGCATTATTACATCCATTTTTAATTTTGGTTGGAACCGCATTAGCAGCAGCTTCACCTCAACTTACAGCAGCCACATTGGCTAATCCTGGGTTTCACGGTTTTAGCGAAATGCTTTATGAATACACCTCATCGGCTGCCAACAACGGTAGCGGTTTTGAAGGGCTTGGCGACAACACAATTTGGTGGAATATTTCAACAGGATTTGTGTTGATTTTAGGTCGCTTCCTTCCTATCATAGGCCCTTTGGCCATCGCTGGATTACTCGCAGAAAAGAAATTTATTCCCGAAAGCAACGGTACACTTAAAACCGATACGTCCACCTTTGGATTAATGGTGTTTACAGTTATCGCCATCATTGCTGCACTAGCCTTTTTTCCTGCCTTAACTCTAGGCCCTATTGCAGAATATTTTTCAATGTTGAAATAATTTAAAAAATTAAGAAAATGAACTCATCTAAAAATACATCATTGTTTCAAAAGGACATGCTAAATGAAGCATTCAAGCAATCCTTTGTGAAACTCAATCCAAAAATAATGTTCCGCAATCCAGTAATGTTTACTGTGGAGATTGGAACCGCTGTGATGCTATTCGTTTGCTTGTGGATCTTAGTAGGCGAGCAATCGCAAGGCAGTTTTGCATACAACTTTGTGGTATTTCTTGTTTTACTGCTCACCTTGCTTTTTGCAAATTTTGCGGAAGCAATAGCAGAAGCAAGAGGCAAAGCACAGGCAGATAGTTTGCGAAAAACAAGAGAAGAGACTCCTGCCAAAAAAATGACATCTCTTGGTAAATTTCATTCTGACGAAATACAAATTGTCCCTTCATCGCAATTAAAAAAAGGTGATTTATTTTTCTGCGAAGCTGGCGACATAATACCAATGGATGGTGAAATTGTAGAAGGTTTGGCAACCATTGACGAAAGTGCAATCACAGGCGAGAGTGCTCCCGTAATTCGTGAAGCTGGTGGCGACAAAAGTTCAGTAACTGGCGGAACAAAAGTGTTGTCAGATAGAATAACAGTGAAGGTAAATACAGAACAAGGGGAAAGTTTTTTAGATAAAATGATTGCTTTGGTAGAAGGTGCTTCAAGACAAAAAACTCCAAATGAAATTGCCTTAACCATTTTATTAGCAGGATTTACATTGGTATTCATCATTGTAACAGTAACCCTTAAACCCTTTGCAGATTATGCCAATGCACCCATTACTATTTCTGCATTTATTGCCTTATTCGTTTGCTTAATACCAACAACAATTGGTGGTTTGCTTTCTGCCATCGGTATTGCAGGCATGGACAGAGCTTTGCGAGCAAACGTAATTACCAAAAGCGGTAAAGCTGTAGAAACTGCTGGTGATATCGATGTGTTGCTTTTAGATAAAACAGGAACAATTACCATTGGTAACAGAAAGGCGACCCACTTCTATCCAGCAGAAGGAGTAGATGAAAAGCATTTTATAAAGTGTGTGGTATTAAGTTCAATGAGTGATGAAACACCCGAAGGGAAATCCATTATTGAATTGGCAGGAATAAATCCGTTGAGTTATCAAATGTCAAATCCTACATTCATAAAATTCACTGCCGAAACACGAAGCAGCGGAGTTGACTTTGAGAATACAAGAATTAGGAAAGGAGCATCTGATGCAATTAAAAGCTTGTGTGAAAAAGCTGGAAATATTTTTCCAACAGAAACAGCGGAAAAAGTTAAAATGATAGCAAGCAATGGAGGTACTCCATTGGTAGTTTCCGAAAATGAAAAAGTAATTGGAGTAATCGAATTGCAAGACATTATAAAAACGGGTATCAGCGAACGATTTGAACGTTTGCGTAAAATGGGTATCAAAACAGTAATGGTTACAGGCGACAATCCTTTAACCGCAAAATTCATTGCCGAGAAAGCAGGAGTTGATGATTTTATTGCCGAAGCAAAGCCTGAGGACAAAATGAATTACATCAAAAAAGAACAAGCAGAAGGTCGTTTGGTGGCAATGATGGGTGACGGTACAAATGATGCTCCTGCATTGGCTCAAGCAGATGTAGGCGTTGCAATGAATAGCGGAACGCAAGCAGCAAAAGAAGCGGGCAATATGGTGGACTTAGATAACGACCCAACCAAACTGATTGAAATTGTGGAAATTGGAAAACAGCTATTGATGACCAGAGGAACACTTACCACATTCAGTATTGCAAATGACGTGGCAAAATATTTCGCCATAATTCCTGCACTGTTTATTGTAGCTATTCCTGCTCTAAAAGGGTTAAATATTATGAATTTACATTCACCTGAAAGTGCTATACTTTCTGCAGTAATCTTTAACGCCATTATCATCCCTCTTCTAATTCCACTTGCATTAAAAGGTGTTGCATACAAACCTATTGGAGCAAGTGCTTTGCTAAGAAGAAACCTATTTATTTATGGTTTGGGTGGTATAATAGTTCCTTTCGCAGGCATAAAATTAATTGACATTTTAGTATCCATATTTATTTAAAAATGAAAAAATGAAAACAAATATATTACCAGCTATAAAGCTGACAATTCTTAGCATTGTTCTTCTCATCATTATTTATCCAATAGCAATTTGGGGAATTGCGAAATTTTCACCTAACAATGGCAAAGGCGAAACCATCACTCAAAATGGTAAAACCTATTATACTAACATAGGGCAAGCATTTACAGAAGATAAGTATTTCAATTCACGGCCATCAGCAGTTAGTTACAACGCAGCAGGTTCTGGTGGAAGTAATAAGGGAGCTTCCAATCAAGAGTATTTAGCCGAAGTGCAAGCAAGAATAGATACTTTTTTAGTGCATAATCCTGATCTTAAAAAATCTGAAATTCCTGTTGATTTGATAACTGCAAGTGGTAGTGGTTTAGACCCAAATATTTCGGTTCAGGCTACTAAAGTGCAGGTGAAACGCATTGCTAAAATTCGCAACATCAGCACCACAACAATAAACCAAATCATAGAACAACAAACTGAAAAACCATTGCTTGGATTATTTGGCCCGGAGAAAATAAATGTGTTGAAACTGAACATGGCTTTAGACAATCTTAAAAACTAAAACTATGAAGTTCGTAAATGTAAGATTGATTTTAGGCATAAGCCTATTCATAATCGGTGCATATAGTAAGTTAAGTGCTCAAACCGTATTGTCAGATGAAGAACGTCAATCTATCATTGCACAAATTATGAACGAGCAAAAGGATAGTTTGAACAATACTGCCAATAAGCCAACATTAAAAACACTTGACAACTTCCAACTATCAGGCTATTTGGAAATCTATTACAGCTATGATTTTGGCAATCCATCAGATCATAATCGTCCTTCCTTTATATATTCTTTTAATCGCAGCAATGAGGTAAATTTGAATATAGGTTTTATTAAAGCTGCTTATCAAACAGATAAAGTAAGAGCCAATTTAGCTTTGATGGCGGGTACCTATGCCAATGCCAACCTTGCGGCAGAACCCGGTGTTTTAAAAAATATTTATGACGCCAACGTTGGAGTAAAAATTTCAAAACATAAGAACCTATGGATTGATGCAGGTATTTTTGCTTCGCACATTGGTTTTGAAAGTGCAATAGGTAAAGATTGTTGGACACTTACACGAAGTATATTAGCCGAAAACTCACCCTATTATGAAAGTGGAGTAAAAGTTTCCTATACAAGTGATAATGAAAAATGGTTTCTAAGTGGATTGGTATTGAATGGATGGCAACGCATACAACGGGTGAATGGAAACAATACACCTGGTTTCGGGCATCAGCTAACATACAAACCAAGTTCAAAAATAACTTTAAACAGCAGTTCTTTTATTGGTAATGATATGCCTGACAGTATACGTCAGATGCGGTATTTCCATGATTTTTACACTCAAATTCAACTACATGAAAAGTTTGGATTAATTATCGGATTTGATATCGGTGCTCAACAAAAATCAAAAGGAAGCAGTGCCTATAACATTTGGTATTCGCCTGTGGTTATTGCCCAATACTCGCCAACTGATAAAATCAATATTGCAGTAAGAGGTGAATATTATAGCGATGCAAATGGAGTAATAATTTCAACCGGTACAATTAATGGATTTCAAACCTATGGTTATTCTTTAAATCTCGATTATAACATTACTGAAAATGTAGTGTGGAGAATAGAAGGAAGAGGATTTACCAGCAAGGATGAAATATTTACCTTAGACAAGCAGCCAAGTGTTCAAAATTATTGTGTAACAACATCATTAGCTATCTCTTTTTAAAATGAGTGATAAAGATAAAACCGTTCAACATTTTCTTGACTTGATAAAAAAATCAAGGAGGGGGAAATTCAAAATTTACATCGGCATGAGTGCTGGTGTAGGTAAATCATATCGTATGTTGCAAGAAGCTCGTTCCTTATTGAAAAACGGGATTGATGTCAAAATAGGTTTTATAGAAACACACAATAGAAAAGAAACACAAGAATTACTGGAAGGGTTACCACTTATTCCGAGAAGAACGCTTTTTTATAAAGGAAAAGAATTAGAAGAAATGGACGTTCAGGCTGTAATTAATTTACGGCCTGAAGTAGTTATTGTAGATGAATTAGCACATACCAATATAGAAGGCAGCAAAAATGAAAAGCGTTGGCAAGATGTAATTGAAATTTTAGATGCAGGCATCAATGTGATTTCTGCTGTAAACATTCAGCACATTGAAAGTTTAAACGAAGAAATCAAAAGCATAACAGGAATAGAAGTAAAAGAAAGAATTCCTGACAGCGTATTGGCACAGGCCGATGAAGTAGTAAATATTGACCTTACTGCGGATGAACTCATTGCCCGATTGAAAGAAGGAAAAATCTATCAAGCTGAGAAAATTACAACTGCTTTGAAAAATTTCTTTCAAAGTGACCACATATTGCAACTTCGTGAATTGGCTTTAAAGGAGGTAGCATCGCAGGTGGAAAGAAAAGTGGAAACAGAAATTAGTAAGCCTAATATTTTAAAGCATGAACGATTCTTAGCATGTATTAGCAGCAATGAAAAAACAGCAAAAACCGTAATCAGAAAAACAGCTCGATTAGCAAATTACTACCATAGCAAATGGTATGTGCTGTATGTCCAAACACCAAATGAAAGTGCTGATAAAATTGAATTAGCCAAGCAACGACATTTGATTAACAATTTTAAATTAGCCACTGAGTTAGGTGCAGAAATAATAAAAGTTGAGGGCTCATCCATATCAAATGTAATTATTGAACAAGCAAGCGAACGAAAAATCACAACAATCTGTATTGGGAAACCTCATTTGAATTTATTTAGAGTAATTCTGTCTACTAACATTTTCAACCAGCTATTAAAAAAATTATCCTCAAACGATATTGACCTTATCATTCTATCATAATGAAAATTAAAACTAAACTAACGCTAGGTGTTGGGCTTTTATTCATACTCATTATTCTATTAAGTGTAGTGGGGACATTTAATATTAATGCTCTAAAATCTGATACTGAAAATATTCTAAAAGCCAATTACAACTCGCTGCTATATTCAAGAAATATACTTTCTGTTTTGAGTAACCCCTCTGAAAAAACATTCAAACAAATTGAAAACAATCTTAAACAACAGGAAAGTAATGCTACCGAAATAGGAGAACTCGAAGCGAATGTGGAGCTAAGACATAAAATCGAAGCGTATAAAAACAACACTGCTGACAGTAGTTTGCATCTTGCAATTCAAGAAAACCTATATCAAATAATGGATATGAATTTGCAAGCTATACAACGCAAAAGTGAACTGGCTAAAGCTACAGCCGACAAAGCTGTTTTTTGGATCGCCATTTCTGGTACAATGTGTTTTATAATTGCCTTTATTCTATTAGTTAATCTACCTTCCAACATTGCCAACCCGATCAAAGAATTGACAAAAAGTATAAAGCAAATTGCAGAAAAGAATTATTTTGAACGAGTACATTTTGAAAGCCATAGCGAGTTTGGTCAGCTAGCCAAATCATTTAATACCATGGCGGAAAAACTGGAAGAATACAACAATAGTACTTTGGCAAAGTTGATGATGGAGAAAAAGCGAATTGAAGCAATCATCAATAATATGCAGGACCCTGTTATTGGATTAGATGAAAACTTGAAGGTAATTTTTGCAAATGAAGAAGCAATTAAAATTATTGGAATGAATGAACGTGAAATTATTGGACATGATACACTAGAATTAGCTGTAAAAAATGACCTTATTCGCAACCTGATTCAAGGCTTTGTGTTGGAGGAGTCGATAAATGATATAAAACAAGCAACGGTAAAAATATTCGCTGAGAATAAAGAAAGCTACTTTGAAAAAGAAACACTGCATATTTCAATAATTCCAACTGGTGAAACAAATTCAAGATTGGTTGGGCATGTGATATTTTTGCGAAATGTAACGAGTTACAAAGAATTAGATGTTGCCAAAACAAATTTTATCGCTACCGTTTCACACGAACTTAAAACACCTATCTCCTCCATCAAAATGAGTTTGCAACTACTCGAAAACGAAGAAATTGGAAATCTTAATGATGAACAGAAAAATTTAGTTGAAAGTATAAAAGATGATGCAACCCGACTTTTAAAAATTACTGGCGAATTATTAAACATGACACAAGTGGAAAGTGGAAACATTCAACTTTCCATAATGCCAGCCGACCCTAAAGAAATCTTGCTATATGCAATAAATGCAAACCAAACACAAGCAGATCAAAAGCAAATAGAGTTTAAAGTGGAGTATCCAGAAAATATCTCAAAAGTGCAGGCTGACAATGAAAAAACAGCTTGGGTATTGACAAATTTAATTTCTAATGCTATTCGATACTCTTACGACAACTCTACAATTTACTTGTCAATAATTGAGACCAAAAATCAAGTTCAAATTTCAGTACGAGACACAGGACAAGGAATTGCTCCACAATACAAAGACAAAATATTTGACCGATATTTCCGAGTACCTGGGACAAAGAAAGAAGGTACTGGACTGGGACTTGCAATAAGTAAAGAATTTATTGAAGCTCAAGGCGGAAGGATTAATGTAGAAACTGAATTTGGAGCGGGAAGTAAGTTTTCCATAACATTGAATGCACTTAGTTAGTCCTACACATTTTGTGAGCACAATTTAAATAGTACATGCCAACACACGAAGAATGTTTTTAATAGATCTTGCAAAGCCGACCCAAAAGAAAAATTGTTTTTAATACCGATAGTATTCGAGACCAACGCTTCAAAAAAAATAAAACAATTGACACACAAGCCAGACAAAAAAGCACTCGACAAATGACACAAACCGCCGGCATAAAAATAGTTGTAACCCACGACATACAAGAACGCCAGCGTGCAACAGCACCTACAAAAAAATGGCGGTTCAGTGGTTAAATGATCCCGATAACAATCGGGATATACTCCGTATCAAGTTCATTGCTGGCAGACAGTTTTGTGCTCCGAAGTCGCCAACTTCTTGTAGCTTCAAAAGATCAAACTCTCTAAAAACTCACCACACATTTCCATTGAATAACAATTGAATTTTATTGATTTTGATTTGCAATTTTATATATGCAATTAATAAAAATAATCAGCACAAATTATGAAGTGCGGCTGATAGATTTATTAGCATAGAACATTGAAATAAAGCAATTAACTTCTATAGGAGAAATTAATTTTTTCAGCATGGAAAATTTAAAATATAGCATCTCTGTAACTCTCTTTAATCATGTGTGAAAATATTTTCGCACCAATTAGCCTCTATTCTACGTCAAGTAATTACTATCCCATCACTTTTATTTTGTAACAGGAAAAACAATTTGAATTTTTGCTTTACTCAAATTTTGAATACGTGTTATATGCCAATAAAAATTTCTAACCTCAGTAAGACTTATAAGAATGGTGTTAAGGCATTAGACAATATTAACCTGACATTCAACAGAGGCATGATTGGGTTACTGGGACCAAATGGTGCAGGTAAATCCTCATTGATGAGAACTATCGCTACCCTTCAAACACCGGATAGTGGAAATATTTTGTTTGATGAAATTGATATTCTAAAAACCCCAATGGAATTGCGAAAAGTGTTGGGTTATTTGCCTCAGGAATTCGGAGTGTATCCCAAAGTTACCGCAGAAGAATTACTAGATTATTTCGCAATTTTAAAAGGCATTACTTCAAAGAGTGAAAGAAATAAAATCATACAATATGTTTTAGAAATTACTAACCTCACTGAAGTAAGAATGAAACATGTAGCAAATTTTTCTGGCGGAATGAAACAACGATTTGGCATAGCACAACTCTTATTGAATAATCCCAGACTTATAATTGTGGATGAACCAACAGCAGGTTTGGACCCTGCTGAAAGAAACCGATTTCTAAATGTGCTGAGAGAAGTTGGAACAGACAACACTGTAATTTTCTCTACGCATATTGTAGAAGATATTAAAGACTTGTGTCAAAATATTTGCATAATGAAGAAGGGAAAAGTTTTGAATTTTACAACTCCTGCAAAAGCTATTCAAGAAATAAATGGTAGCATTTGGGTTAAGAAAATAGCAAGAGAACAATTACAAAATGAGGAATTGAAACGCCAAATACTTTCATCTAAATACAATGCAGATAATAGCATAACCATAAAAGTTTTTGCAGAAAATGAACCTGATGATGAGTGGAAAAGTATTGAACCACAATTAGAAGATGTATATTTCATTTCATTGAACAACAATTAAAACTAAATACAATGAATAATTCGAGAATCTATTTTTTATTTTTTGCCACATTTTTAGTTTCTTATGCCTATGCTCAAGAACACAACACACAAATAAAAGTGTATTTATTAGGAACTTTTCATTTTGCACAAACAGACTCAACTTACAATGTTTTAGACGACAAACATCAGAAAAGTATCAATCAACTAAATGACATAATCGTTGGTGTTAATCCTGATAAAATATTCATTGAGAGAATGCCTGATTTTGAAAATGAAAACAAAATAGATAGCCTGTATACCGCTTATTTGAGCAGAACAAAAGAGACAAATAATCCAAATGAAATATGGCAAGTTGCTTTTAAAACAGCTAAAAGGCTGGGACATAAAAAACTTTACCAATGTGATCATCCCGGCATGTATGGCAGTCTGTATGCCGGTATTCGGGAATATGCCGAGAATCATAATCAGGTCAACATACTTGAGTTCAACTCAAATGGTGTTACAACGCCTATTACCAGTATTGTTGACATAGATTCCATAATGAATTCTATGTCCTTGTTAGATTATATGCGATGGCTAAACAGCAAAAAAGTACAATCGTCCTCACAGGCACATTATGTAAATATGTATCCACAAGTAGGACATGTGGATGTTTATAGTTACCAGGAAAATTATCTTTTAGGAACAGAACTGACTGCAGATTGGTACAGAAGAAATATTTATATCTATTCAAAAATGATTAACCAATTAGACTATAAAGAAAAATCAATTTTTCTGATTATAGGTAATGATCATATACCTATAATCAGACATCTGTTTGAAAGCAATCCATACTTTGAAGTGATGGATACACAAACATGGCTTGGAGAATAAAACAAGTAAGTAATGTTTAAGTCAATCTTAACCTTCGAGTTAAAATACTGGGCAAAAAATCCATCATTGTATTTCTATGGTATCATTTTATTCTTGTTTGCCATGCTTTCGGTAGCTGGCAATGCAGGGTTGTTCAACCAAACACAAAGTGGTGAAAAGAGTATTGCTAATTCGCCATTTGCTTTATATAGTTTAATGTTGTTGGCAACCAAACTAATGCTTTTTATTATTCCTGCGGTTATTGGTAATTCCTTATACAGAGATTTTAAATCCAATTCACATAGCTTACTTTATTCTTACCCTATTACAAAACAAAATTATTTATCTGCAAAATTTTTTAGCTCATTAATCCCGCTTCTTCTGCTTGCAATGTTGTTTTTATTCGGATGCTTTGTAGGAACTCAACTACCGGGTATTAATAAATCACTTGTCCTGCCGTTTCACATCTCTACATACGTACAATTATTTCTGTTCTATTTTTTACCAAATCTATTGTTGTTCAGCATCATCGTATTTTTTACTATTTCTGCAACACAAAATTTATATACCGGATATATCACAATAATTGTAGTGCTCATCTTTCGAGAAATAGCTACAAGATTAACTGCAAGCGCCGAAATCAGTTTTATTGCAATGATGATTGAGCCATTTGGAGAAACGGCTACTTACTATTACACTCAAAATTGGAGTTTAACCGACCAAAACAATTCTATACTTCCAATTTCAAAATTTTTTATTCTTAATAGATTCTTTTGGATTACAATAGCCGTTGCTTTAACCTATCTTACTTACAAAATATTTTCCTTTAGTGCAGAACCATACAAGCTAATATTATATAAGAAAGCACCATCAAAAAATGTTGTGCAGAAGGCTGGGCAAATATTAAAAGTAGAATTGCCTTTGGCAAGAATTAGATTTTCATTTTTATCTAACCTATATAAATCATGGAAGTTATCAGCCATAGAATTTAAATCAGTAACTCACACAGGCGCTTTTGCAAGTATTGTTTTGACGGGTGCCGTTTTCGTATATGTGCTTTTATCTCAGATGAATTCCCCTTATGGCGTAAAAGTATTGCCCGTAACTTGGGTGATGTTGGCTTTTCCTGTTTTATTTTTTTCATTACTTATAAATTTTATTACATTTTTATATTCCGGCTTTTTAATACACCGAAGCAATGCCACAAAAATGTTTTCATTGGTTGATTCAACAGCAATCCCAAATTGGGTATTGGCATTTTCAAAAATCATTGCACTAATAAAAATTCAAATACTATTGTTATCCATTATCTTGATTACAGGAGTTGTAGTTCAAATATCTGAGGGCTACTATCGCTTCGAAATCTTGCACTATATTTTTGACTTATATGGTATTCATTTAATTGGTTTTGTAATCTGGGCATTTATTGCATTATTCATTCACTCTTTATTTACAAATTCCTGGTTAGGATTATTTGTATTGATACTAATTTATTTTGGCTTGTCAGAACTGCCTTTGTTAGGTATTGAAAAATATATTTATCGTTTCAATCAAAATCCTGATGCTGGATTTTATTTAGCCTATTCTGATTTAAGTGGTTACAGCCATTCCATTTATGCTTACTTTATTTATAAATTCTACTGGTTATTATTTGTACTAATAATTTTTACAGGATGTTTATTATTTTGGCAGAGAGGAATAGTGTTTTCATTTAAAGAAAGAATTGTTGTTGCATATAAAAGACTAAGCCGCAAAATAGCAATAACATCAACAGTAATAGTGAGCACATTTATTTGTACTGGATATTTAATTAATGTAAAAGAGGAAAGTCTGCCAAGACTTCAAACAGAAACCGAATTAAATAATATTACTTTCAGTGCACACAAGAAATATAAAGCATTTGAGAAAATGATTCAGCCAAGAATTGTTTGCGTAAATGTTTCAATGGATATTTATCCGGAGAGTTTATCTTTTGTTTCAAAAGGTAGTTACACGTTGGTCAATAAATCAAATAAAAACATAGATACACTAATTATTCAATCTGCTTTTGATGTTGTTACTCAAATTTTTATCAATCAAAAAGCAACACTTATAACTAATGATACGATAGTAAATATTTACGTTTATAAATTGGAAACTGCATTGCAACCAATGGATAGCCTGATTCTGTATTTTGATGTAAAAAATATTCCTAATAACATTTTTCACAAAAATTCATTGGTAGAGCAAAATGGCACTTATATTACTTCAATGATTTATCCCACTATTGGTTATCGTTTCAATAATTCAGAGAAACTTCCTACTGATTCTTTGTCCTTGAATAATCATTACCGTTCTGCTGATGCAGACTATATTGATTTTGAAGCAACAATAAGCACTACTTCGAATCAAATAGCTATTGCACCTGGATATTTACAAAAGAAGTGGGAGACAAACGGAAGAAATTATTTTAATTATAAATCTACTACTCCGGTTACAATTGACTTTGCTTTTGTTTCAGGAATATATGAGTTAAAGAAATATGTTTACAAAAATCTCCCCATAGAAATCTATTACTACAAAAATCATGAATACAATATTCAAGAAATGATAAACGGCATAAAAGCAACGCTTGAATATTGTGAAAAAAACTTTAGTCCATACCAACATGAGCAAGTTAGAATTATTGAATTTGCAAGAACAAGGGGAGATTTTGCCCAATCATTTGCTAACACAATTCCCTATTCCGAATTAGGATTTATAATGGACATTGATGATGAAAATGAAGCAACTTTAAATCTGCCATTCATTGGATCAAGTCACGAATTTGCACATCAATGGTGGGGAATGCAGGCAATACCAGCCGATGTTGCAGGTGCAAAAATGATAACAGAAAGCATGGCGGAATATGTGTCTTTAAAAGTGTATGAAAAGCAATATGGTAAAATCAAAGCATTGCAATTATTAAACAAATCACTAAACACTTATTTGAATAAACAAAAGGATACTCAAGAAACAGAATTGCCTTTAATTCTAAACGCAGGAAATAGTCAATCACATGTTGCTTATCAAAAAGGCATGTTGGCATTTAATGCGCTGAGCCATTACATTGGTGAGGAAGCCATGAATAGAGCGTTAGGAAATTATATGCAAAAAGTAAGACTACAAAAAGCACCTTACACCACTTCATTAGAGATAATAGATTTCATCAAAAAAGAAACAACTGATTCGATGCAGTATTTAATTCATGATCTATTTGAAACAGTTACTTACTATGATAACCAAATTGAAAAGATTGAAACAACAAAAATATCCGATTCTAAATATGAAGTTAGCATAGGCTATTCAATCAAAAAGTATCAAAAGAAGCCCAATACCGAAACGCTATTGCCACTGAATGACTATATTGAAATTGGCATTTATAAAATGGGTTCGCTTTTGCCGCAGGAAGTAAAAATGGTTTTGGTAACTAAATCAAATAATCAGTTTAAATTGCAACTTGATTACTTACCGGAAAGAATTACAATTGACCCTAATTATTTACTAATAGACATCAAAAGAGATGATAACAATGCACATTTCTAACTCAAATTACGCAATAAACCACCAAGCTTCTGATCCATCGAATTTAATTTAAAGTGCTTTGAAAAAATTAACAGAGAAAATTCAATTATTTGTACTTAAGAAAGCTGAGTTACTTCTATTTCTCCTTTTTGGATTAATTTATTTTGCCATGGCAATTTTCGGTCGAGGCAATTATTGGAATTCATTTGAGCCAACAAATCTCATTGCTATCATTCTTTGTTTCCCAATTGTTTTTGTTATCAACTCTTATTTGTTCATTCCAATATTTGCAAAAAATAATAGATGGATTTTGTATTTCGTTTTAGTAATTGTTTTATTCTTATGTATTGAGTGGGCAAGAATTTTAGCAAATTCAGCCGAACAGTTTTTAGGAAAGCAAAACATTACCATTGCATTTGTTTTGACATTTGCTATGTCCTGGCTTTTTATAACTACAAGAGATTGGTTTCTTAATTTAAGACTAATTGAAAAATTAAAGGCAGAAAATTTAATAACGGAAATCGCTTTTCTTAAAGCACAAGTTGATCCACACTTCATGTTCAATACACTTAATGCAGTGTATGCCTTAGCTTTAGAAGAAGAAAGCCCAAAAACCGCAGACAGTATTATAAAATTAAGCACATTGATGCGATACAACCTTCATGATTCCAATGCAGAATTTATTAGTATAGAAAAAGAAATTGATTACATTGAAAAATATATTGCATTGCAAACATTAAGGTTAAATAAAAATAATCATCTTGATGTAGATATAAAAGTGGACGCAGACGTTACTCCTGATATTAAAATTGCACCACTATTATTAATCACGTTTATTGAAAATGCATTTAAATATGGAGTAAGCCCTTCTAAGGAAACAGCCATTACAATTAGAATTCATGTAGCCATTCACTTGATTGAATTGGAAGTATCGAACACAGTTATTATTAATACTGATGAGCGTAATTTAAAAGGTATCGGATTACAGAATGTAAAAAAGCGTCTTAATTTATTATATCCGAAACTGCATACATTAGTATCCAAACAATCAGGGGAAAAATATTTTACTCAATTAGTAATTAAATTTCAAAAATGATAAAGTGTGTTGCCATTGATGATGAGCCTAAGGCTATTGAAATAATTAAAAATCATGTTTCCAAAATTGAATATTTGCAATTAGAACATGTGTTTACAGATGCTTTAAAAGCTATAAAATATTTGCAGGAAAATGAAATAGAACTCCTCTTTCTCGACATTAATATGCCGGATATAGACGGATTAAATTTTGTGAAACACCTGAGTAAAAAACCAATGGTAATTTTCACCACCGCTCATAGTGAATATGCAATAGAAAGCTACGAAGTTGAAGCTATTGACTTCCTATTAAAACCGTTTGACTTTTCAAGATTTTTAGTTGCAACCAACAAAGCGAAAGAGCGGCTATTAAAATCTCCAATGGTCACACCTGCATTCTTTTTTGTTAGTTCTGGAAATCAAAAAATAAAAATAGTTTATGATGATATTCTTTTTATCAAAGGCGATGGCAATTACGTTACCTATCAAACAAAATCAGACAAGATAATTGTGCGGACTTCAATAACTGCAGCCCAAAGCGAACTTCCTTCAAACACATTTATTCAAATTCATAGAAGCACAATTGTTTCACTAAAATGGGTTAGCAAAGTTGAAGACAATCTTGTTTATATTGCTGAGCATAAATTTCCAATTAGTTCAACCTATCGGGAATCCTTTTTAAGAGCAATAGGAACAAAATAAATTCAACACATTTACAAGCGCATTACTAAAGCAACACATCAAATAAATTGTTTTACAAAATTCGAAGATTCAGAAAAAATACAAACGCAACCGCAATAGATAAAAATTATTTTAGGACAGTATAAAAATTTATACAAAGAGCTAATAGTAATCAATCAGTACTTCTTGCACAAAACTTGGATGAAATAATAAGCACTGATAATGAAGTGCAGTTCACAGATTTATTTGTAGAGAGCATTAGTAAAAATAATTAACTTCTATATGGTAATTTTTTTTTCAATACCGCTTAAATTGCTTTCAATAAATTATTAAAACCAAGAATTATTATCTTTAAAAAAGAATAGGAGTTTCTAGACAAACTGACAATTGCAATCATTTTAAAACGACAAACCACAAATCTGTTTTTATAAACAAACAAAAACAAATGACTAGTAAAATTTCCAAAGGCATATTGCACGAAGTGCCAAGTGATATTGAAAAAGCATTGACATCCAATGAAGCCATTCGTATAAAATGGGAAAGTCTTACGCCTATTCAACGTAACGAATGGATTTGCTGGATCACCATCGTAAAAAAACAAGAAACACGAAACGAGCATATCCTCAGGATGATTGAAGATCTTAAAGAAGGAAAACGTAAGCCCTGCTGCTGGCCTGGTTGTCCGCATCGCAGACCCACAGCAAAAAAATGGTTTAAAAAACTTGATATATGAAAACAACACCTGAACACGATAAACGAATTGCGAACATGACATTTGCATCGGTATATCCACACTATATTACTAAAGTGGTAGGTAAGGGCAGGACTAAAGAAGAACTACATAAAGTAATTGAGTGGTTGACCGGATTTGATGATAAAAAACTCCACGAATTAATTGATGAAAAGGTAACTTTTGAAACATTTTTCAAAAGAGCAAAATTGCATCCGAACGCTCATCTCATAACAGGAGTGATTTGCGGATATCGGATAGAAGAAATTGAAAATCCTTTAACAAAACAAACAAGGTATTTAGATAAGTTGGTGGACGAATTGGCGAAAGGGCGAAAGATGGAAAAGATTTTAAGAACTGCATAACATAAAAAAACAATATGAAAAAAGTAATTGCAGGAATCAATATGACGCTTGACGGATTTTGCGACCATACAGCAATAAATCCGGACGAAGAAATACATTCACATTATGCTGACTTATTAAGTAACGCTGACATAGTTCTATACGGTAGGATAACTTATCAACTTATGGAATTTTGGCGAACATTTGCAGAAAATCCATCAGGTGAAAAGTCAATGGACGACTTTGCAATTGTAATGGACAAAATTCAAAAAATTGTTTTTTCTCACACACTTAAAAATGTAGATTGGAAAAGTGCAAAGTTGGCTACCCAAACAATTCAAGAAGAACTGATAGAACTTAAACAACAATCCGGAAGAGACATTTTAGTTGGAAGTCGGAGTTTAATAATACAGTTAATAAATCTAAATTTAATTGATGAATTACAACTCATGGTGCACCCGGTAATAGCAGGCAGTGGTTTATGTTTATTTGAACAGATAAATGATAGAACTATTCTTAAACTTGTAAAGACAAAAATTTTTAATTGCGGCGCAGTGATACTTTTTTATGAGCCAATAAAAACTCCTTAAAAAACAACAATGAAATACACTTTCATTCTATCAATTCTGTTTTTTGTAGAATTAACTTTCGCTCAAACCAATTTACCTGACTTTTTGCAAGGGACTTGGAAAATTGAGAACCAAGAAATTTATGAGCATTGGGATAAACTCAATGAAAACACCATAAAAGGATTTTCTTATAATTTAAAGGACGGACAAATGATCATTTCCGAATACCTCGATATTTCAGTTATCAAAAAAGAAATTATCTATACAGCTACAGTTCTCAACCAAAATCAGGGTAAAGGAATTAATTTTAAACTAACGAAAGCTGACAGCACATTTACTTTTGAAAATCCTAATCACGACTTCCCTAAAAAAATTGTTTACCAAAAACTTAACGACACAGAAATTTTCGTGCATGTTTCAGACGGTGAGCAAAAAGAATTTTCATATAAGTTGCAAAAGCAGTTTCAGAAATTTATTCTAAAAGACACAACAATATTAAACCCGAATTATAACCATGAATTAGCTCAAAAATTAGGTGGCGATGATTATGGTATGAAAAGCTATATATTGGTTATTCTTAAAACAGGAACTAATCAAAGTACAGACAAAATCTTTATAAATAATAGCTTTCGTGGACACATGGAAAATATTAATCTTTTGGTAACCGAAGGAAAAATGATAGTTGCAGGACCAATAAGCAAAAACGATAAAACATACCGTGGAATTTTCATTCTGAATGTTACGACTTTTGAAGAAGCTGAAAGATTATTGCAAAACGACCCGGCAATTAAAGAAGCCTTGTTGGACTTTGAACTTTACAATTGGTATGGGTCAGCAGCGTTGTCAGAATATTTAATTTTTTCAGATAAAATTTGGAAATTAAATCCTTAAAAAATATAAAAATATGGATAAAGCAACACAAACAATGATTGATAACCTGCATAACAACACAGGTAAAACATTAGAACAGTGGACAGCCATTGTTAAATCAAAAAACTTTGCAAAGCATGGAGAAATTATCAATTTTCTTAAAGACACTCACGGGTTAACGCATGGTTTTGCAAACTTGATTGCACATAAGGCTAGAGGTTCTGATGCAGGTTCAGCAGATAATCTAGATGACTTGATAACACAGCAATATCAAGGCAAGGAACATTTCATACCGATTTATGAAAAACTGATTTCAGAAATTCAGAGCTATGGAAAAGACATTGAGATTGCTCCCAAAAATACTTATGTGAGTTTGAGACGTAAAAAACAGTTTGCAATTTTTAATCCTGCAACAAAAACACGATTTGAAATTGGAATTAATCTGAAAGGACAAGAGCCCAAAGGAAAATTAGAAGCCGAAAAACCAAATTCAATGTGTTCACATAAAATCAAAATAGAAGACATTAACGAAATTGATTCGGAAGTATTAAAGTGGATAAAAACTGCTTACGACAAAGCAGGATAAAAAACTACTAACCATAACTACGGATTGGTATAATGGGAGCCGAAGTAAATAACTATGCAAGTAAAAGCAGAGAAAACACCTATAACAGAAGGAATTAAATATGCACTTCCGGAAATAGATTTTATTGATACGTTTTCAACCACAAATCATCAAGACGATTTGTATTGCATATCAAATTTAATTTTTGGTACAATGCCAAACTGGGTAGAAATTTTAATTAAACTTAGAAATACTATTGTTAAAATATTTGGTTTAAAAACGGAAAAGCCAGAGGATTTCAATACAACATGTATAGTAGGTGGGTATGTAGGTTTTTTTCAGATTTTTAGTATTCAAGAAAATGAAATAATACTTGGCGCAGATGATAAGCATTTAAATTTCAGAGTGAGCATTTATGATTCTGATGAAAAACAATTTAATATTAAAGTCACCACCTTGGTTCAATACAATAATCGCTTTGGAAAAATTTATATGGCTATTATAAAACCCCTTCATTTACCAATTATAAAAAGTATGATAAAGCAAGCGTATAAATCAGATACGTAATTCTCGATTCAAAAAATAGAAGCTTATAGCAATCTCTATTTGCATTAGTTCTTAAAATAAATTGATAACTATTAATTTCAATTCTACTCGCTTTCGTCAAGTCTTTTCCTACAAATTGTTTAGATCAGACTGAAAGAATAAATACTCCTTCTAATCGGACAACGACAGATATTAGTCAAAGTAATGCCGGACAAATTTCTAACAAATAGACTTAAGGCTAAAAAATATATTTTTTGATTAAAGACCTATTTTTATTGTTTATCAATATTTATTTATTACTTTTGCGCCAATAATTAAAACTTTAATTCTTATGTCAAAAACAAATAATTACATATTTCTGGGCCTAAAAATCATAGCTTGGTTAATTTTCGTTGGCTTATCTATTGAAGCCGGAGGCTTAATAGTAAATTTCTTTTTCAGTCTTTACAAACCTGAATTTGTCCAAAACTTATATCAAAAGTTAGACTTAGGTGAAATGTATAATCAAAGTAAATCTGCATTTTATGGTGTGTATAGTTTTATATTGGTTATATCCTTTTTAAAAGCATATCTATTTTATTTGGTTATCAACCTTGTAAGTAATTTCAATTTATCCAAACCATTTAACACCTATGTTTCAAACCATATAACACAAATCAGCTATTACACTTTTTCTATCGGACTGATAAGTTACATAGCTCAACAATTTGCTAAAAATTTAATGCATCGTGGATATGTCACCGATAATTTAAATCAGTTTTGGGAAGACAGTCAAGCCTTTATTTTAATGGCAGCTATAGTCTATATAATTGCAGCAATTTTTAAAAAAGGAATTGATATTCAAAACGAAAACGATTTAACTGTATAAGCTATGCCAATCATTGTAAACTTAGACGTAATGATGGCAAAGCGTAAAATATCGCTTAACGAGCTATCAGAAAAAGTTGAATTAACACTTTCAAACCTTTCTATTTTAAAAACAGGCAAGGCAAAAGCAATTCGCTTTAGCACATTAGAATCCATTTGTAAAGCATTAGATTGTCAACCCGGCGACATTTTAGAATATGTCAGTAGCGAAAAATAGAATTAATAAATACATATTAACTATGACTCCAATCTTTTTTAATACACCAATTGAATTTAGAAAATGGTTAATAAAACATCATCAATCTGCGACCGAACTATGGGTAGGCTATTATAAAACAAGCAGTAAAAAATCTGGTATTACCTATTCTCAATCAGTTGATGAAGCACTATGTTTTGGATGGATAGATGGAATACGAAAGTCAATTGATAATGATAGTTACTGTAATCGCTTTACTCCAAGAAGATTAAATAGCAATTGGAGTAAAATAAATATTAAGAAAGTAGAAACATTGATAGAACAAGGGCTTATGCAACCTGCCGGTCTTGATATTTACAAACTGCGAAAATTTGAAAAATCTTAAGTTTAAAATTTTGAAAAGGATTCAAAAATAATATCGTACAATTTAAAAAATCAATTTAAAACCATTGATTTCATTACCGTAAATTAATCATATTTCCCTAAAAATCATCTGTATCAAAATTATCACTGCAAACCTATTTAACCGCTTTAATAATTTATGAATACCAAGAATTATTACCTTTAATAAGCAATGGAAGTGTTTAGACGGACTGATATTAAATGTCAGTTTGCGAAGTGTAATTAAACAAACTGCGCAATGAAAAATAATTAAACAAAAACAAAAATCTAATAAAACAAAATGAAAACTTTACTACTCGTATTCACACTGACATTCACTATGAATTCAATGTTAGGTCAACCAGAAAGTGTCAATTACATTGCAATTTCTAACAAATTTGAAACCTACTACAATGCGGAAAAGTATGATAGTATTTTCTCAATGTTTTCAACTGAAATGCAAAGTGCATTGCCACTAGATAAAACACTTGACTTCTTGAAAGGCCTAAATTCGCAAGTAGGTAAAATTCAAAAAAGAGAATTTATAAAGTATGAAGGAACAGACGCTATTTACAAAACAAATTTCGACAGGGCAATATTGGCAATACATATTTCTTTGGATAATAATGATAAAATTAACGGCCTATTAATTAATGCTTTTAAAGATGAAAGCCTACCAAAAATAGAAAGGAACATCACTACATTACTATTACCATTTAAGGACGAATGGACTGTTGTATGGGGCGGAGACACAAAAGAATTAAATTATCACGTTGTAAATAATGCGCAAAAAAATGCTTTTGATTTTGTAATTACAGACGCAAAAGGAAATTCCTTCATGACCAATGGTAAAACAAACGAAGACTACTACGCATTTGGAAAGAATCTATTTGCACCTTGCGATGGGGAAATTGTTTTAGTAATTGACGGAGTGAAAGAAAATATAGTTGGAGAAATGAACAAAATTGATGTAGCAGGTAACACTGTAATTATAAAAACTGCAAATAATGAATTTTTAGTTTTCTGTCATTTCAAAAATCAAACTATTAGTGTTAAACAAGGACAAAAAATTAAACAAGGTGATCTATTGGGGGAATGCGGAAATACTGGACATTCATCTGAACCACATTTACACTTCAATATTCAGAACGGAATTGATATGAATTCAGCAACAGGAATAAAATGTTACTTTGATAAACTAGTTGTAAATGGGCAATTGAAGACGGATTATTCACCAATTCAAAATGAGAAAATAAAACCTTAATTAAAATAACTGTAGCAATAATACGAGTACAAAAAAACTGTATTCATAGAAATGACTACTGTTTCGAAATTGCATCGTTGCTGAAATCTACAGTTTGAAATAATAAATAAACCCTCTTAATAAAATGTATTTTTGGGTTTTATATAATCAATCAACTTAAACCTTTATAATAAATGAACGGTGTATTGAAAAGAAATAATGTAACTGTGTTAGGTGAAGGAAATAAAGTGCTGTTGTTTGCCCATGGATTTGGATGCGATCAGAATGCGTGGAACCATATTAAAAATCATCTTACCGATAATTATAAGCTTGTTTTGTTTGATTTTGTAGGTGCAGGGAAATCAGATTTATCATCTTATGATTCAAAAAAATATAGTTCCTTAGATGGCTATGCAAAGGACATCATTGAAATCTGTGATGCATTAGAAATAAAAAATGCAATTTTCATTGGTCATTCCGTAGGCTGTATGATAGGAGCATTGGCTTCAATAAATAGACCGGATATGTTTGAAAAACTTATTCTCATTGGTCCGTCACCACGCTATATAAATGCACATGATTATATCGGTGGATTTGAGCAGGAAACTATTGATTCTTTATTTGAGGTGATGGATGAAGATTACATTAGCTGGTCCAAATCTTTAGCTCCTGCAATTATGAATACTGAAAACGGCGAATCACTTACGAATGAATTGTCGGATAGCTTTTGTTCCATTGATCCAATAATTGCAAAACAATTTGCAAGAGTTACGTTTTTGTCGGATAATAGAAACGACCTTCCTCTAATTCCTGTGAAAAGTTTGACTATACAATGCTCTAACGATATGATAGCACCGATATCTGTCGGTCATTATATCAATGCAAATACACCTGATAATACTTTAATAATTTTAGAAGCAAATGGCCATTGTCCGCACATGAGTCATCCAATTGAAACTGCAGATGCCATTCGTGAATTTTTAAAATAGGATAAACGCATTTTGATAGTATAATAAGGTATAACTTCACAAACTAAATTATAAATATTATGCAGCAGGGAAACAAAAAAGCGGACATACAAATTAATCACAAACTTACTCGTGAGATGTATAATCTATATGTACCTCCGGTGTATGGCAAAATTCTCAGCATTGTTCGTGAGGATCAAATAGCAGAAAAAATTCTTGAGAAAGTATTTGTATATGCTTATAAAAATAACACCACATTTCCTTTGCGCAGTCCACTAATGTCGTTGATAGATATAGCCCATGATAAAAGCTCTAAAACAGTTAACGCTCTTACTATTTTTAGAGCGTGTTGCGCCGGCGCTACAATTAGTATTACTGATAAAAAAAAATAAGCTGTTTTTAATCCTACTCATAATTTGAAACTCTTTTTAATAATTGATTTCAATACTTGCGATATAAAATCACCAATTCTTATAATATAATTTTAATATACAATGATGCTTTATATAAAATACATGGTAAGCCTGCGGTGCAAGATGATGGTGCAGGAAGAATTGAAGAAGCTGGGGCTAAAATATGTTGTCGTGGATCTTGGTTCAGTTGAAGTATTGGAAGATATCACTGAAATGCAACGTGAGCAATTGAAAATAAATTTGTTGAAATCAGGTTTGGAATTAATGGATGATAAAAAAGCCATCCTGATTGAAAAAATAAAAAATGTGATTACAGAAATGATTCATTATTCCGATGAATTACCAAAAGAAAATTACTCTGATTATATCAGTAAAAAATTAGGTTACGATTACACTTACCTCGCAAATACTTTTTCAGAAGTAAAGGGCATTACAATACAACAATTTATTATTATCCATAAAATTGAAAAAGTAAAAGAACTGTTGCTGTACGACGAACTTAATCTTACAGAGATTTCCTATAAGCTGGATTATAGCAGTGTAGCACATCTTTCAAATCAATTCAAGAAAATCACAGGTTTAACTCCTTCCTTCTATAAGCAATTGAAGCAAAAGAGGAAAGCAAATTTGGAAAACATGTGAAATATGTAATACATTACCTATTAAGTGTAATGATAAAAGCTATAAAGTGTATCACCTTCACATTTGAATAAATCAAGTTCAAATTCTAATATATTACTTATGATAACTAGTGAACTCGATAAATCAAAAGCATACATTACTGTGGAAATTATTGAATACGTCCCCAATGCAGTGGTGAATAAAACGATTTTAAAAAAATCAACAGGCAACATCAGCGTAATGTCGTTTGACATTGGTGAAGGACTTACAGAAAAAATTTCTCCATTCGACACATTTGCTCAAATAATTGAAGGCAAAGCAGAGATAATTATTGATGGAAATTCTTTTCTATTAGAAACCGGCCAATCCATCATCATCCCGGCTCATAAACCAAATCTTGTAAGAGCGAATGGTAGATTTAAAATGATATCCACCATTATAAAAAGCGGATATGAATCTTTTTAAAGTGTATAAATATTAATAAGACTATTTCAATTTTACCAAAATACTCCAGTTAAAATCCAAAATCCCCATTATGTCAGTATCTACAATATCTGTGTATGCAGAAATAAAGAACATTCCCGATATTAAATTAAAAATTAATGACCCTTTAATAAAACCCGTTGTTAGTAATCAATTACTTCATGATACATCAAATACGTCAATATTTGATGGTAAAGTAATTCCAATTCCAGATATTAATAACTTGATGGTAGTAGTTGCTTAGCTAAAGGCAATTATTCAAAAGATATCCGATTTTTTAAAGTATAAACAACTTTTCTTTCTTTTCCTTAAATTGAAAATTTGCATACTATTTAGTTTAAGCAGAATAAGTACTGCTTTTAAAAAAAATATATTCAATCCTTATGTGTGAATCATGTAACTCTTATCTATAGTTGTGTAATGCTTTCTCCAATTAATACGACCACCTTTATAGGATAAATAAATTCAAAAAAAATGAAATCAACATTATTAGTAATTACAACTGCGATAATAATATTATCGAGTAACTTCTCTGCTATTGCTCAGGACGAATCGACACCACTTAAAAGAGGGGAATTAGGACTTCGCTACATGCCGACATTTACATCGGTGGATATTACCGATTCACAAGGAAATGATGTAACTGGAGTAGTGCACATGCAGCAAGGTTTTGGCCTTATGTTAGGATTCAGTTTATCATCGAATTTTGGACTTCAAGGTGAATTAAATTACTTAGCTATTTCACAACAATATTCCGACAATGATTTAGATCGCCAGGTTAATTTACAGTATATCAATGTTCCTGTATTATTTTCAGTAAGTACAAGCAAATCCAAACAATTTAATTTAAAGGCTGTAGCAGGACCGGAATTTTCTTTTAATATAGGTGCTAAAACAAAGTCAAGTGGTTCTCAAAATAGTGATACCTTAAATACCACATTGGTAGTTTCCAAAGGCAATGTAGGTTTCGCTTATGGTGGTGGATTACAATTCGCTATTACCAAAAATCATAATTTATTCTTTGACTTAGGATACCGTGGGTATGTTGCTTTTAAAGAACAGACTACTACTATTGATAATGGCAATGGTACTGCTATAAATGTGAAACTTCCTAAAGCTAGAAATGGCTTATATATAGGAGTAGCATTACAGTTTTAAATTAAGAGCATTGTTGATATATATCCTTAATACCTTAGCCATCATTTTATTTATATTATGGGTAATCGGTTACTTTGTTCTTGATGGAGGCTCACTAATTCATATAGCTCTTGCTATTGGATTATTAATGGTTAGTTATATAATTGTTAGGGCTAATAAGTAATATAAAATCCAAGTAACACTTAAATCAATACAATATGAAAAAATTAAATTTCGCCATTATTCTAATATGCATTATTTCTTTTACCGCAACATCACAAGTGTTTGCAGGAAATAGAGATGATATTACCAATACTATTCCCGATAAAAATACGGAGAGCCAAAATCAAGCTACTGCATTAATCCAGAGATTGGATGAAATTAAGTCGATGGATAAAAGCAATCTCAATCCAGCAGAAAAAAAAGAATTGAGAACGGAAGTTCGATCAATAAAAGAAAATCTGGCAGACATTAGTGGAGGGGTTTACTTTTCATTAGGAGCGCTAGTAATAATAGCTCTTGTATTAATTTTAGTGCTTTAAATCCTTAAGAAAAAAAATAAATTAATATCTTACATTAAAAAAAATAACATTATGAGTTCAGGAAAAACAGTATTGGGTTTACTTGCAGGTTTAGCTGCAGGTGCAGCGTTAGGTATTTTGTTTGCACCATAAAAAGGTACGAAAACACGAAAACGCATTTCTAAGAAAGGAAAGGACATTGCAGATGATTTTAAAAGCGAATTAGATGATTTGCTATGCAGTGTGAAGGAATCATTTCAGAATACAAAAACTGAAATTGAAACTATGTTTGAAAAAGAAAAAAATCAATCGTCTATTGCAGCTAAGGATTTAAAAAATGTGCACGACAAATAAGCTATTTAATTACGATAGCATATAATATCAGCTATTATATATAATATGGGTGCGATACCCAAGAACATACACACTACCCCTTTCAACTAATTACCGTCATCTGATTAAATTCAGGCCGGTAATTTTTTTTATATCTGACTTTCATATCCTTTGCCCCCTTTTGTATTTCATCATAATCCGCATTGCTCTCAAACAAGTTGAAGGCATTCGGAATGATCATAAACGACTTAACTAGATTCCACTATTTAAAAGAAATTTAGATTCAAACTCTTGACACAAGCACCAAAACAAAATTTAATTTTCCAATACCTTTATTCTTATAAACATTCCAAATGTATGATATAACTAAAAACAATGAAACACACTATTCTAATTCGCTTTCTTTTTTGCTTTTTAATTTCCACAATTTTTAATTCTTGTGTAGCACAAACAACAAATAATATAACACAAGAGCCAGATATAATAGATTCAAATGAAATAATTGCAGGTTACCTAAGTAGAGACTTTAGAACAGCAGAAGTAACTACTATTTTCCCGCAAATTTATACAAATTTAAATGGTATGCTTTCTCAATTTGTACGAGTAATGTATGAAGATAACAAAGGTAATTTCTGGTTTGGTACAAATGGCGATGGTATAATACGTTATGATGGAAAATCATTGGAGAAATTTGTAAGCGCCAAAGGATTTGGCATTTCAGTTCGTGAAATTTTAGAGGATGAAGCGGGTAATATTTGGTTTTCTGCTGAACATGTTGGCATTTAAAAATAGGACGGCAAATCAATTACAAAATACACTACAGATAATGGCCTTACAAATATTGGAGTGCAAAGTATTTATACAGATAAAAAAGGTTGAATTTTGTTTGGCACTTGGGCAGGGATTTGTATTTTTAATGGCAGTAAAATTTCTGATCCTAAAGCAGTTGAACCCTGGACAAAATAAAAACTAAAATTTAATTTAAACATAGCAAGTCAACAAAGTGGAAACTAACTTTGAAAGCAATAATAACAACAACCCAATTTTATAATATGCATTTAATAAAATACCATTTCACACTTTTACTTTTTATAGGCGTAACACATACTGCTCATCCATGTTCTTCATTTGTGTTAAAGAATGAAAAAACAATTTTACTTGGTAAAAATTTTGACTGGACTTTTGATCAAGGCTATCTCATCAAAAATATTAGAAACACCACTAAGGTTGCTTACTTTTCACATAACGGTCAACCAGCAAGCTGGACAAGTAAATATGGTAGCATCACTTTTAATCAGAATGGAAAAGAAATGCCTTATGGCGGGATGAATGAAAAAGGACTTGTGGTTGAAATGCTTTGGTTAGATGATATTCGTTTTAATATTTCTGAAAACAAGCCTTACCTAAATGAATTAGAATGGATACAATATCAGTTGGATAATTTTGAAAACATCAAAGAAGTTATAGCCCAAATTGATATCCATAAAATATATCCTGTAAAAGGTAAAATTCATTACATATTAGCAGATGCAAGCGGCAACTCAGTAATTATTGAATATTTAGATGGCATACCAAATATTTATGAAAAAGAAGGCAATACATGTCAGGCTATTACAAATAGAACAGTAAATTATTCAGAAAAGAATAAGGATAATATGGAAGATATTCCAAAACGGAATACATCAGAAATGTATCGCTATCATCAAATAGAAAAGGATATAAAACAGTTGCAAGAATCAGAGGATTTTTCAGAAAAAAGTGCGTTTGAAATTTTGAAGAATGTAAGTATAACAAAAGGAAATTTTAAAACTGTTTGGTCTATTGTTTATAATATTGAAAATAAAAGCATTTCATTCTTTTCTCATTCAGATAAAAAACTTAAACACATTAATTTAAATAATTTAGATTTTGAACATACAATTAGTTATTTCGACATCAACCAGAATACAGAAATTATTTTAGATGGTAAACTACAACCAATTAATTACCAAGCAAACTTTGAGGCTATGTCTGCTTCATTAACTCATTTAGATTTTGATATTAATTTAAGTAAAGAATTAAGTGCGCATCAAATGAATCAAACATTGCTTTCGGTATCTTACTTTTCACAAAACTATTTCCATTTTGATATTCGTATCCCTTTAGAAGAAGCCGGCAATCGTTTGATATTTGCTGTGATGGACAATGAAGAAAATTTTAAAAATCGCAGTGCAGTAACTGGTGGCTATCTTTTGGGAACTACCGTAATTGGTGTTTATAACTGCCATATATACGGGCTTAAAAATGGAAATTATTCAATGATAGCTTTGATAGATTTAAATAGAAACTCACAACTCGATTTTGATAGTAATGGAAATCCAATTGAACCCTATGCCACCTTCAATGAATTTAAACCGAAATCAATGGAGGAAATTACATTTCAAAATACTTCAGGCTACTTCGATATTCATAATTCTAACCTCACATTAGAATGGAAATAATTAAGTGGATTGACTTTTAATAAAATAAACAGCTTAATTCCAATGCAACAAAACAACGATTCAAACAATGCCTCCCCCACTCCTTTTGCCCAAACCTATTTTCATGGAACAAAAGCAGTTTTAAAGATTGGTGATCATATTGAAGTGGGTTTTAATTCAAATTTTGGTCAAAGAAAAAATGCAAAATATATATTCTTAACAGCAACTTTAGATGCTGCAATTTGGGGTGCAGAATTATCTATTGGAGATGGTATTGAAAGAATATATTTAGTAGAGCCGACAGGAAGTATTGAAGATGATCCAGATTTAACTGATAAAAAATTTCCGGGTAATCCTACCATGTCATATCGTTCAATACATCCCTTTAAAGTAGTTGGAGAAATTACCGTTTGGCAAGGTCATCACAGAGAACAAGTGGACGCCATGAAAGACGGATTAGGTAAACTTAAAGAACAAGGTGTTCATTCTTTAAATGACGAATAATATTTTAATACCTATAGTTTTACACCTGAAAAATATAATCATTAAATCTCAACTTGATTGGAAAATTCTAAATCGTTTTAAATTTTATGGATCAACAATTTCCTGAAAATAATATTCAATCTTAAAACAGAAAATATGCTGACAGAAATACATCCTAAATTGCCAATGCGCAACAAAACAATTACGAAACACTATTATATAAATACATTAGGATTTAAAGATATTGGAACTGCCGACTTTGAAGGATATTTGATTATGCAGAAGGATAATATTCAAATACACTTTTTTGAATTTAAAAATCTTGATCCTACAGAAAATTATGGACAAGTTTATATTCGCACAAATGATATTGAGAAATTATATAAATCCTTCCAGGAAAAAAACATCTCCATTCACCCTAATGGTAAATTAGAAATAAAACCCTGGGGACAAAAAGAATTTTCTCTTCTTGATCCGGATAATAATTTGTTGACTTTTGGAAATAAAAATTAAGAAGAATCCTAATTAGTAAATACTTTCCTTGAGGTAATAATAAATTCATCCTCCTCAAAATAATTGAAATTAAATGTCTTTAAGAATAAATGTATTTAATTTCACTGAACCAAATACACTTTGAAAATTAAATAATTTAAAAATTTCGATGGAAGAAAACTTAAAATACTTTTTTCAAAAACTCACATCAAAACTTTGGTTTCGTCCGCTAATTTTTTGTTTAATTTCTATTGGCATTGCACTTTTAGGCCACCTAGCCGATAATAGTTTTTTGGTGGACATCGTACCCGTGATTGAAAAAAAATCATTAGAAAATTTGCTCACCAATATTTCTGCGAGTATGCTTGTAATTGCAATTTTCGCTGTGGGTTCTATGATCTCGGCTTACTCTGCAGCAACCGGAACAGCCACTCCCCGATCATTTAAATTGATTGTAGCAGATGATGTTTCCCAAAATGCATTATCCGTTTATATTGGATCATTCATTTTTAGCATAGTAGCATCTGTTGCATTACGGAATGAATATTATGGACAGGCAGGAACATTCACGCTTTTCATTCTCACTCTCTTTGTTTTTGCTGTAGTGATACTCACATTTTTAAGATGGGTAGAACGTATTTCAAAATTAGGCCGCTTAGGACACACCATTAAAAAAATTGAAGAAGTAACTTTTAAAGCATTAGAAAATAGAATTGATGAACCTTATTTAGGTGGAGTACCTCAATTTGAAAATGCAGAAAATGGTATTCCTGTTTTTGCAGATAAAGTAGGTTATGTGCAATATATTTATATGAGTAAATTGCAATCATTAGCCAAACATTATAATGTAACTATTACCATTAAATGCATTCCCGGTGTATTTGTTTCTGATGATAAACCAATAGCATATATTCACAATGAAAATAATTTGGATGTAGTGGATAAGGATAAAATCATAAAAGCATTTTCAATAGATAATAGCAGGTCTTTCGTTTATGATCCGAGGTTTGGATTGATTGCATTAAGTGAAATTTCAAGTCGTGCTTTATCTCCTGCTATTAATGATCCGGGTACTGCAATTGCAATTATTGGAAGTCACGTGCGTCTGTTTACTTTCTGGCTTAAAGCATTAAAAGAAAATAAAAAAGCAGAAATAAAATATGATAAAATTCATGTTCCTATAATTGCGCTTGATGATATGTTTGAAGATGCCTTTCGACCAATTGCACGTGATGGTGCAAATAATATTGAAGTGATGCTTCGTCTTCAAAAAGCTTTTATTTCCTTATCACATGCAGGTAATTCAGAAGCAAAAGAAATTGCAGCTAAGCATTCTCGTGCTGCATTTGAAAGAGCGGAATTAGCAATGTCTTTTAAGAGTGATTTGGAAATATTAAAAAGTGAATGCCTATTTATTAAAATATAAATTTAAAATCAATTAACAATGCAAAAAGAAATACAAGAATATAATGAAGCTCATGATGCGGGCGATAAAGAAATTTGCAATCGTCTGGCTACAATCATTAACAATGTGCTTACAGAAGCTGAAAATAAAATCTGGCATGCGCATCCTGTGTGGTTTTTAGATGGCAATCCTATAGTGGGGTATAGCAAACAAAAAGCAGGTATCCGACTTATGTTTTGGAGTGGTGCTGACTTTGGTGAAGATGCATTGAATATAAAGGGCAAAAAATTTAAGGATGTATCAATTTTTTATAATGATGTTTCGGAAATAAATGAAATACATTTAAAACGTTGGTTAAAAAAATCCAGAGAAATTCAGTGGGACTATAAAAATATTGTGAAGAGAAAAGGGAAATTAGTGCGATTGAATATTGTAGAAAAATAATGCGCAATTTAATTACACTGAAAAAATTAAACTATAATTTAATTGATAACGCATAACTTCAGTATAATAATAAATCAATTAGAAAACATCATTCTTGTTTCGCATTTCCCATCTGTTTTAATTCTTCTAATTTCTTTTTGCCATAGGCAAATTTCGTAATGGCTACATATAACACAGGCACAATAAAAATTGCTAAGGATGTTGCGGCCAGCATTCCTCCAAACACAGTCCATCCAATTGTTTTTCTGGATTCTGCTGCTGCGCCCGATGCAAACACTAATGGCAATACACCAAATATAAATGCCAAGGATGTCATTATAATAGGACGTAATCTTAAACGCACTGAAGAGATAGTTGCCTGAATTAAATCCATGCCGCTATCCACTCTTTCCTTTGCAAATTCAACAATTAAAATTGCATTCTTTGCCGCCAATCCAATTAAAGTTATCAAACCAATTTGCGCATAAATATTATTACTAATATTCGGCAATAAACTCAATGTAATTATAGAACCTAAAGCACCAATCGGCACTGCTAATAACACAGAAAATGGTACAGACCAACTTTCATAAAGCGCCGCTAAAAACAGAAATACAAAAACTAATGAAAGACCGAAAATCATTAATGTTTTATCACCCGCTGCAATTTCTTCTTTTGACATTCCTGAAAATTCATAACTATAACCTACTGGCAAAGTTTCTTCTGCAGTTTCTCTTAATGCCTGAATAGCTTGTCCACTGCTATAACCTTGTTTTGAAGTACCATTTATTTCTATTGAGCGATTCACATTATAGTGAGATATTAATGAAGGGCTTTCAATTAATTTAGAACTAATCAATGAGCTTAATGGAACCATATTCCCTTCTGTATTTCTCACATAATATTTTCCAATTTCTTCTATGGATGCACGGAAAGAACTATCCGCCTGACTTACTACTCTAAAATTTCTGCCATATAAATTAAAGTCATTAATATATCTGCTGCCAAGCAATGATGAAAGTGTATTATAAATATCAGAAATCTGTACACCTAATTGCTTTGCTTTTGCTCGATCCACTTCCACTTGATAACTAGGAGTATTTGCAGTAAAGAAAGTATATGCAAAATCAATTTCAGGGCGCTTATTTACCTCCGCAATAAAATCATTGGCAACCTTGCTGAAAGTTTTAATATCATCCGTGCTCGTAGTCTGTTCTAATTGAAAATTAAATCCCGCAGACCTTCCCAAACCCGGCACTGGAGGAGGCGCCACCACCAATACTCTGGCTTCCCGAATATCAGCCGTTGTATCTTGAATTTTTTTCAAAATACTCATCGCATCCTGACCTTTTCCTTTTCTTTCATCCCACGGTTTTAGCATGATCCACATTGTACCTACATTCGATTTATTTGAGCCTTGAAATGCATTAAAACCTGCAAGTCCCCCCACTACGGAAACTTCAGGAATTGCTTTAATTCTTTTCACCAATTCTAAGAGCATCGCATAACTTCTTTCTGTAGAAGTTGCTTCCGCCATTTCATAAGTTGCCATTAAAGTACCTTCATCTTCTTGAGGAATAAAACCGGTTGGTTTTTTTGCAAATAAAAATACAAGTGCAACAATTAACACTACCAACAAACCAAAAACATAACGAGTATTTCGAATCCATAAGGCAACTCCCCGAGTATAAGAAGCAGTAATTTTTCCAAAGCGATTATTAAAAGAAATGAAGAATTTTTCTAATACATTTTTCTTTTCCTTTTTGCTTTTTGATGGACGTAACATTAGAGAACATAATGCAGGCGTAAGTGATAAGGCTACAAAAGCAGAAATAAGAACAGAAACTGCAATCGTAATTGCAAACTGCTGATATAATCTTCCCACAATACCCGGAATAAAACCAACAGGAACAAATACCGCTGCTAAGATTAAAGCGATTGCAATTACCGGCCCCGATATATCTTTCATTGCTCTGCGGGTCGCTTCCTTTGCACTTAAATTATAATGATCAATATTATGCTGAGCTGCTTCAACAACTATAATAGCATCATCCACCACAATACCAATCGCCAGAATAAAAGCAAATAATGTAAGTGTGTTGATAGTAAATCCAAGTATTGAAAATAATGCAAATGTGCCGATGATAGAAACAGGAATTGCCAATACTGGAATCAACGTTGCTCGCCAATCCTGAAGAAATAAATACACTACTATTATTACTAATAATAAGGCTTCCAATAACGTAATCATTACTTCATTAATAGAAGCTTCAATAACAGAAACAGATTCATTCGGTATCAGATAATCAAAATCGCTGGGGAAGGTTTTTTTCAATTCATCTAACTTATCAATAATGCCTTTGTAAGTTTCTAATGTATTTGATTCCGGTGTTTGATATACAATTACATAAGTTGCAGGCTGACCATTCACGGTGGAATTATGTCCGTAATTAAATTTTCCTAATTCTACTGTTGCAACATCTTTTAAATAAATTACATTGCCGGTTCCGGGATTACTTCTAACTATTATATTTTCAAATTGCTCTACGGTATTAATTCTACTATTGGTGATTACATTATATTCAAAACTTTGAAATCCTTTTTGTGGAACACCTCCAACCGTGCCGGGAGCAATTTGAATATTCTGTTCATTAATTGCTTGTGTAATATCATCCGGAGTTAAACTTAATGCAGCAAGTTTTTCAGGACTCAACCAAAGACGCATACTAAAATCATCACCATGCGAATCAATATCACCTACACCTTTCACACGCTTTAATGCATCCTGCACATAGATGTTTACATAGTTACCGATGAAACTTGAACTGTGTGTTCCATTCGGAGAATAAAAAGCAAAAATTGCCAATGCACTTGGATTTCTTTTGCGCACAGTAATGCCTAATCTTTTTACTTCTTCAGGTAAAGTAGGTAACGCAACATTCACTCTGTTTTGAACATCCACAGTTGCGATATCTATATCCGTTCCCATATCAAACACCACACTCACATTACTTCTTCCACTGGATGAACTTGCACTTGTAATATAACTCATACCCGGAGTTCCATTTATTTGAGTCTCCATCGGCGTAGTAGTTGTTTGCTCCACCGTTATCGCATCTGCACCAATAAAATTTCCCGAAACAGAAACTGTTGGTGGAGAAATATTTGGATATTTTGATACAGGTAAATTCAATAAAGAAAGAATACCCACCAACATAATTACAATGGATATTACTATTGCTGTTACCGGTCTATTTATAAAAGTTTCTGCAATCATTTTTTTAAATCTCTAATTTGTTGAATTTACTTTTCTTCAATTTTTATAACAGAACCTTCATGCAATTTTTGAACACCTTCCACCACAATTGTTTCTCCGGTTTTTAATCCGTCCAACACAATTACTTTATCCTCTATTTGTCTTCCTAATTTCAATTGTCGTTCATGCACTACTGAACTATCTCCAACTACATACACTATAAATTCTCCCAATGATTCCGAAACTGATTTGTAAGGAATTAATTCAAATTGTGTTGCTGTATTATTTTTTACACGCACTGAAGTATTCATTCCGGGTTTTAATAATTCTTTATCATTTGCAAAAATTAATCGGATTTTAATTGTACCTGTTTGCGGATCCACTGCTCTGTCAATAAAACTTATGGTACCCGATTCAGGATATATTTCATCACCAAAAGCAATGGTGAATATTGAATCTTGAAGAATATTTTTATCACGCTGTAATTGCGTAAAACGAAATATCTCTTTTTGATCAATTGTAAAATCAACTGCGATCGGATGGTCTGTAGAAATAGTATTTAAAGTAGTTTGTCCGGCCACTACCGCAGTACCCACTTTCACTTGCGATATTCCAATTGTGCCGGTGAAAGGTGCATAGATATTTGAAAATTTAACTTGTGCATACACACTGGCCACTCTTGCTTTTGCCGCATCCACTTGCATTTTAGTCGCTTCTAAACTTGCATTTGCATAATCTACCTGTTGTTTTGCAATTGCATCATTTTGTTCCAACTCACGATATCTGTCTGCATCCTTTTGCGCTTTTATCAGATTCGCTTCCTGCACTTGAAGATCTGCTTTCGCTTGCTGATAATTTGCTTCGTAAACCTGCGCATCAATACTATATAACAGTTGACCTTCTTTTACATTTGCTCCATCCTGAAAATTTACTTTGGTGATATATCCACTCACCTGTGCTGTAAGATTTATTTCTTTTAATGCCGTAATCATTCCTGGATATTCTTCATAATAAACCGCTGTTGTAGAAATAACTTCTGCAACAGTTACAGGAATAGCATTGGATTTTTGTACCTGATGTTCTTTGGAAGAGCCACAAGAATAAAAAATAAAAGCGATTGCAACAGTAGCTAAAAAAATGATTTTAAAACGCATTGATAATTGTTTAATATTTTATAATTCCTAAGGCTTGTTCCACATCTAATTTGCTGGACAACACCTCGTAAAGTGCATTGTAATAATTAATTTGTGCAGTTTTCAAATCGGATTCCGCAGTAATTACATCTAAGAAAGCTTTCACACCCGAGCGATATTGTAATTGAATAATATCATATACCTCTTGCGCTAATGCTAAATTTTCTTCTAAACTTAAATAATGATTTAAGCTTGCTTTATAATTTGATATTGCAGTTTGATATTCTGTATTGATGAAATATTGATAACTTAAAATATCATTGTCCACCTGATCAATTAAAAACTCCGCTCCTTTAATTTGCTGTGTTCTTTTTCCTCCCTGAAAAATTGGATAGGAAAGTCCAATACCAATATAAGCACTTGGATAAGCTGTAGAATACACTTCGGAAAATTGATTATTCAGATAATTCAAATTATAATTTCCAAAGGCATAAACATCCGGCAAAAAGCTCCATTTAAAATAACTCAGATTATATTGTTGTAATCTTCTTTGCGTTTCCAATTGTTGAATTTCTATACGTTGTGCATATTCTACACTATGTGTTGTATCAATATAGATTTCATTCCGCATTGCCACAGTATCAAATGCTAAGGTGATATTATCTGAACCGGAATAACCCATCAATTCTTTCAGATATACTTTCTTTGATTTTAATCTTTCTTCAATAAACACTTTCTGTGATTTCGAATTATTCAAAGCGATGGTTGCTCTTTTATAATCTGTTTTATCTACAATTCCACTTTGATATTGATAATAAGCATCGTTTACACTTTGCGTATTGCGAATAATATCTTCAGCCAAAACTTTATTTTGTTGTTCGATAAGAATAATATTATAAAATGCTTTACTTACTTCAACTGCCAAATCAATTTTCTGAGCTGAGGTTTGCTGCTGGGATGCAATTCTAATATCATCTGCACTTTGAGAAGCAAACAAAACATCCTGATTAAAAATAGTTTGTGTTGCATTCAATAATAAACCGGAAGTATTTTCACTACCTATTTGCACCACATTTCCATTAAAATCTGTAGAGGAAAGCAAAAAATTATGTTGAAGATTATAGTTTAATCCAACTTGCGGATACCATTCTGATAATTTACTTTTTATGGTTGTCTCCACATAGGCTTCATTCAGTGTTGCATTTTGTATTTGAGGATTATTTTGAAGTGCAAATTGGATACACTCTTCTATGGTGAGTGGTTCTTGCAAATCCTTTACATTATTTTCTTGCGCAATTAGAAAGCAGGATGAAATGGAAATGACTATAAATAATCCGATTATCTTTTTAAAATCAATATACTTATAACTACGAAAATTCATTCAATAACAATTTAAATCAAAATACGAATCTCTATATAATGCCTTAACCCCACAAAACTAGATTTGATTGAGATGTAATACCAATCCAATGAACACAGGCAATTTTACAAAGTTCAACTTTTCTTTAATATTCAAATAGGTATTTCATCCCATCAACTTCTTCCAAAGGTTGGGTAATCTCTTCAAATAGTGGTTTTGAGTGAATGGTTTTGAAAACTTAATACTCTCACCGAATTACTATTTTAGTTCAATGTTTTTCAGAACAATACTTTCAAATATAAAAACATCATTCATTATTCAACTCGATAGAATTACTCGCAGATAACTTTAGGTAAACATAAATGAAACATTAATCGCTAAAAGTTCCTATATTGCATTTCAAATTCCGGAATAATGAATCCACTTATTTATTTAGCTATTTTAATGTTCCTTATTCTCTGCGGTATTTTAATATATCTTATTTATCTCATTTATAAACAACAACAGGCTATGTCAAATTTTCCTTTATCCAGTTATCACTTTACAGTAGAGTGGGGCGGAACTAGAATTGGGTTCACCGAAGTTTCTGGTTTAGATATAGAGTTTACTCCAATTAAATACCGGGATGGTGCTTCAAAGGAAGAAATTACTACTTCTGTTCCCGGGCTAAAAAAATTCAGTAATATTATTTTAAAACGTGGAATAACTACTGACGATAATGAATTTTTTGAATGGCTTGAAACCAAATTAAATAATTTAATTGATAAAAGAGATATCATCATAAAACTTTTAGATGAACAACATAACCCGGTAGTAACATGGAAAGCAGAAGGCGCATATCCGGTTAAATATTCAGGACCAATACTTAGAGCAACAGGAAATGAAGTAGCTATGGAGCAATTGGAATTAGCGCACGAGGGACTTACTCTTGTGAAGTAGAAAGCTTCACATCACCCTAAATAATTTTTTATTCTATTAATGGCTCATCTCATTTAAAAAGTAGATAAACTGAATTTCAATTCCATTTTTAAAATATATTTTTCTCGCATGGAAGTTTTTATAAAATTATTTGCGATTTTTAATTAGCCTACAAATTAGAATGGAAATATGTTATGATAAAAATCTATTCCCTAATATTTACATTGACACTGATTTGTTTTTTATTATTTTCCCTCAGTAGTTATGGGCAAGAGAAAGACAGTCTTTCAAAAAAAAAACGAAAACTTTTTTATTTCAGAATTCATTTGTTACAATTTTGAAATGCTGTCAGGTGGATTTAATCTTCAGTATATTAATAAAAAGAATTTTTTTATGGGTGGAATTAATCTTGAATCATTTACACCCTATAAAAGTTTGCCGATTTTTTCTTTAGCTACTAACGCTGAAGCAACAGATAATTTAATTGAATACTTTATTTCCTACGGCAGAATTATCACAACACCAACTCATTTAGTCCGATTTAAATTTGCGGCAGGTCCTTCTTTATACTATTACAAAGAAACTGTAGATTATGAATATCACTCGAATTCTTTTCTATTTAATGGTTCTTATTCTCAAGTTTATGAAGACTATACTTCAATAGGATTGCACTTATATAGTGCAGTAGATTTCCCCCTATTGCGGTGGTTTGGTCTGGCTGCGGTTCTTTCCGGAAATATCAATTCCAGAAAGTCATTTATTAATCTGGGTGTTGAATTAAATTTTGGTAAGCTTCGCAATAGAAATTGATGAGATTGCCACGTCGCTACCCCGATCTCTTATCGGGGTCACTCCTCGCAATGACGCTCTATCGAAACATGAAACTCGGAACTTGAATCTCGAAACACGAAACCCGGAACCCGGAACTCGAAACTTAATTTTTTTTTGTAAATGGTCTAAGTCAATAATCAAAGTTTTTTGCCAAACGCCAACCGCCAATAGCCAACAGCCAACTGCCAACAGCCAATACCCAATACTATTTCTATTTTTACAACCAATCATGCGATTTTTACAAGACACCGGAACATATTTTTTAATGCTGCGCAGAATGGTAATAAAACCGGATCGCATTAATATGTATTGGTTGGAAGTGCTGCGGCAAATGACCGACATTGGATTTGGCTCATTAATAATTGTGCTATTATCTTCTTTTTTTATCGGTGCTGTTACTGCCGTACAAACTGCTTATCAATTGGCAGGAACTGTTTTGGTTCCACCTTATTACCTCGGATTAATTGTAAGAAACACAACCATACTCGAATTAGCTCCAACATTTACCTGTCTGATTCTCGCCGGTAAAGTAGGTTCTAATATCGCATCTGAATTAGGTACAATGCGCATCTCCGAACAAATAGATGCTTTAGAAATTATGGGCGTTCCTACAGAAACTTATTTAATACTTCCAAGAGTAATTGCTTCTGTTATTATGATTCCTGCGCTTGTGGTTGTTTCTGCCTTTGTTGGAATTGGAGGTGGTATGTTAGCAGGTTCTCTTACAGGTTACGCCAGCAGTACTGAATTCACATATGGTCTGCTTGCTTTTTTCGATCCTTATGATATCACTATGATGATGATTAAAGCTGTAACCTTTGGTTTTCTTATTTCTACTATTTCCTGTTTCAAAGGATTTTATATTCAAGGTGGTTCTATCGAGATTGGAAAAGCCAGCACACAAGCGGTGGTATTGAGTTGCATTTTTGTTTTATTAGCTGACTATATTCTTGCAGAATTATTATTATGATTGAAATTCAAGGCATAAATAAATCCTTTGGAAAGCAAACTGTCTTAAAAGACATTTCTACTGTTTTTAATCCGGGTCATACCAATTTAATTATCGGTGCTTCCGGTTCTGGGAAAACAGTTTTAATAAAATGCATTGTTGGATTATTACCTGTTAATTCAGGAATTATTCTATTCGACGGAATAAAAATGAATACAGTTAATCAAAGAGGCAATAAAAATCTGCGAAGGCAAATCGGTATGTTATTTCAGGGATCTGCATTATTCGATTCAATGAGTGTGGAAGAAAATGTGATGCTACCATTAAATATGTTCAGCTCCGATACAAAAAAAGAAAAATTAAATAGAGTAAATTTTTGTTTGGAACGTGTTGAACTCACAGGTGTAAATAAAAAACATCCCGGAGAATTAAGTGGTGGTATGAAAAAACGTGTAGGTATTGCAAGAGCAATTGTTTTAAATCCACGTTATTTATTTTGCGATGAACCTAACTCCGGACTCGATCCAAAAACATCCATCGTAATTGATGAATTAATTGGCGAGATCACTAAAGAATATAATATCACCACCATCATCAACACACATGATATGAATAGTGTGATGGGTATCGGAGAAAAAATATTATTTCTGCATGAAGGCAAAAAAGAATGGGAAGGCACTAACAAAGAAATTTTGCATGCACAAAATGAAAATCTTGTCAACTTTATTTTCGCCAGCGATTTTTTAAAGGAAGCAAGAGACTATATGATCAACAGGGATAAATAAAATTCTCAAAATCTTACCTTCATATAGTACCATGATGCCTTACAATAAAATCATCTTCTTATTTTTTTATTGATACAATATTTTAAGTAATATTCTATGTTATTAATGGAGTAATCAAATTCTTTCTCAATATCAATTTCAGTTCAACCATCTTTTAAGTTTTATCTTTGCCCCAAAATCAACAACTTATATGAGTGTATTAGTAGGCAACTATTCCAGAGTAATTGTACAAGGCTTCACAGGTAAGGAAGGTACTTTTCATGCAGAACAAATGATTGAATACGGCACCAAAGTAGTGGGTGGAATTACACCCGGAAAAGGTGGAACCAAGCATTTGGATAAACCTGTTTTCAATACAGTTTCTGAATCTGTTCAGAAAGAAGGCGCAAACACTTCTATCATCTTCGTACCGCCGGCATTTGCCGCAGATGCAATTCTGGAAGCAGCCGAAGCAGGTATCAAACTTATTGTTGCAATCACAGAAGGAATTCCTGTGCAGGATATGATTAAAGTAAAAAATTATTTGAATGGAAAAGATTGCAGATTGATAGGACCCAACTGTCCGGGTATAATTACACCCGGTGAAGCGAAAGTGGGAATCATGCCGGGATTTATTCATAAGCCGGGAACAATTGGAATTGTGAGTCGCTCGGGAACACTGACGTATGAAGCAGTGGATCAGGTAACAAAAACCGGATTAGGTCAAAGCACTTGCATCGGTATTGGTGGCGATCCTGTTATTGGAACAACCACATTAGATGCAATTCAATTATTAATGGCTGATGATGGAACAGAGGGAATAATTCTTATCGGTGAAATTGGTGGTACTATGGAAGCACAAGCTTCTTATTGGATAAAAGAACACGGAACAAAACCTGTTGTTGGATTCATCGCCGGACAAACAGCTCCGAAAGGCAGAACAATGGGCCATGCAGGTGCAATAGTTGGCGGCAAAGATGATACAGCCGCAGCAAAAATGGCCATCATGCGTGAGTGTGGAATTCATGTTGCAGATTCGCCAGCAATAATTGGCGAGATGATGTTTAAGGCGATTAAGTGAGGAGATGAGTGGTGAGTGGTGAGTGGTGAGTGGTGAATGGTGAATGGTGAATGGTGAATGGTGAATGGTGAGTGGTGAATGGTGAATGGTGAATGGTGAATGGTGAATGGTGAATGGTGAATAAAAAAATAAAATATTTTTTTGAATTATATCATATTTAGAGAATAAATGTTTTTAGAATTAAATCACAGAAATCTTGATGCATATAAGTTCACCAGAAAGTTTGTTTCTGACTGTTATAAATTAACAAGTCATTTTCCTCCGGAAGAAAGATATCGTTTAACATCACAAATTAGAAGAGCAGCTATTTCAGTTCATCTAAATCTTTCGGAAGGCAGTTCCAGAAAATCACTTGCAGAAAGAAAAAGATTTTTTGAAATTTCCAGATCATCCATTATTGAGATTGATGCAGGCCTTGATCTTGCAATGGATCTTGGCTATTTTAATCCAGACAACTTTGGTGATTTTAAAGAATCAATAATTAACTGTTTTAAATATCTTAAAGGACTTATAAATTCATCCTCTTAAATTATAAATTTTGCATTATCATTTACTCAATACACAATTCACTTTTCACCTTTCACTATTCACCAAATGACCTTTCGCATCGAAAAAGACACCCTCGGCACTGTTGAAGTACAGGCTGATAAATATTGGGGTGCACAGACACAACGCAGTATTCAAAATTTTCCAATTGCTGCTGACATTAATAAAATGCCGAAAGAAATTATTCGTGCATTTGCCTACTTAAAAAAAGCAGCGGCAATTACCAATAATGAATTGGGTGTGTTGGATGCGGATAAATGTAAATTAATTTCTCAGGTATGCGATGAAATTCTGGAAGGAAAATTAGACGCTGAATTTCCTTTGGTTGTTTGGCAAACAGGTAGTGGTACGCAAAGTAATATGAATGCCAATGAAGTAATTGCCAACCGTGCACATGTAATCAATGGTGGCAATTTAATGGATGAGAAAAAAAGTATGCATCCGAATGATGATGTCAATAAATCGCAGAGCAGCAACGATACGTTTCCAACGGCAATGCATATTGCGGCATATAAAATTTTAATAGAAAATACCATCCCCGGAATTACAAATCTGCGCAACACATTAGATGCAAAATCAAAAGCATTTATGGATGTGGTTAAAATTGGTCGCACGCATTTTATGGATGCAACACCAATTACACTTGGTCAGGAATTTTCAGGTTATGTTGCGCAATTGGATCATGGAATAAAAGCAATTAATAACACACTTGCACATCTCAGTGAACTCGCACTAGGTGGCACTGCTGTAGGTACAGGAATAAATACTCCCAAAGGCTATGATGTACTCGTTGCAAAACATATTGCGCAATTAACCGGCTTGCCATTTATTACTGCAAAAAATAAATTCGAAGCGTTGGCAGCACATGATGCAATTGTAGAATCACATGGCGCATTAAAAACTGTTGCGGTGAGTTTGATGAAAATTGCTAATGATATTCGCATGCTTTCCTCCGGTCCGAGAAGTGGTATTGGCGAAATTCAAATTCCGGATAATGAACCCGGTTCATCCATTATGCCCGGCAAAGTAAATCCCACACAATGTGAAGCGTTGACGATGGTAGCTGCGCAAGTATTGGGTAATGATGTGGCAATAAATATCGGTGGCGCAACAGGACATTTTGAATTGAATGTTTTTAAACCAATGATGATTTATAATTTTCTGCATTCAGCAAGATTAATTGGTGATGCATGTAATTCTTTTAATGAAAGATGTGCAGTTGGAATAGAACCCATCACAGAAAATATTAAAAAGCATGTAGATAATTCACTGATGTTAGTTACTGCACTCAATCCAAAAATCGGTTATTACAAAGCAGCAGAAATTGCACAAAAAGCACATAAAGAAAATAAGACCTTGAAAGAAACGGCAATAGCACTTGGCTACCTAACAGCAGAAGAATTTGATGCATGGGTGAAGCCGGAAGAGATGGTGGGGAGATGAAATGTTTAATGTGCAAATGTGCAAATGTGAGAATTAAATGATGAGCGGATGTGATGATTAGCCGATTAGCTGATGGGGAAAATGTGCGAATGTGAAAATGTGCGAATGTGCGAATGAAATAACCCGGAACCCGGAACTTGAAACTCGAAACTTGAAACTTTTTTTTGTCAATGTTCTAAGTCAATAGTCAAAGTTCTTTCGCCAAAAGCCAACAGCCAATAGCTAACGGCCAATAACCAATAAATAAAATGAAATGAAAAACGAAACAGATAATGCATTGCTTGTTAAATCATTTGCATTTGCATTGCGAATAATTGAAGTGTATCAACTTTTAAGAGATGAGCTCAATGAAATTGATTTGGCAAAACAAATATTGCGCTCAGGGACATCTATAGGAGCCAATGCGGAGGAAGCTATTGGAGGGCATCCCGGCAATGATTTCTTTACAAAAATTACTACCGCATATAAAGAATCACAAGAAACAAAATATTGGTTGCGCCTATTACATGAAAGCAAAATTTTAGATAATGATATTTCCGAATCAATGCTAAATGATGTGGATGAATTGCTTCGAATTACAGGTTCAATTCTTAAAAATACAAAGGCTAATATTGAATGAAAAACATTTTCTTCATTACAGCTCCCTTCAGGTAATTCTATAATAGAAAAAAAATTTGTATAATTATTAAATATTTCTTTTGTAATTTTTACCTAAAATCATCATTATGGAAAAACTCATAAACGAATTAGTAAACAAAGCCGGCTTAACAGAGGAGCAGGCTAGAAAATCTGCTGAAACAGTAAGCTTCTTTTTAAAAGAAAGAGTGCCATCAGGTTTCAGATCGCAGATAGATAATTTATTAAAAGGCGAAAAACTTGGTGACAGTATCAAAGAAGGATTAATGGATTCTGCTGTGGACGTTAAAGAAAAAATGGAAGATGTATTAAAAGATGTGGGCGGCGTAACTGAAGAAGCAATTCAAAACATCAAAAAGAAAATGAATGAGATGTTTAATAAGAAGAAAGAAGAGTAACTAATGTGTTACGACATTCAACAAATGGGTGATAAAATAATCCGGCAGGCAGAAAGGCAATTAGGTATCGAACATTTTGAATTAAAACAATTAGAGTTTAAATTTTTTCATGTATCGGGATTTGCGCATCCGCAGGTAATGGTAATTTCTTCAGAGAAACCAGATACATTAGTTCCTATGCAATGGGGTTTAATTCCACCTTGGATTAAGTCGCATGAGGATGCAATAAAAATCAGTAATCAAACTTTAAATGCTCGCAATGATAGTGTATTTACCAAACCATCTTTTCGTCAGCTTATATTAAAACGCCGTTGCATAATTCCCATAAATGGATTTTATGAAAACAGAGATGTAGCAGGAAAAAAATATCCTTACTTTATTTATCGTGCTGATGAAGAACCATTGTTACTCGGTGGAATTTGGAACCGCTGGACAGATACAGAAACGGGGGAAGTATTGGAAACATTTTCCATAATTACCACAGATGCAAATGCATTAATGAGTAAAATTCATAACAACAAACTTCGCATGCCTCTCATTATAAAACCTGAAGATAAAATGCGGTGGTTGGATACTACATTAAGCAAAGAAGACGTAGAAAAATTAATGCAACCGTATTCTGAAAATGATTTGAAAGCACATACAGTTTCTAAACTCGTTAACCGCAAAAAAGATTTTACGAATGTGCCGGAAGTATCGCAAAGTTTTTCTTATCCGGATTTGGAATTTTTTGATGAGAAGAATAGAGATTAAAAGTTTTACAAAGAAGCTAAATAAATCGTATCCTAAATGCTTCCTCAGTTAATATAAACTTAAAACTATCATAATCATTACAGTTTTATAAAATATTAAGAGTTTATTATTCCACAAAATACTCGTACACATAAATTCCATCTTCTGCATTAGCCAGTAACAATATAGTTTTATTTTTTACCGAAAAAGAATGAAAGCGATGTGTTGCGTTAGGATTGATTTGTTGCATTTCAAAATGATTCGTTTCTAAATTCAATAATCCTATATTAAATGACCATGAACTAAATGTACTATCCGGAATAGAATACAGAATTGTGAAAAGCGGATAGCTTGCACAATCAAAATCAAGAATTATAGCATTACCATTCTGTACAGAAAAAATCTTTTCGCCATTCGCATCAATTATATTTTTGCCATCTGAAAAAAACATATTGCCATTACAATTTATAATATTATACCTGGTCATATCATACTCATCGAAATCCGGAATGCCGAAAGTAGTATCGGGAAATATAGGTAAGCTATTCTCATACACAAATAAATCACTATTCATTTTTTTATACTTAAAAAGAGCAGGTGTTGTCGTTACAGAAAAATCCTTTTCACTTGCACCATTTTTAATAATCAGATTCTTACCATCAATAAAATATCCGCCTTGAATATCCGGATAAGGAAATGACCTTTCATAAACTGCTGCTTGCAAATCAGGGTATTGAATAAGAGCAATATTTTGCAACACTAAATTCTTATCAAATTCAGCCACCATTTTATACCCATGATTTTTTACAAAACCCGCACTCTCCAAAAAAAATCCCTCGAAATAAAATAAAGTAAATACAGAATTTTCTGCATAAATAACATCAAACAAGTCAAAGAATTGAAATGAATCCCCTTGCCATTTACGCACAATATCAGGATTAATCCAGTTTGCTTCAGGATAATATTTTTCAAGTATCTGGTAAACAAATTCAGGCGGAATTGAATCAAATGAAAATTCGGCTAAAAAAATATCATTGTTATACTTTAAAATTGATTCTGACGTATGATCTGCAATTAAAAATGTATTATCATCCATAATGACACAGGGCTTTCCACCTTTAAATACATGTTCTGATTCAGGAAGCTTGTAAATTTTTTGAGAACTATTCAATGTCTGGCCAACACAAATATTTCCAATCATAAAAGCAAGTAAGAAAGTGCTGAATTTAAAATACCTAAAGTCTTGTAATAAATATTGCATAACAAATAGAATTGAATGTATTAAAGCTAAAAAAAATCTCCACACTTAAAACATATTTCATCGAGAAACTTCATTACATAAATACATTTTGGGCATTCAATGTGGAAACCTAAAAATTCCTTTTGCCTACCCGACCTCGTCTGTGTATCTTTACGCTTTAATGGAAAACATCGAAAAAGTTCCTGCGGTTTTACTACTCGAAGACGGAACTGTTTACAAAGGCTACAGCGCCGGAAAAATTGGAACCACCACCGGCGAAATCTGCTTCAACACCGGGATGACCGGCTATCAGGAAATTTTTACTGACCCTTCTTACTTCGGACAAATACTGCTGATGACCAATGCACATATTGGAAATTATGGTGCCTATCAACCCGAAACAGAAAGCGATTATATAAAAATTTCAGGATTGGTGGTGCGCAATTATACTGTGCAATACAGTCGCCGCATGACCGAGCAAAGTATTCAGGATTATTTATTGGATGAAAGTCTTGTAGGTATTTCTGCGGTGGATACAAGAGCAATTGTAAGACACATACGAGATAAAGGTGCGATGAATGCAATTATCAGCAGCGAAACAACCGATGTGGAGCAACTGAAAAAACAATTGGCAGATGTACCGTCAATGGATGGATTGGAACTCGCATCAAAAGTGAGTACAACAAAACCCTATTTTATCGGCAATCCGGATGCGGCAAAAAAAGTAATTGTGTATGATTACGGAGTTAAGAAAAGTATTTTAAAAAATATTGCAGACAGAGATTGTTATCTGCAAATTGTTCCTGCGAAAACAACTTTTGCTGAAGCAAATAAATGGAATCCCGATGCATATTTTATTTCCAATGGCCCCGGCGATCCTGCAACAATGGATTACGGAGTGGAAACAGTAAAACAAATTTTACAATCAGAAAAACCCATGTTTGGAATTTGTCTCGGACATCAATTATTGGGATTGGCAAATGGAGTTTCTACTTATAAAATGCATAACGGACATCGTGGTGCAAATCATCCTGTTTTAAATAAGCTAACAGGTAAAGCAGAAATCACAACTCAAAATCATGGCTTTGGTGTTTCACCCGATGATATTTTAAAGTCGAAGAATATTCAAATCACACATGTGAATTTAAATGATGATACGATAGAAGGATTTCGCCTAACAGATAAAAAAGCATTCAGTGTGCAATACCATCCCGAAGCCACTCCCGGTCCACATGATGCAAGATATTTGTTTGATGAATTTATTAAATTGATGTGAGAATGTGCAAATGTGAGAATGTGAAAATAAAATGATTAGCTGATGTAAAAAAATTGACAATGGACAGTTGACAGTTGACAATGAAAGAAACATAGACTATTTACCTAGAACATTGACTTAAAAAGTTTCGGGTTTCGGGTTTCAAGTTAAAAAACTCATCACTTATTGAATGGCTATTGGCGATTAGCTTTTGGCTTTTGGCAAAATAAAATTCAAAATTGAAAAAATTCATCACTCACTACTCACCACTCACCATTCACCACTCACTACTCACCACTCATCATTCACCACTCACCACTCACCACGCACCACTCACTACTCACAATTCACCACTCACCATTCACTTTTCACCATTCACCACTCACCATTCACCATTCACCATTCACTATTCACCATTCACTCCTAAACAAGCTAAAGAAATTTTTGTTAGCTAAAGAAGAATGCTTATCGAAGCGAGAAATGTTTCTTGAATGGTATTTAAAAAACAACAAATAATTTATATGTCTAGAATGAAAACAGTTTCAGAAGTAATTAATATACTTAAGGAAAGAGGATATACTGCTGACTTAAATTTAAAAGAAGATCGTATAGAGTGCAGCGATCCTAAAATTGAATTATTACCCGGTGATTTTGTGGTAGATAAAAATTATCGCTTTGAAGGAATGTCTGATCCCGGCGATGAAGCAATTGTATGTGCAATTACTTCTGAAAAATATAATTTAAAAGGAGTACTTGTAAATGGATATGGAGTTTCTAGTATTATGCTTACGGAAGAAATGATTAAAGCATTAACCAAAGAAAAACAGTTATATGATTCTCCGGATGATATATAAAACAAAATAGATTTTCAATTACTATTTTTAAAAAACTCATGCACTTTAAAGTGTATTATTATGGAAACAAAAAGAAATGAATCTACCGAATTAAGACCTGAAGGTGATCGGGTAATTGATGCCCCATTAGTAAACATAAATATTCCTGAATTTATAAAACAATTAAAATCGGAAGATACCTGGAAAAGCAGCGATCGCAATGCTATTACTGTTTTTAAAACAAATGGTTTACGCATTGTATTAATTGCCTTGCGGGCTGAAGCGGAAATGCCTAAACATAATGCGGATGGAATTATAAGTGTGCAAGTGATAGAAGGTGAAATTAAATTTACTACTGACGCTAAATCATTAACATTACTTCAAGGAGAAATGCTTGCATTACATAAAGGTTTGCACCATAGTGTGAAAGCAATAAAAGAATCTGTGATTATATTAACGCTTACTACTACTTTAGAAGAATAATCTTATTTCTCCAAAACATTCTACTTCAAAGCATTTTGAAATATCAACATAGATAACCACCCAATTATCTGTGAACACTAAATTTTTATCTTTGCATTTTAAAATACAAAAAACTTCGATGATACTTTTGTAATCAAATTTTATTTATGGTAACTGAATGATAACTTACAAAAGAATCGGACTTAATTTATAACACAACTTGAAACCTGAAACCTTAAACTTTTAAACTTAATACATGAGCAACATTACAGAAATAATAGCCCGTCAGATTTTAGACTCTCGTGGCAACCCAACAGTGGAAGTAGATGTATATACCGAATACGGTGCAATGGGCAGAGCTGCGGTTCCCTCAGGTGCATCAACAGGTACACATGAAGCAGTGGAGTTACGTGATAATGATGCAGACATTTATCTCGGAAAAAGTGTGATGCAGGCAGTGAATAATGTAAATGATATTATCGCTTACGATCTTGGTGGTGTGAATGTGCAAGAGCAAAATTATATTGATCAATTATTGATTGAATTAGATGGCACCGAAAATAAATCGAAGTTGGGAGCTAATGCAATTCTCGCTGTTTCTATGGCTTGTGCTAAAGCTGCTGCCAATGAATTAGGATTGCCATTGTACAGATATGTTGGTGGAACAAATGCAAATACATTACCTATTCCGCTGATGAATATTTTAAATGGCGGTGCACATGCAGATAATAAAATTGATTTTCAGGAATTCATGATTGTTCCCGCCGGAGCTGAAAATTTTTCGCATGCTTTGCGTATGGGTGTGGAAGTATTTCATCACCTGAAAAAATATTAAAGAAAAAGGTTTCAGCACTAACGTAGGTGATGAAGGTGGTTATGCTCCCGATATTCAAAGCAATCAGGAAGCAATTGAAATTGTATTGATGTCAATTGAATCTGCAGGCTATCGTCCGGGTGAAGATATTTTTATTGCAATGGATGCCGCCACTTCTGAATTTTATGATGCAGGCACAGGAATTTATACTTTTAAAAAATCATCAGGAGAAAAATTCAATAGTGAACAGATGGTAAATTTTTGGGCAGACTGGTGTAAGAAATATCCTATCGTTTCCATTGAAGATGGATTGGGAGAAGATGATTGGAGTGGATGGAAAAAATTAACTGATGCACTTGGAAAAAAAGTACAATTAGTGGGTGATGATTTATTTGTTACCAATGTGGTGCGTCTTAGTAAAGGCATTAAAGAAAATATTGCTAACAGTATTTTAATAAAAGTAAATCAGATAGGTACGCTCACAGAAACTATTAATGCGGTGAACATGGCGCATCGTTATGCATACACAAGTATAATGAGTCATCGCAGTGGTGAAACAGAAGATACTACAATAGCAGATTTAGCAGTTGCATTAAACTGCGGACAAATAAAAACAGGTTCTGCCAGCCGCAGCGATCGGATTGCAAAATATAATCAGTTGTTGCGCATAGAAGAAGAATTAGGAAGTGCAGCAGTATGGCCGGGAAATATTTTCATAAAATAATTCTACTGTCCTATTTCGGGTAATCTGCACAATGTAAAGATGATTGCTGTCGTTTCACTTGCATGGCAATTAATAATTTTGATGTTATGAAATTTGAATGGCAAACAATACGCAAACGCATTCGGGCATGGAAAGTACCTGCCATGTTTCGCAATAAATTTGTGTTCACCGGATTTGTATTTATTATCTGGATGTCGTTCTTCGATCAGAATAATTTGCTTGTTCAAATAGATCGTCTGCAAGCATTGAATGAAGCAAAAGGAAAAGCCGATTACTATCTTGAAGAAACAGAAGTTGCCAAACAACAATTAAAAGAATTGCTGACTAACGAACAGACCTTAGAAAAATTCGCCAGAGAAAAATACTACATGAAGAAACCGAATGAAGATGTGTTTGTTATTGTGAAATGATGAAATGGCTGTTGGCTATTGGCCGTTAGCTGTTGGCGAAAAAAAATTGAGTTTCGAGTTTCATGTTTCGGGTTAAAAAAACACTATTCACTTTTCACCATTGACTTTAATCGTTGACAAAAAAATTCATCACTGATTACTCATCACAATTGCCTATTGCAAATTGCTTATTGCGCATTATTTTTTTCACTATTCACAACTCACCATTCACTATTTACAACTCACTATTCACCATAAACACCGAACTTTATAAGTATGCAAACTCAAAGAAAATATTTCGCAATACTTGCTGTAATAATATCCTTGCTTTTTGGCTGCAAAGAAAAAACGCAAGAAATAAATACACTTGGAATTGCGCACTTGGAAGTGAGTGGAAATACATCTGCTCAACCTTATTTTGAAAAAGGATTATTGTTGCTCTACAGTTTTGAATATACAGATGCAAGAGATGAATTTATAAAAGCGCAGGAAGCAGATCCAAATATGCTGATGGCGTATTGGGGAGAAGCTATGACATACAATCATACACTTTGGGCAGAACAAGATTTTGAAAAAGCAACAACAGCAATAAAAAAAATAACTGATGCGAATACATTGGAAACTCTCTCATCATTAGAACAGGATTTTATTCATTCCATCACATTGTTATATCAAACCGAAAAAACAAAAGCGGAAAGAGATAATGCATATTCAAATTACTTAGCTGAGATGTATAATTCATATCCTAAAAATCAGGAGGTAGCCGCATTTTATGCATTATCAATTTTAGGAACAGAGCAAGAAGGTCGTGATGCAATTGTATATGAGAAAGGCGCTGTAATTGCACAAAAAATATTAGATGTAAATCCAAATCATCCGGGTGCATTGCATTATCTCATTCACTCTTATGATGATCCTGAACATGCACATCTTGCTTTAGATGCTGCAAACAAATATGCGAAAGTGGCACCTGATGCGGCACATGCGTTACACATGCCTTCACATATTTATGTCGCAATGGGAATGTGGGATGAAGTAATAAGTTCTAATGAGCATTCCTACCAAGCAAGTGTTGATAGAATGGAACGTAAACAATCAGACAATGATGCCCGTGGTTATCATTCCTATCATTGGTTAGAATATGGTTATCTGCAAAAAGGTAGAGAGGCGGATGCAGAAAAATTAGTGTGGGATATGCAGACTTATACAAATGCTACAACATCACAAAGATCAAAAACACATTTAGTGTATTTAAAAGGAACTTATCTTGTTGAAACAAATAATTGGAGTAGTGCTGTTGCCGATATTCCGATTGATGTATCGGATTTAAATGTTGCAGTGCGGGCACAAAATAGTTTTATTGAAGGCATGAAAGCATTTTCCAAAAAAGATAACATTGCATTGGATAAAGTGATTGCAGATTTACATGCAGATTATGAAAAAGAATCTTTGCAAGTACAAGATGTAATGGATGCGCATTGTGCAAGTCTGGATGGCAATGCGGTTACTTCAACAAATATTCTGCAATGTAAAATTATAGAAGCGCAATTGCTTGGATTAAGTGCATGGTTAGAAAATGATATTGCACTAACTGAAGAATGGTTTAAAAAATCAATAACGTTAGAAGAAAGTATAAGCTATAGTTATGGTCCACCGGAAATTCAAAAACCAACATATGAATTATATGGTGATTGGTTGCTCACACAAAATCGTGGAGAGGACGCTATATTGCAATATGAACTCGCACTTAAAAAAGGGCCGAACAGAAAATTAGCATTGCAAGGGAAACAAGATGCGGAAAAGATAATTGACTTTTTAAATTGACAATTGACAGTTGACAATTGACAATGAAAAAAAACATTGACTGTTGACTTTGAACATTGACAAAAAAGTTTCGGGTTTCGGGTTACATGTTTCGGGTTAAAAAAATCATCACTCTTAAAATGGCTATTGGCCGTTGGCTTTTAGCAGTTGGCTAAAAAATTTCGACTATTGACTTTTAAATTGACAGTTTACAGTTGACAATTGACAATGAAAAAAACATTACTGTTGACTTTGAACATTGACTTTGAACATTCACAAAAAATGTTTCAGGCTAAAAGTTCCAGGTTAAAAATCATCACTCATTAAATGGCTATTGGCCGTTAGCAATTGGCAGTTGGCTAAAAAACTTAGACTATTAACTTTTTAAATTGACAGTTTACAGTTGACAATTGACAATGAAAAAAACATTGACTGTTGACTTTGAACATTGACAAAAAAAGTTACGGGTTTTGGGTTCGGGTTAAAAAAATCACTATTCACTATACACCACTCACCACTCACCATTCACCATTCACTATTCACTATTCACTATTCACTTTTCACTATTCACTATTCACTATTCACTTTTCACTATTCACTACTCACTTTTCACCATTCACCACTCACCACTCACTACTCACCACTCACAATTCACAATTCACCACTCACCACTCACCACTCACCACTCACCATTCACCACTCACTACTCACCATTCACCTTTCACCATTCACCATTCACCATTAAACCGAATGATATTTATTTTGTATTGTTACAGTAATCATTATAGACATTTTGAATAGCAAACAATTTCATATCATCATTGTCTGTTGCAGCATAATTATGTTATCAGCATGCACACAGGCGCAAAACAATTCCGAGAAAATGGATACTTCAAATCATACTTACACAAATCATTTAATACATGAATCCAGTCCGTATTTATTGCAACATGCACATAATCCGGTTGACTGGTATCCGTGGGGTGAAGAGGCTTTGGAAAAAGCTAAAAAAGAAAATAAACTGATAATAATAAGCATTGGATATTCTGCTTGTCATTGGTGTCATGTGATGGAACATGAAAGTTTTGAAGACACTGCAGTTGCGAAGTATATGAATGAAAATTTTGTTTGTATAAAAGTAGATAGAGAAGAGCGTCCTGATATTGATCAGGTATATATGAATGCAGTGCAATTGCTTACAGGCAGAGGTGGCTGGCCATTAAATTGTATTGCATTACCCGATGGCAGACCTATTTATGGTGGCACTTATTATCCCAAAGCACAATGGTTGGATATGTTAGCACAAGTGAAAGAATACACTATAAAAAATCCGAAGGAAACAGAAGAACAAGCAACATTATTAACCGAAGGAATTCGCAGTGGTGAAACAATATATGCGAGCAAAGAACAAGCAGATTTTTCAGAAAAAGATTTAGATCAGATTTTTAAAAAATGGAAAAACAATATTGATTATATAGAAGGTGGTTCAGCAGGTGCACCAAAATTTCCATTGCCAATCGGTTATCAATATTTGTTGCATTACTATTATTTATCACAAGATGCAGATGCATTAAAAGCAGTAACAATTACACTGAATAAAATGGCTGATGGTGGTATCTATGATCAGATTGGTGGTGGCTTCGCTAGATACTCAGTGGATGCTTATTGGAAAGTGCCGCACTTCGAAAAAATGTTGTACGACAATGCGCAACTTATCAGTTTATACGCAGCAGCATATTTGCAAACAGGCGATGCTTATTATAAACGCATTGCAGAAGAATCATTGGAATTCATAAAAAGAGAAATGACTTCTCCCGAGGGTGGTTTTTATTCTGCATTAGACGCAGACAGCGAAGGCGAAGAAGGAAAATATTATGTATGGACACAAGAGGAAATAAAAAATGTGCTCGGTAAAAATGCCGCATTGATTTTAGAATATTATAATGTAATGGAAAGTGGTAATTGGGAAAACGGCATTAATATTTTATATAAAACACAAAGCGATGCAGCAGTTGCAAAAAAATATAATATTTCTGAAAAGAATTATTGCATCAAGTGGATGATGCTAAAAAGAAATTATTATCAGCAAGAGAAAAAAGAATTCGTCCGGGATTAGATGATAAAATATTAACTGCATGGAATGGACTGATGTTGAAAGCTTATGTGGATGCGTATCGTGCGTTTGGCGAAAAAGAATATCTGGATATGGCATTAAAAAGTGCAACATTCATTAATACAAAAATGAAAATGCCGGATAACAGACTTAAGCGCAATTACAAAAATGGCAAATCGAGCATCAATGGATTTTTAGATGATTACGCATTTTCTGCTTCTGCATTTATTGCATTGTATCAGGCAACGTTTGATGCACAATGGTTGAATGAAGCATTGCAAATTACTGATTATGCATTGCAACATTTTTATGATACAAAAAGCGGAATGTTATTTTATACTTCGGATATTGATCCGGAATTAATAGCAAGAAAAATGGAGATAACTGATAATGTAATTCCCGCAGCAAGTTCTGAGTTTGCAAAAAACATGTTTATCCTTGGTAATTATTTTGATAGAAATGATTTGATTGAAAAATCTATTGCAATGGCAATGGCTGTGAAAAAAGATGCATTGAAAAGCGGACCGTATTATGCAAATTGGGATATACTTTTTGCATGGCTTACTCACGAACCTTATGAAGTGGCAATATTGGGAAATGATTATGAAAAAATGCGCAGCGAATTAGATACACATTATCTCCCCAACATATTTTTAATGGGTGGAAAACAAGAAGGTGATTTACAGTTATTAGAAAATAAATTAGTGCCCGGACAAACTACTATTTATGTATGTCAGAATAAAGTATGTCAGTTGCCGGTTACGAATGTGGAAGATGCGTTGAAGCAGATTGTTAGATGACTTAGACTGTTGGCTTAGAACATTGACTTTTTAAATTGACAATGGACAGTTGACAATTGACAATGAAAAAATTCATCCCTTATTAAATGGCTATTAGCAAAAACAATTTTGACTATTGACTTAGACCATTGACAAAAACTCTTCACTGATTACTGATTATTCATTCATTCTTAATTCCTAATTCAAAAATAATGTCACCCCTTCGGGGTTTGGTTTTTTTTTTCGAGTTGTTTTTTATAATAATATCAACCCTTCGGGTTTAGTCTGATTACAAATTGAAAAATGTTTTATAAAATGTTTAATGAAATAAATATCTAGAAGGTTTGGCGGGGACGCCAACCTTGGAGAAATTTTTAATCATGTAGAAAAAAATTAGGCTTTAATTAATGAATAGGTTAATTATGTGTTTCTTATTATTCATTCATCTTTAAATCTTCATGCTATGAAAAATTATTACACCACATGTTCTAAAAGATTAGGCATATATTCTTCTACAGATTTTTTTCCAGGTTTATTTTTAATTCTAAGTTTTATTATAATCAGCAATTCTGTTTTTGCACAGTTATTTACAACCGCAAAATTATTATTAGCAAATAATTTTTTAACTTAAAAGAGCGCCAGCAAACGGGCGCTCTTTATTTAAATATACTACATGAAATATACTGGCATATTAATTATGTTATTGAATGCTAATTTATACGCTCAAAATTTCACCAACAACTGGTATTTTGGGGATAGTGCTGCATTAAACTTTTCTTCCGGCATTCCCGAGCCTATTGAAGGTTCTCAATTGGTTTCCAGAGAAGCATGTTGCTCTATATCGGATTCGTCAGGCAATCTGATGTTTTACTCAAGTAGTTATACAGTTTGGAATATAAACAATGAAATAATGGTAAATGGGGAGCATTTAGGGGGCAGCGAATTAGGAAATTATCCTTCAACCATTACTAACGGTTGTGTTGTTTTGCAGAAACCACTAAGCAAAAATTTATATTATATTTTTATAAGTGATGGGCAGAAATTAATTTATTCTATTATAGATATGACTTTAAATGGAGGGGATGGTGAAGTTATAAGTAAAAATCAATTGCTAATTGATACATTGGCGGGAGAAAAGATTGCGGCAGCGAAACATGCGAACGGTAGAGATTGGTGGATTTTTATTCATGAAACAATAAGTTCTAATTTTATTAAATTTTTAATTACACCTTATATGATAGAAGGTCCGTATATTCAATCTATTGGAAAGGATTATAATTTATTATTAAATCCAATTGGGGAAATGCTATTTTCCCAACAAGGTGATAAATTAATTTCAGTAACTGCAAGTGGTATAATAGATTTGTTTGATTTTGATCGTTGCAGTGGAGAATTAAGCAATTGGATTGATCTCAGGAACATTGATATAAATGAAGCATACGGTGCCTCATTTTCAAGCGACGGTTGTTATATTTACTTATCTAAATACAATGAGCCATCTCAAATTTATCAATTTAATTTATGTCGAAGTGATATAATTGAATCACGTATTTTAATATTTGAAAATCCATTTCCTGATTATTTTATAGGCCAACATCAATTGGGTCCGGACAATAAAATTTATATACCATTCTCTTATAAAATGGCACCGAGTGATATTTATGAATTGCAAAATATGAATCTAAATGTGATTAATAACCCTGATGCAAATGGCTTAGATTGTCTTTTCGATACTGCTAACATTTCGCTAGGTGGGCATAAATCTTTATTAGGCCTCCCTAATTTCCCTAACTACAACCTCGGCGCCTTAGCAGGCAGTGAGTGCGATACCATAATTGCAGGTATAAATCATATTGATAAGGTGCCGGATGAAATAAATATATATCCCAATCCTGCGTCAAATACAATCAATATTCTGATGCCGGCCAAATATTTATCAGAATCTCAAGGAGATTTAAATATTACGATTTATAATAATATCGGCCAATTGGTGAAGGAAATTCATTTGAATAACATATCCGAAATTATTTCATTTAATATTGATGAATTATCTTCTGGTTTTTACACTATAAGGTTAATGCAAAAATCTTCATTAATTTCATCAGAGAATTTTTCTATTATAAAATAATAAACTTCACAGGAGAGAAGGCCTGAGAGGGCATTCTCTTTTTTACCTTGTATTTATGAGAATATTAATATTAACCTTGCTAATAATTTTAAGTAATATAATTTACTCACAAGAGTTCAATAATTATTGGCATTTTGGCGACAGTGCAGGACTGCACTTTACATCGGGCTCTCCGGAATATATTTTGAACTCATCATTACAATCCCATGAGCCGTCGGCTTCAATTTCCGACTCATCTGGGAATCTCCTATTTTATTCCAATAGTATAAAGGTCTGGGATAAAAATAATAATATAATGCCGAATGGTAATGATCTTGCGGCTAATATAAATGTGTATGGTTCAAGCATTACTCAGGGCTGTTTGATAATTCCAACACCTGAACAGGATAATTTATTTTACCTATTTACTCTAGATTTTTACTATTTATACTATTCAGCTATTGATATGAATTTAAATAGTGGCTTAGGTGATGTTACAGCAGAAAAAAACATACAACTGAGTGAAGATGAAATGACGGAAAAATTAAACGCCGTAAAACATGCAAATGGCAGGGATTGGTGGGTAATTACTCATAGTTCACTTGGAAATACATATTATAAGTATTTAGTCACTCCCGACGGGGTTGAAGGCCCATTTTTACAAACTATTGGTGCAGAAAATTTAACCACGACAGGCCGTTTTGGAGAAATGATTTTTACCGAGCAAGGCGATAAACTGATCAGCGTATATAATGTCGAGATTATCGATCTTTTTGATTTTGACCGCTGCACCGGCGAACTCAGCAACTGGATTGATTTGAGAAATGATGCACCCACACCATTATATGGGGCATCATTTTCACCCGATGGATGTAAATTATATATTTCAGAATACCCTCCCGGTAAACTATTTCAATATGATATTTGCCAGGGCGATATTAAAGCATCTAAAACTTTAATTTTTGACAATCCTTTAGATGATTTTTGGATGGGGCAACATCAGTTAGCGCCTGATGGTAAAATTTACATTTGTATGTCTTATGATATTTTGCCCAATGAGGTTTTTGATTTCCCCAATGAAAATTTAAGTGTCATTAATAACCCCAATGCAGAAGGCATGGCCTGTGATTTTGATACGGCAACTATATGGCTGGGTGGCAAACGATCAATATTTGGCCTCCCTAATTTCCCCAACTACAACCTCGGGGCTTTAGCCGGCAGCGAGTGCGATACTTTAAGCACTGCACTTCATACAATAAATAAAAAAGATGCTATAAGTATTTATCCTAACCCTGCTTCTACTTCTTTTATTATTTCAGGAAATGTCAGTTTTGGTGATGAAGTTGTTATGTATAATGCTACCGGTCAGTTGCTGTTACAAGAAAAAATTATTGCAAATCAATCAATAGATATCTCCGGTATACCATCGGGCATCTATGTAGTGCAATTAAAAAATAATGAGGTAATTAAATATGCGGAGAAATTTATTAAGGTTGAGGGGAATTATAAAAAATGACAGTTTGCTATTGTCCGTTGGAAAGACATATTGACTATTGTCTTTTGACTATTGACTAAAAATTTCGGATCTCGAGTTAAAAAAACTTATCACTGATTATTGATTATTCATTCATTCTACATTCCTAATTCTAAGATAATGTCACCCCTTCGGGGTTTGATTTTTTTTTTGTTAGAGTTGAATGTTACAATAATGCCAACCCTTCGGGTTTATCCGCTAATTATTTAATTCGCACATTCTCACATTCTCAAATTTGCACATTAAACAAATCGGCTAATCGGCTAATCAACTAATCTGCTAATATGCTAATCAAATAATTTTCACATCAGCACCCCGATAACTATCGTGGGCACATTAAAAATTAATATGTTCCCAGATATTTTCTGATAAACCATTCAACTGCTATAAATGCAAAAATTAAAAAGAATATCCAGCGGAGGTTTATGATGCTTTGTGTTTTTATTACTTCCCGCAATACGGGTTTTGAAGTTTCGCTTGCACGAATTTTTTCTGCAAGTTCTGCTACCTGATCGGGGTAAATCATTTCACCATTTGTATTTGCAGAAAGTTGATATAATACATTATGATCTGCTGTTGTATTCATCACTTCTAATCGCACAGGAGTAATTACGAATGCGCCTTTATCCGTATAAGTTTTATTGTTGTAAATAGTTTTTCCTTCGAAGCTATAGTTTCCCGGTGGTAAAAATCCTGCATTTAATTGATAGCGATTTCCACTGCGATCCATTAAAAAATCAAATGATTTTCCATCTGCATTTGTAATGGTGAGAGATACATCAGGCGTATTAATTAATTCGTAGGTTTCATTATATAATTCTGCATCCAAAATCACTTCCTCATTTTCATGCATTACTTGTCCGGCTACTGTAATACGAAATTGTTTCTTATCATCTTTTGCTGCGAGATACTGCACTGTTTTATTTACCAGATCATTTATTACATCCTGATTTTTATTTATCAGATAATCATACATGCGCCACTTCCAAATATGCTCGCCTAATAACAATGCAGTTTTCTTAGAACCCGGCGCACTGTAAAGCAACAATGGATATTGTGTGGATACTGTTCCTACTTTTTGAAATAACAAAATTTGTGCAGCAGGTGATACTGCATACTTACCATAAATTGCAGACATCGGTGGCAACTTAGGCAACACATTCGTAAATGCATCTTCCACAGTAAATAAATTAAATCCCTGATTTACAGAAGCTGTTACTTCATTCATACTACTGCGATTTATTTCAATACGTACAAGATTTTGTGCATCATTTAATTCAGGAATATTTGTTGAAGAACCTGTAATAAACCACAATGGAATTTGTAAACGATCTGCATCTGCAAGTATTTGTTTAATTGGATATTTTGCAGAAGGTAAATTATGTAAAATAACTAATGTATAATCCCCCACATTGCCTGTAAATTTTTCTGCCAACTCCACATTCAAATCATAATTCTTATTGTTTTCAATGGAGGCACGCAAAGCAGCAATATCAGGATGTGGTGCATCGGCAAGCAATAATATTTTTTGTCGTGCATCTAACACTTCCACAAAGAAATCAGCGTAATTATTTTCTTCGGTAACCTCTCCATTTACACTGCGCACCAATACCTGATAATGTCTCACTCCCACCGCATCGGCAGTTAATTCCCAATCCAGAGATTCAGTAAATCTATCGTTGTTAATTGCAATTGTTTTTTCACCGAGATTGCGAAAACTATCACCCACTATTTCACGCATTATCACATTCACATTTGTGTTATTACAAAACATTGCAAACACATCGCTGATAACTGTAAACTTATCTTTTAAATACACCAGATTATTATGTTGCACACGGGTAATACGCACATCTTTTTTTGGAACAGTATCACCGATGGCAATTGTATAAATGGGAGCAACAAGATTATTTTTTACATACAATGGATTGCTGCCTACATTATAAATTCCATCGCTGCCCAACACAATTGCCGCTACATTTAAATTGCGATAAATACTTTGCAGTTCAGTAAATGCATTTGAGATGTTTGTGCTCTTGCCTTGAAAATGCATTGCATCAGATTCCGTAAAGTCATCATCAAAAATATAAGTGCGCACTTCAAAATCTTTAGCCAGATTTTTTTCTAATTCTGATAATGCATTTTTATATGCAACAGAATCTTTTAATCCTGAAGCAATAGAAGCAGAATTATCTTGTGCAATTACCACAATAGGTTTTTCGGAAACAGTATTGGAAGATCGCAAATAAGGATTTAATAATAAAAAACAAATAATACTTACTGCTGCAAATCTTAAGAATGATAATAATAAAATGATGGTAGAATTTCCTGTTGCCTGCCATGCTTTGCGTTCACGATAATACATGCCGGCAGAAAACAACAAACCTGCTGCTATACACAACAACCAAAACCAGAAAGGATAATCAGTAAAAACCTGCAAGGATAAATTTTATTATTTTTATGAAGTGATAACGAATTTAAAAGGTGTTATTGCATTAAAAAAATCTCACATTATTCGGATAGGAAAATTTAACTCTTCATATTTCTCAATAAGAGTAACAAGTTCATTCAACTCATCACCTTCCGGAGTTCCAAATTTTGATCCCCAAAGTTCTTCTATCCGCAGCATTGCAACTGTATAATTTTTTTCCGTTATAATCGGTTTTAATTCCATATAAATAATAATTACTGAATTATGTATTCAACGCACCACAAACACTTATCACCTGACCTGTAACATAACCCGACATATCACTTGCAAGAAATAATGCAACATCTGCAACTTCAGTTGTGCTTCCAAATCTGCCGAGTGGTATTTGTTTAAAATAAGTTTCTTTGGTTTGATCATTCAGCGCATCCGTCATATCTGTTTGAATAAATCCGGGAGCAATCGCATTACAACGAATATTACGTGAGCCTAATTCTTTTGCAATTGATTTTGTGAAGCCAACAATACCTGCCTTGGATGCTGCATAATTTGCTTGTCCTGCCTGACCAATATCTCCAACTATCGAAGACATATTTATAATGCTTCCTTTCTTTGCACGCATCATCGGTTTAATTGCATGTTTGGTAATATTAAACACAGATTTCAAATTCGTATTCATAATATCATCCCATTCTAATTCACTCATGCGCAACAACAAATTATCACGAGTGATCCCTGCATTATTTACTACAATATCCAATGCACCAAAATCCTGCAATACATCCGCAATTAATTTTTCTGCTTCCGAATAATTCCCTGCATTGCTTTTATAACCTTTTGCTTTTACACCGGAGGCAATCAGTTTTTCTTCTAACACTTTTGCTTTTTCTTCCGACGATAAAAATGTAAATGCAACAGATGCACCCGCTTCCGCAAACCGAATTGCAATTGCTTCACCAATACCTCTTGATGCGCCGGTTATTAATGCTGTTTTTCCTTCGAGTAATTTCATTATTTATATTTTTTTTTAAGCTATTGGCTGTTGGCTGATGGCTTTATAAATTGACAATGGACAGTTGACAATTGACAATGAAAAAACACAACACTAAATAACTTTGACTAATGAATTTGAACATTGACTTGGACTATTGACTTTGACAAAAAGAACTCATCACTCGATAAATGGCTATTGGCTAAAAAACTTTGACTAATGACTTTGAACATTGACAAAAAGAACTCATAACTAACAGCTCATCACTCATAACTGATTACTTATCACTCACCACTCACCACTCACCACTCACCACTCACCATTCACTATTCACCACTCACTACTCACCACTCACTATTCACCCCTACACCGTCATTATCTCCTGCTCTTTCACTCCTAAATGTTTTTCTACTTCTGCGGAATATTTATCTGTTAATTTTTGAATGCGATCTTCTGCATCTTTTGCAACATCTTCCGGCAATCCATTTTTCTGTAATTTTTTTATTTCTTCATTTCCGGTTTTACGAGAATTGCGAATAGTCACTTTAGATCCTTCACCAATTTGTTTTACTTGCTTCACTAAATCCTTTCTGCGTTCTTCTGTCAATACCGGAACTGATAAGCGAATTACTTCACCATTATTCATTGGTGTAATACCGAGATTTGCCTGAAAAATTGCTTTCTCAATTTCACCCAACATTTTCTTTTCCCAAGGTTGAATATTAATAGTTCTCGCATCGGGAGTAGAAATATTTGCCACTTGATTCAGCGGTGTCAATGTGCCATAATAATCTACTTTCAATCCATCCAACACAGATGGGTTTGCACGACCTGCACGCACATGCGAAATTTCAACTTCCAAATGTTGAATCGCTTTTTTCATTTGATCTTCTGCATCCAAAATCTGCATTTCCATTTCTTCTGTTAATTGCTCTTGCATAACTTATACTTTATTTTTTACTAATGTTCCTATTTGTGCTCCTTCCATTATTTGACGAAGGTTACCTTTTTTATTCATATCAAAAACGATGATAGGCAAATGATTTTCTTCGCAAAGCGTAATTGCCGTCATATCCATCACATTCAAACCTTTTGCATATACTTCCTTAAAAGTGATTTCATCAAACTTGGTTGCTGTGTTATCTTTTTCCGGATCGGCAGTATAAACACCATCCACACGTGTTCCTTTTAATAACACATCCGCTTCTACTTCCACAGCTCGAAGTGATGCCGCAGTATCTGTAGTGAAATATGGATTACCTGTACCTGCTCCAAAAATTACTATTCTGCTTTTTTCCAAATGTCGAACAGCTCTGCGTCGAATATAAGGCTCACAGATCTGTTCCATTTTTATTGCACTCATCAATCGGGTATATACGCCTACATTTTCCAATGCACTTTGCAAAGCCATACCATTGATAACCGTTGCCAGCATTCCCATATAATCACCTTGAGCACGATCAATTCCACTGTCTTTACCCGACATTCCACGGAAAATATTTCCACCTCCAATTACAACAGCTACCTGCACACCAAGAGCAGAAATTTCTTTGATATCTTCCGCATATTGATGCAGACGTTCCGGATCAATACCAAAATTTTGATTGCCCATCAGGGCTTCACCGCTTAACTTCAGCAGTATGCGTTTGTATTTTATTGCCATGTCGTGTAAAGATAATAGAGGAGAATTAGGAATGTAGAATTAGGAATGAGGAATTAGCAGATTGGTTGATTAGCCGATTAGCTGATTTGAATAATGTGCAAATGTGGTTAATGTGCAAATGTGAGAATGTAGGCTAATTAGCAGATTTGTTGATTAGCCGATTAGCCGATGAAATGCAAATGTGCAAATGTGAGAATGTGCAAATGTGAGAATGTGTGTGATGTGCAAATGTGAGAATTGTGTAATCGTGTAATCGAAAAAATCAATGGTTTGTGATGAGTAAGATTAAAACCCGAAACTTTTTTTGCCAAAGTCAATAGTCAATGTGGCTTGCCAACTGCTAAAGGCTAATAGCTTTTTAATAAACAGACGAACGATAATTTATAAACCCGAAACTCGAAACCCGAAACTTTTTTGTCAATAGTCAAAGTCAATGGTCAATGTTATAAATTAATTAATCGCTTTTCACAAATTTTTGGATTTCATTTTCTATTCGTATAAAATATAAACCAACCGGAAGAGCAGAAATATCAATACTTGAATTTTTATATACAAATGAATTAATAACTTCTCCATGAATATTTAAGATTTCAATTTGCGCATTGAATAATTCACTGTTTACATTTTTTAGTTGAATATTATTTTCAGCAGGATTCGGATAAATTATAAAACTATTGTTTTGTGTAATCTCATCTATCCCACTTGGATTATCAGTAGTGTCTTGTGGAATTGTAATACCATCTTGTTTATATTTTCCCATCCAGATATTATCGCCCCAATCGGGAGCAGTATATGGAAGCCAAATAAAATTGGAATCAGGATTTGCATCAAAATCATCGGTATTAAAAAACCATCCTCCAACACAAATATTATAATCATTGTCTAATGCAATTGCTGTGGCATAATCATATTCAGAACCACCAAGACTAAATGCCCACAACAGCTCAGCACTGCTATCATATTTTGCAATATAAATATCATTTTCACCTAAACTTTGCAATGCATAAATACTATCCGGATTAAAATCAAAATCTGCTTCATAAGGAACGCCTGTACTATAACCAAAAAAGCCAGTGAGATAAATATCGTTATTACCATCTATTGCCATATCAAGATTATAACCCGGCAATTTTGGTGCAGTAGTATGTACCCAAATTAAGTCTCCATCGGGAGAATATTTTGCAAAATAATTATCATAGTCAGCGTAAGAAGTAACAATAAATTCATCATCATTCATATCAAAATCTCCTTCGCCATAAAGTAATCCAGTAATGTAAATATTATTATCCGCATCTGTTTTTAAAGCAAAAGCATTATTGCTATATCCGGCGTTTTGTTCTGTATCTCCAAAAATTGTTTTTGCCCAAATGTAACTTCCATCATCGCTGTTATGCTTTGCAATAAATACATCTCCTTCTTTAGGATAACCTAATATTTCTCCTCCCGCAGCAGTAATTAAATGACCGGAAAATTCTGCAGTACCTTCAAATTGTCCGGCAATAATTACATCATTATTATTATCAATTGTAATTGCAGTTCCGTATTCACCATCAAAGCCGGAAATTCGAAATGCCCATTGATACTCACCATCTGCATTATACTTTGCAGCAAAACAATCTATAGAAGTTATAGTCGCATTAATTGCATGAACATCAGGACCCGGATCAAAATCAATACTACCTCTGAATTGCCCGGTTATATAAACACTGCCATCATCATCTACAGCCACACTATTTACAAAATCATCATAATCAAGCGCACTTACATCGCCAAAACCATGTGCCCAAATAAATTCCCCATTCTTATCAAATTTTACCAGAAACATATCGTAACCACCATAGCCGGGAATATTTGCAACATCCACCATATCGGGATCGCAATCAATTGTTCCTCTATAATATCCAACAGCAAAAATATTATCATCTTTATCCACTGCGATTTGGTAAACACCATCATAATATGCGCCACCAAAATTTAATCCCCACTCCACATATCCATCTGCATTAAACTTTTCAATAAATGCATCCTGCTGTCCTATTTGATAAAGTATTTCAGAAAATTCTGTAGGATCCATATCCGTAGTTGAATACATCTGTCCGGAAATAATAATATTGTTTTCACTATCAGTGGCAATATCATCTAAGTTTTCCTGACCTACATCACCAATACTATATGCCCATTGGTAAGTTGGGATTTGAGAAAAAATGTATGTGTTCGAAATAAGAATGATTGATATAATAATAATACTTTTCATAATAAAAAATTTAGGGATTATTTATGCATTGATTTTTATGAATTTAGTAATTTGATTACCTGCTTTAAGAAAATAAATTCCTGCGGATAAAAAAGAAATATCAAGTGTTTGTGTTGTGGATAGCAAAGTAGAATGATATACTATTTCACCAAACGCATTTAATACAGTAATATCATTTTGTAATAAATCATCAACAGAAATTGTAATTGTATTTATTGCAGGATTCGGAAATAAATGAATTGTAGTTTGTATTTCTACATCATAAACTGAAGTAGTAAATTCCGGCGAAATAATCCATGGTTCATTACCTGTAGTTTCTGATTCTGCTTCCACTATTATTTGTCCATTATAATTATACATTTGATAGGGATAAGTGAGCACATCGCAGGGATAAGTCATTACACTTCCTTCCGGAGTTCCATCGCTTTGAAAAATTGCAGTACATCCATTATCATCATCATATCCACTGAAAACGATGTTGTTTCCATTCACCACTGTAGCAAAGGAATTTTCAAATGATCCTGATTCAATTGCAAGGAGAAAAGATGTACCATTATCAGTTCCATCGGTTATCCATAAACCACTTTCATTATCATCATTATTTCCCTGAAAATATAATTTATCTTCTGTAGGTAATTGATAAAAACCGGCAGTAAAATTCTGTGCGTCTTTATCCTGTAATCGAACAGTTCCTTCGGGTGTTCCATCACTTACCATTAAAGCAACTTCACTCTCCGGTTTTGCACAAAAAATAAGTTTATCATTTAAAATATGAAACTCTCTTGGATCGCCGCCATCATCATCTTCCGGATTCAATTCCAAAAAAAGTTGAGTGCCGGATGGTGTACCATCAGTTCTCCATAATTCTAAATTGTATGGAATTTCTGCATCATCACCTGCGAAATAAATATAGTCGCCAAATTTTATAAACCCTCTATCATTATCATAACCAATCGCCCACATTTTCTTTAGCAAAATAGAACCCGCATCTGTGCCATCACTCTTCCAAAGCTCAGGTTCATCATCGGCATTTTTACATTGAAAATATAGGTTGCCATCTATTGCTGAAATATACTTCGGAACACTACTTTGTCCCACAGCAAAATCTTTTACCAAATATGTTCCTGCTTCAGTTCCATCACTTCTCCAAAGCTCTATATTATTTCCACCCCCGTCAGCAGCAAAATATATTACGTTATCTAACACAGTAAAATATTGGTTCGTCATAAATATAGAATTGCTGCAATCACCTAGACCAGGATTAATATCTTTTACCATGTAGGTGCCTGCATCTGTGCCATCGCTTCTCCATATTTCTGCACCGTGTATATTATCACTAGCACGGAAATAAATTATATCATTCATAACTATAAACTCCGGACCACAGCCATAAACAGATTCACAATATGAAGCAGCATCAGGTCCTATATTCTTCACCATTGAAGTACCCGCTTCTGTTCCATCTGATTTCCAGAATTCAATACCATTTGTTCCATCATAGGCGGAAAATATTAGCGATCCATTAATAGTAGCAAACCCCTGAGGATAACTATGGTCATCTCCCGGGTAAATATCTTTTAATAGTTGTGGTGCAGATTGAGAGTTGACAATTTTTGGGATTATACATCCCAACAGTATTACAGTGTAAATAAATCTCATATTTTTTCTCTTAGGTTTGAAATGATAGCTCAAATTAACCTATTTATAAGTAGAAAAGAAAGGAGAAAATTTCGAGATTGTAGCAGAAGGAGCTAATGTGAGAATGTGCAAATGTGCGAATGTGAGAATGTGCGAATGTGATAATGTGCGAATTTGAGAATGTGCAAATGTGAGAATAGTGTAACTGTCGAATTGTGTAATCGTGTAATCGAAAAAATCAATGGTTTGTGATGAGTAAGATTAAAACCCGAAACTTTTTTAGTCAATGTCAATAGTCAAAAGTCAATGTGGCTTGCCAACCGCCAACTGCTAAAGGCTAATAGTATTTTAAAAAAAGACGAACGATAATTTATAAACCCGAAACTCGAAACCCGAAACATTTTTTGTCAATGTCAACAGTCTAAGTTTTTTCATTGTCAATTGTCAACTGTCCATTGTCAATTTCATTAATAAACTTTCACTCCTCTTTGCAGCCAAACTCCCCAGGCTTTATCATAGGCATGTATTGAATCGGTGGGAATATTTGAATCATTTACAACAGTATGATTTGTATTTACCCATTCGAAAATGCCGCCGTATAAATTAGAAACATTTGTATAACCATCTGCAATTATTTTCTCCGCAATTTTTTCACTGCGATAGCCAACACTGCAATACACAATAATATTTTTGTCTTTGGGAATAGTATTAATACGATTCAAATTAAAATTATCATAACCCACCCAAATTGCACCTTCAATATGACTAACATCATATTCATTTTTTTCACGGGCATCTAATAAAACAATGTCTTTAGAATTTGCTACTTCATTTACATCAACTTCATTTACCGAATGACTTAATAAAGTAGAAAGTGTAACATCATATGCTTTATTATTTACATGCACCTGTGCTCTCACATTTTTAATGGCGATAAATCCAATTACAAAAAATACAATTAACAGTGCGATGATTTTAATAGTCATAGGTAGGCGCATTTAGTTTTTAAAACTTATACTTTCAGGAATAGTTCACGAATAATAATATAAGCACCCATCAACAACACAAAATATCCGAATGCACCTTTTAGTTTTCTGCCATCCACAAAGTTGGTGAGATAAGTGCCGAGTAAAATTCCGGCAACAGTAATAGCAGAAAATAATAACATAAACATCCAGTCAATCGGTTGACCACTTTGTATATCTCCCAAAAAACCAAACAGAGATTTAAAAGCGATAATTAATAATGAAGTTCCTATAGCAAGTTTCATCGGCAAGCGTGCAAATAATACCAATGCAGGAATAATTAAAAATCCACCGCCGGCACCAACCATTCCTGTAAGGACACCTACTACAATTCCTTCAATAATAATAACCGGATAATTAAATCGCAAACGAGCTTCAATAGTATCCGGATTTCTTTTACCATGAATAATCATTGATAATGCTGCTGCAATCATAATGATTGAAAAGAATAATACAATACCAATATCTTTTGTAATAACAGTATCACCTGCGGTAAATAAATAATCAGGAATTCCGGGAAGTATATATGCACGGGTAATATAAACTGCCAGCATAGATGGAATTGCAAATACAATAGCTGTTTTATAACTCACCAATCCTTTGCGCATGTTTGGAATAGCTCCGGTAAGTGCAGTTATGCCGACAATAAATAAAGAGTAGGCAGTACTTAATTCTGCATCCACACCGAACAGATAATATAATACAGGCACAGTAAGAATGCTGCCACCTGCACCTAACAGTCCGAGTGTTACGCCAACTAATAATGCCCCTATGTATCCAAGTATTTCCATAAAAAAAAGTGCAGGTGTAAAGCTCTGCACTTTTTAATTTTATTTATGTGATGTTGCGCACAATTTCTTAATGCACATGACCCATCAATCGTTTTCTAACAAAAGGTGCAATTACAATTAATATCACACCTGCAATAACCGCATACACAGCCATGTCTTTATACCCTTCTGTATATATCAATAATTTTTCTGCATTACTTGCTGCACCAACATCGCCTGCAATACTTGCCCCAAACAAACCGGCCACATACTGACCATAAGCAGATGCTAAAAACCACATGCCCATCATCAGCCCTTGTAAGCGAGTGGGAGATAATTTTGTCATTGCCGATAATCCGATAGGCGATAAACATAATTCGCCGAGTGTAACTACAAAATAAGCAACCGTAAATACATCGAGTGATGCCATCCCATTTGCATCTGCAAAAAAACGTGTTGCATAAAATACATAAAAGGCAAGTCCGAGGAATAAGAAACCCAATCCAAATTTTACAATTGTGTTTGGTTCAATTTTCTTCTTAGCCATTGCAATCCATAAGATACCAAGGATAGGTGCAAAAATGATTACGAATAAGGAGTTGGCAGCATTATTCACTCCATTGGGATCTAATTCTACGGCACCCAATAATTTATTATCCAAGTTGTGTGCAGCAAAAATAGAAAGTGATCCACCTGCTTGTTCAAATATTGCCCAGAACACAACAGAGAATACTATAAATAATAATGCAGCAAATAATCGCTTCACTTCGGCTGCAGAATGTTTTGTCATTTCATAAAATAGATATATCAAACTCGCAGGACCGACGATATACATAAAATAATCAACATACTTTGGTGTCTTCACCATCATCATAATAAATGGAATAGCTGCAAGTCCTCCGATATATACTGCATACTCATACCAACGCTTTGATTTTAAAGTAACATTACCGGGTTTTGTAGTATCACGAAATGGAGTTAATCCAATTGTTGCCATTGAATTTCGGGTGTAAACAAATGTGAGCAAACTAATAGTCATTACTATTGCTACTAAACCGAATGCAACATTCCATGTGAGATTTGCAGGAACAACACTACTTAACATCGTTCCTTTTCCAATTGCAATACACAAATATCCACCTAACAATGCACCGATATTTATTCCTGAATAGAATAAAGAAAATCCTGCATCACGACGATAGTCTCCGTCTTTGTAAAGTGCGCCCACCATTGTAGAAATATTAGGTTTAAAAAAACCTGTTCCAATAATGTTGAAGCTGATACCGAGGAAGAAAAATTTATGTGGATCAGCCATTAGAATTAAACTGCCGGTTATCATTAATAATCCACCCCAGAATAATGATTTACGAAATCCTAAAATTCTATCAGCAAATAAACCACCGATAAATGTGAAAGCATAAACGAATGCTTGTGTTGCACCATATTGCAGGTTAGCAGATTTTTCATCCATGAATAATTGATCTATCATGAAGAATGTAAGCATGCCACGCATACCATAGAAACTAAATCGTTCCCACATTTCGCTAAAGAACAGGTACCATATCTGCTTTGGATATTTTCCCTTAAAGTCCTGAATTTCTTCCAGAGTGTTTGGTTGAATCATACGCTGTGATTGGTTTTTTGAAAAGTTGTCAATTCTTTTTTAAAAATACTTTTTTCTAATATTCCTATTGCTTTTGCCGAGATGAGGAGGATTCCATTTCAGCGGTTGCTTTCTAAATCGGTGCCTAAAATAAGATTTTAATTTATAGTGCAAAAACCAACCATATCAGCTGCCATCTGATTACAGTACATATTTTTGCAACATGCCAAAACGGAAACTACAAAAATTTGCTGCTCTTCACACCTTTACTAATGTATTGCAACACACACATTATAAAAATCCTGCATTGCATAATTCTGTGGGTGAAGAGGTAAATTATAAAGAACGGTGGAGTGCAGATTTTTTTAGAAATGACAATCCATTGATTTTAGAATTAGCATGCGGTAAGGGAGAATATACAATTGATATGGCGAAGGCAATGCCCGATAAAAATTTTATTGGTATTGATATAAAAGGCAACCGCATTCATACAGGTGCAAAACTTGGAATGGAACAGCAAATAAGAAATGCTGCATTTATAAGAATGGAGATTACTCAACTTCCACTTTTTTTTGCTGCAAATGAAGTGAGTGAAATCTGGATAACATTTCCCGACCCGCATTTAAAACCATGTAAGGATCAGCAACGGTTAACGAGTGAAAGATTTTTAAACATCTACAAACATTTTCTGAAACCCGGTGGATTAATTCATTTAAAAACTGATGATCCTACACTCTATAATTTCACTTTGGAAACTATAGCAGACACAAACGCAATTCTACTTTTTAATGATGATGATATTTACAGCAAACCATTACATCATCCTTTCCTCACCATAAAAACCTATTACGAAAAAATGCATCTTGCAGAAGGGAAGAAAATTAAATATGTGCAGATGAAATTAATTAGCAGATTTAGTGATTAGCCGATTAGCAGATGGGATTAATGTGCAGATGAAATTTATTAGCAGATTAGTTGATTAGCTGATTAGCCGATTTGTGTAATGTGAGAATGTGAGAATGTGCAAATGAAATGATTCACCGATAAACCCGAAGGGTTGTCATTATTGTAACTAACTACACGAACAAAAAAAACTAAACCCCGAAGGGGTGACATTATCTTAGAATTAATAATTAGGAATGCAAAAATGAGTAATCAAAAATAAGTATTGCGTTTATTAACTAGATACTTCGCATAAAAAATCTATTCCAAAATCCCATCCAATACATTTCCTTCAAACTCAAATAATTTTATTCCGATTGATTTTTCCTTGAAGCCATTTAATTGAATAGCGGGATAATGATTAAGATGATTCTCAGATTGGATTAATACAATTACATTTTTGTTTTGTAAAATTTTTATTTCTTCAAATTGTGTTTCGGTAATGATGTAATAGGAAATGTTTTCAATTTGCAATACATCTAAAATTGTATCTGGTGTTGCAGTTGAAAAATCTAAGATGATTTGCAATCCCTTTTCTTGCAATTGTTTTATAAATTGTTCTGAATAATCAGCACTCAACTGTATGACATTCACTTGTAAAAAGTCAATTATGTTCAACACATTTTCTTCATCCTGATTTGCAAACTCGGCAACTATTTTTGGTCCGCTAATCCATGCTTTAATTGCTTGTGCTTCTTGTGGAGAAATATAATTTTCATTTTGCGGATCTAAACAAAAGCCCAGCATATCCACTTCATACGAAGCAAAAAATCTTGCATCAGTTAAATTAGAAATTGCACCTGCTTTTACCGGAATTTTTAATGCCATATTTTTACAGTTGTCGCAAAAATAACAGATGCCCAAAGAAAATTTTTTTGATCTCGTTTGGCAGGTAGTCAGATTAATTCCGAAAGGAAGAGTGTCGAGCTATGGCGCCATCGCAAAATATCTGGGAACAGGAATGAGTGCCCGCACTGTCGGATGGGCATTGAATGCATCTCACGGAGTAAAACCAAAAGTGCCGGCACACCGGGTTGTAAATCGCAATGGTATGCTCAGTGGAAAATTTCATTTCGCTACTCCTGATGCAATGCAACATGCTTTGGAAAAAGAAGGAATAAAAGTTGAAAATGATAAAGTTGTTGATTTCAAAAAATTATTCTGGGATCCTTTTACAATGGACAATTTACAGTGGACAGTTGACAATGAAAAAAACAGATATTATTAATTGGCTATTGGCAAGAAAAGTTTCGGGTTTCGGGTTTCAAGTTCCGGGTTCCGTGGCTTTCGTTTGCACATTCTCTCTATCAAATTTCACTCAACTCCATCCAGCGCATTGTTTTTTCATCAATCAATTTTATAATGTCAGGAAGTTGTTTGGAAAGAGATACTAATTTTTCGTGGGATAAATCAACATTAGACAAATCATTTTCAATCGTTGTTTTCTTTTCTTCTAATTGTTGGATTTCTTTTTCCAGCATTTCAAATTCACGTTGCTCTTTGTAAGAACGTTTTGCTACAACTGTTTTTTTTGATACTGTAGTAGATTCTGTTTTTACAATTTTATCTGCCGGTAATTTTTGTTCTGTATCTTTTTGTTGTTCAATTTTTCTGCGATAATCAGAATAATTGCCGGGATAAATATTTACAATTCCATCACCGTCAAAAGAAAAAATTTGATGTGTGAGTTTATCCATAAAATAACGATCGTGACTTACCACAATTAAACAACCGGGAAATGTTTGTAGAAAATCTTCAAGTATATTCAGTGTTACAATATCCAAATCGTTTGTTGGCTCATCCAGAATTAAAAAGTTTGGATTTTTAATCAGGATGGTCATTAAATGCAAACGACGTCTTTCGCCACCACTCAGCTTGGAAACAAAACTATATTGTGTTTCCGCTTTAAACTGAAATCGCAACAGCAATTGTGTTGCGGACAATTTAGAACCATCCGCCATCGGAATAAATTCTGCAATATCTTTTACAATATCGAGCACACGTTTATCTTCTTTAAATTGCAAACCTTGTTGCGCATAATAGCCATACACAATTGTTTCACCGGAAGAAATTTTTCCCTTATCCGGTTTTTGCAATTCCATTATCATATTCAGGAATGTACTTTTGCCGACACCATTTTTTCCTACTATTCCAATCTTTTCTCCCTTCTTAAATGAATAGCTGAAGTTGTCTAATATTTTTAATTCACCAAAAGATTTTGATACATGTTTTACATCTAAAATATTCCCACCGATGCGAGTCATTTTCACATCTAATTTCAATGCATCTTCATGTGTTCCTGAAAATGCTTTTTCCTCTATCTTATCAAAATTATCTACTCTGGATTTACTTTTTGTAGTACGTGCTTTCGGCATACGGCGCACCCATTCCAATTCACGGCGATACAGATTTTTTGCTTTATCAATTTCTGCATTTTCTGTAGCGATACGAATAGATTTATTTTCTAAGTATTTAGAGAAATTCCCTTTGTGTAAAAATAATTTTCCATCTTCCAATTCATAGATGTAGTTGCAAATACGATCAAGAAAATATCTGTCGTGTGTTACAATTAATAGCGTTGTATTTTTTGTAGATAAATATTCTTCTAACCATTCAATCATTTCAATATCCAAATGATTCGTTGGCTCATCCATGATTAAAAAATCCGGTTCCAGTATTAATAACTTCGAAAGCGCCACTCGTTTGCGCTGACCACCACTTAATGAAGAAGCACTTTGTTCCAGATCAGTGATATCCAGACGATTTAATACTTGCTTGATTTTTTGTTCGTAATCCCATGCGTCCGTCACATTCATTTGATGAATAGCATCATCCAATTTATTAAGGTGTGCTACAGAATTTTCTTCATCATGATGAGAAGTAATTGTTTCATAATTTTTTATTGCTTGTATCACCGGCGAATCTCCCGTAAACACATTATCCGCAATCGATAAACTATAATCTAAATCAGGATCTTGTTCTAAGAAAGCAGTAGTAATTTCCTTGCTGAATTGCACCGTGCCTGAGTCCGCATATTCTTTGCCCGCAAGTATGTTAAGCAATGTACTTTTACCGGCACCATTGCGGGCAACGAGAGCTACTTTCTGACCTTTATTAATACTTAAAGTAATATCCTGAAAAAGTATTTTGGTATCAAATGTTTTTGATAATGATTCAACTGTTAGATAATTCACGATTGGTTTTTTTAGTATTGGGTATTGACTTTTTGAATTGACAATTGACAATGGACAGTTGACAATGAAAAAAAATCATTACTGATTAATTGGGTATAGGTTGTTGGCAAATTAACATTGACTATTGACTTAGACCATTGTCAAAAAGGTTTAAAATTTTGAGTTTCGTGTTTCGGGTTTCAAGTTCCGGGTTTTTTCATTTGCACATTCTCACATTTTCACATTTGCACATTGGCATTTCCTCATTTGCACATTGCCATTTCCTCATCGGCTAATCTGCTAATCTGCTAATCAATATAATTTGCACATTCTCACATTTGCACATTATTCCATCGGCTAATCGGCTAATCATCACATCGGCTAATTTTTTCATTCTCACATTCTCACATTCTCACATTTGCACATTAACCACATTTGCACATTATCTCATTTGCACATTTGCACATTATCTCATTTGCACATCACCTCTACCATCCTCCGCTTGCGCCGCCGCCACCGAAGCTTCCTCCTCCAAATCCGCCGAAGCCACCTCCTCCTCCGCCAAAGCCGCCTCCACCGCCTCTTCCCATCCATCCACCGCCCCAGTAGGTTGGTCCACGACCGGAATAAGTTACCCCACCGCCGCCGCCTCTTTTACCCATAAAAAACATAATGAATAACACAACGAGAATGATGAGGACAATTTTCTGCCAGCTCATTTCATCAGTCAACTGATCATCTAAAGGATCAAACTCTCCACTCACATAAGCCATCACCTGATTCACTCCGGCATCTAATCCATTGTAATAATTTCCGGTTTTAAATTCAGGTAAAATATGTTGTTCAATAATTCTTTTTGCACGACCATCCGTGATAAACGGTTCAATACCATATCCCACTTGAACCGTAACTCTTTTATCATTTATAGCAGCAAGAATGATAACACCATTATTCATATCCTTCTGACCTATCCCCCAAAATCTACCGAGATATAATGCATAATCTTCTATCGCATAATTGCCTGTACTTTTTAATGTAACGATAGCTATTTGTGTAGAAGTGGAATCATCAAAAGCCACCAATTTATTTTCAAGTGTTTGCTCTTGTTCAGGAGATAAAACATCTGCAAGATCATTTACTAATCTGGGTGGTGAAGGGCGAGGCGGAAAATCTTTTTCATTTACCTGCGCAAATAATTGTGCGCTGAAAATTACAGTAAGTATTACCGCAAAAATTTTATTCATTATTAAATGAAATTTCGTTGGGTAATTCGTTTTGATCATTTTTTATAAATGGAAAATGTCTTTTCAATTGTTCTGCCGATTGCTCAATTCCCTGAATCAATCCTTCCATAAACCGCCCTTTAGAAAACTCTGTTTCCATACCTTTCCGGATATCATCCCAAAAATCATCTGCTACTTTTTTATGAATTCCCTGATCGGCAATGATGGAAAATTTTTTATCTGATGTCGCAAGATAGAATAACACGCCATTGCGTTCTGCAGTAGTATGCATTTTCAGATTTTTAAAAATCTGCAACGCACGTTTATAGGAATCTCCTTTGCATTTATCTTCAAGATGTACACGCAACTCTCCCGATGTTTGCATTTCTGCACTCCGAATTGATTTTGTAATTTCCGCTTGTTGAGCTTCAGTAAAAAATGATCTTGCAGCCGGCATCTGTCAGCCTTTTAAAATTCTACTTTTGGTGCAACATCACTTCCTGCAGTTGCTTCAAACATACTTCTGCGTTCGAAACCAAACATACCTGCTAACAAGTTTTGCGGGAAACGGCGCACATAAGTATTGTAGGCTTGAATAGATGTATTATAATCATTTCTGGCTACATTAATTCTATTTTCAGTACCTGCAAGTTCCGCTTGCAATTCCAGAAAATTTTGATTTGCTTTTAAATCCGGATAACGTTCAATAGTTACAAGCAAGCGGGATAAAGCGCCACCTAATTCATCTTGCGCTTGTTGAAATTGCGCAAACTGTTCAGGAGTTGCATTAGAAGGATCAATAGTAATACTTGTTGCTTTAGCTCTTGCTTCAATTACTTTCACTAAAGTTTCTTGTTCAAAATCTGCATAGCCTTTCACAGTATTTACAAGATTAGGAATCAGGTCAGCACGACGCTGATAACTGCTTTGCACATTTGCCCATTTGCCATTGGCGGCTTCATCTAATTCCACCATGCTGCGTTGAGCGCCGGCAAAAAAGTTATACAGAATAATTGCGATGATTACTATAATTCCTACAGTAATTGCCCAGCGTGGAAATGCCATGCGACGTGGAGCAGAAGGGGTGGTATTAGCCATTGTTATTTAAATGTTTTTTTCAAAATTAATCAATTCTACTTTGCCGATATCTGATAGACGTCGAATGAATGCCCAAAATATTTTGTGATTAACTTCACAAATAAAAAAATATGGCAACACTTGTAGAAGATTTTGATGCTTACCGTTCAAAAATGAATGATGTAATTCTGAGCAAGAATAATAAAGTAATTAACCGACTTTTTAATTTAGATACGAATACTTATGCCGAGGGTGCATTAGATGTAAAAACAAAAGAGATGCTCGGACTTGTAGCGAGTATGGTATTGCGCTGTGATGATTGTATTAAATATCATTTGGGAAAATGTTTTGAAACCGGCGTTACCACCGATGAAGTATATGAAATTTTTGCTGTGGCAAATATTGTCGGCGGCACAATTGTGATTCCGCATACCCGCAGAGGAGCTGAGTATTGGGAGGAACTTAATAAATTAACAGTTGACAATTGACAGTGGACAATGAAAAACTTAGACTATTGACCATTGACATTGACTAAATAGTTTCGGGTTTCGAGTTGAAGGTTTCGAGTTGAAAATTTTTTTTGTCTGAATCACTGATTACTCAATACCCGATACCCGATACCCAATACTCAATACTCTTTATCTTTACTGTAATCTAAATAAAAAACTATGTGGAAAGAAGAAAACAATAAACTGAATAAGAAATTTGAATTCAAAGATTTCTCTGAGGCATTTGCATTTATGAGTCGTGTGGCTTTGCTTGCAGAAAAACAAAATCATCATCCTTTCTGGACAAATGAATATAATACAGTTGAAATATTTTTAAGCACGCATGATGCAGGAGATATTGTTACTGATAAAGACAGAAAATTGGCGGATGCGATTGATAAAATTAGTGGCTAATCAATCCGATTTAAAAATTTTATAGCCAACAAAAAACGAACAAGCAATAGGGAAGCCGACATAACTTTCATTCCAATCAGATAGATTTGGTAATCCTAAATCTAAATTAAAGCTACTACCATCCGTGCGCTCCCAAACTTTTCCATATTCTGAAGTATAACTTTCAGGTACATTTGAAGGAAAAGGAATAAACTTCAAACCAATGGAGAAATCAAGAAGTATTCTTTTATTTGGCCCTACATTATCCTGCCATCCAAGCTCAACTCCTGCTCCATAAACAAATTAAGAAATAATAGTATCAAAACATGAACCTGACCAGCTACATGATCCATAATAATATTGCTGATTTGTTTGGCCTAAATACATTGAGGGCATAATATAAAACCCTCGTGAAGGCATTGTGTTTTTTCCTTCGAAGTAATAGCGATAGTATGGTTTAAAAGTAACCCCATTGTCTGATGCACTAAAATTGTAATAATCAATAGTTATTCCGATACTTCTATTTGTTTTAAAAGCAAATTCATAATCCACTTTTGGTATTGGCGTATAAAGAAAATGAAATGGTGCAATTTTTATTGAATGATCCTGCGCAAAGCCGATTTCACAGCTCAGTAAAATGATTGTAATTATTAGAAATCGTTTCATAGTGGTTTACCAAATTACGCTTTTTCTGAAAAAGAAAAAAACGTATTCAACACTTTCCCACTTATGCATTGAAGTTATGATGGTTTAAACTTCTCTTCTTTTTTAGTGAATAGCGGTTCTATCTTTATTTTTGTTGGTGTTAATGCCATTAGAAAAATGAAATATAATATAGAAATTCAAAAAGAACTTATTGCACTTTCGCAAAGTCTATTACATACATTAGAAAATACAGTGGAAGATTTAAATTCTGCAAAAAATAAAGTAGATGATTTAAAGCAAGTAATTAATTTCCATGATTGGTTGTACTACACTGAATCAAAAAATGTAATCAGTGATTTTGATTATGATCGTTTATTCAAACAACTGAAACAGTTAGAACAAGATTTTCCTGAACTGCAAACTCCTGGCTCACCAACGCAACGAGTTGCAAAAGGATTGACAGAAGATTTTCCGAAAGTGGCGCATTCCATTCCTATGTTGTCATTAGATAATTCGTATGATGAAAATGATTTGTTGGAATGGGACCGCAGAGTAAAAGAATTTTTGGGTGATGCAACATTTCAATACAGTGTCGAACCGAAATTTGATGGCAGCAGCATCGCATTAATTTATGAAAATGATATGTTAGTTCGTGCGGCGACAAGAGGTGATGGAAGTACGGGTGATGAAATAACTAACAATGCGAAACGCATGCGCAGTATTCCGCTTTCTGCAAATTTTTCTCAACGCAATGCATATCGTGTAGAGCTAAGAGGTGAAGTGGTAATAAATAAAAAAACATTTGCGGGCATTAATGAAAGGCGTGAAGAAGATGGACTTTCCATTTTACAAAATCCCCGAAACTCTGCAGCAGGTGCATTGCGTGTTAAAGATTCGGATGAAGTGGTACGTCGTGGTTTGGAAGCATTTATTTATCAGCTTGCATACGCCGTTGATGAAAACGAAAAAGATATTCTTGCGGAACAATTTAAAACACATTTCGAGAATATAAATTTTCTAGGAGCTATAGGTTTTAAAATTCCGCAACAGGAAAAAAAATTATGTAATTCCATTGCTGAAGTATTATCGTTTATTGATAGTTGGGAGAAAAAACGTGATGACTATGTTTATGAGATAGATGGCATGGTGATAAAAGTAAATAGCATTGCACAACAAAAATTATGTGGCTCCACTGCGCATCATCCACGTTGGGCACTTGCATTTAAATTTAAAGCAAGAGAGGCGGAAACAATTTTAGAAAGTGTAGAATATCAAGTGGGTCGCACGGGTGCAATTACGCCGGTTGCAAAAGTGAAACCTGTATATATTGGAGGTGTAACTGTATCATCAGTTTCACTGCATAATGAGGATATGATTTTGGAAAAGGATATTCGCATTGGTGATACTGTTATTTTGCAAAGAGCTGGTGATGTGATTCCATATATTGCCGGTATAATTCCTGAAAAAAGAAAATCAGATTCAACACCATTTGTATTTATTAATCATTGTCCTTCTTGCAACCAAACGATTTATAAACCAGAAGGAGAAGCTGTATTTCGCTGTGTGAATATTGAATGTCCGGCGCAGGCAGAAGAAAGATTGATTCATTTTGTTTCGAAAGATGCAATGGATATTGATGGCTTTGGAAGAGAAACTGTGAGTACATTTTATAGTGAAGGTTGGCTGGAAACAATTCCGGATATATATACTTTGGATTTTGAAAAAATTGCAACGCTGGAAGGATGGAAAGAAAAAAGTATTAATAAATTAAAAGAAGGAATTGAAGCATCAAAAAAACAACCGTTATGGAGATTGGTAAATGGTTTTGGTATTCGACATGTAGGTACACAAACAGCAAAAGATTTGGTGAAAGAAATTTCTGATTTACATGAAATGATAGAATGGAATGAAGAAAAATTGATGGAGATTAATGGTGTGGGTGAAAAAGTAGCAAAGAGTATTGTGCAATTTTTTCAGAATCCGGGAAACATTCACATGCTGCATGAATTAGAAAAGTATGGAGTGAATATGCATCAGGAAAAAAAATCAACTGGCGGTGTATTAGAAGGTAAAACATTTTTATTTACCGGAACACTCACACAGTTTGGCAGAGATGCAGCGAAGGAAATGGTGGAAGAAAATGGCGGAAAAATATTGAGTAGTGTGAGTGCTAATCTCAACTATTTAATTGCAGGAGAAAAAGCAGGAAGTAAATTAGATAAAGCAAAAAAAATTACTTCAATACAGATAATTGATGAAGATGGTTTTTTGGAGATGATTGGGAGGAAGTGATTTTAATTCACATAGAAGTGTTATCACAGAGATTATGTGTTAACATCGAAGTTGTGAATCCTTCATAAGCCTCGAATAAAAGAAAAAGAGCCACGAATGCACGAATATATTTGAAACACGAATGCACGAATAAAAAATAATCTATTCGTGCATTCGTCCTTTTTTTCGTGCATTCGTGGCTAATTTATTTTGACAATTCATTCTGATATTAATCGGAACTTTCAGCTAATCACAATTCACAAAAATATATGCATAACTAATTTTCATTTTTTTTACTCATACTCAATACCCGATACCCACTACTCCCTTCATTCCACCACAATCATCTGTTCACCAAAAGATTTGTGTTACCACAGAATCTTTGTGATAACATCCTTCTACCTCTTCAGCAACACATAATTCTTAGAAGCAAAAATTTCTTTGCCGCCTAAAATGTGTTGTTCTACAAAAGTGATGAACTTTGTTTTTAATTTATCATGTTTCATCTTCTCTGCATTCGGGTTGGTTTGTTTTTTAGAATAATTTAATTCTTCTGCCCAATCGAATTGCGCAATTTTTTCCTGCATCACTTTTGGATGTGTGCCTTTAAATTTCGGTACATTTCCCAGTGCACCATAATCAAATTCTAATGCACGGGTATTATACATTTCACCTGCTTTTGTATCGCCTTTATGAATGGTATCCAATGCCTTCTTTTTCTTCTGCATATAATGTGGTGGTCGTACCCAACCATAATGATAAATGTATGCAGGAATTTTAATCACTTTTAATTTATACGTGTCTGCATGTTGACGATAATGCAAGCCATCAAAATTTGGGATACGTCGAAATGATTGTGCCGATTGCCAGGAATGAATATCCGGATGATTGCGCACTAAACGGATTTCATTTTTATACCAACCATGTGCAAGTTGATGATGATTATAATCTCCCCAAAAATGAATGTAGTTAAATAGAAATCCTTCTACTTCTAAATCGCTTTTAAATTTTTCGCAATTACTTTTTATTGTTTCTAAATATTGTTCGTGAATAACCTCATCTGCCTGCACATATAAACACCAAGTTCCCTTACAATGATTTTTTGCAATATCAGTTTGATGTGCATTCTCCATTCCATTCGGATATTTTTCTATATCCCAAACTGTGTCAATAATTTTTATTTTTTCCGAGCCTATACTTTCAATTTCTTTTCGTGTGGTATCATCTGCATCGCAATCACCGAGAGCAACAATAAATTCATCTACAATCGGCAACACAGACATGATGGAAGCTTTGATAGGATAGTATAGCTTCGATACATTTTTTGCCATTGTAAAACCACTGATCAGCATATTGATAATGTTATTTGTTGCTAAATTAAAAAACCTTTATTGTGCAGCAGTTACATACTTTAATCCTATGATAGAGATGACAAGTGTAGTGATAAAAAATAATCGCCAGAATTCGGCAGGTTCTTTAAAAAATAGTATGCCTACAATTGCAGTACCCGCAGCGCCAATGCCCGTCCAAACCGCATAAGCAGTTCCGATTGGTAGTGTTTGTGTAGCCTTATATAATAATAGCATACTGATTACTAGGCATATAATAAATCCTGTAAACCAATAAGTATTTGCAACACCTTCCGCAGTTTTCATTTTACCCAAACAAAATGCAAATCCAGTTTCAAAAAATCCGGCGATGATGAGAATAATCCAATTCATGTTTTATATAATTTTTCAACAACTTCATTACAACAAGCTTTTCACACCTTATATCAGAATATATTTTTAAATAGGTTTCTATTCCATATCCATAGCCCCACTAAAACCTGAACTTTCTGGTGCTTCCCATAATTCAATTTTATTGCCATCAGGATCCATTATCCATGCAAATTTTCCGTAATCATACACTTCCATTTCACCAGCTAGTTCTACACCTTCTTCTTTTAAAACGATTAATAATTTTTCCAAATCCTTTACACGAAAATTTATCATAAACTCATTCTTACCCGGATTGATGTAAGTGGTTTCTTTATCGAAAATACTAAAAACAGTTTCCCCTTTTTTAGTGGGATCATTTGGAGAACTCCATTGAAATAATATTCCATTCACCGGATCATTTTTTAACCCCAAATGTTTAGAATACCATTCTTGTAATTTCTTGTTATCAGATTTTGCTTTAAAGAAAATACCGCCGATACCTGTTACTCTTTTTTCCATTAGAAAGTATATTTAAATAATAACGTATAATTCGCAGGTTGATCTGTTTTTGCAGGCCGCAATGCATATTCTCGATTAAAAATATTCTTAACCATAGCTTGCACACGAATATGCGTATTGATATCATAACCCACTCGTGCATCAAAAATCCAATCGCCATTTACATGCTCGTAACGGAAATCCTGCAAGCCCGGAGGAATACCAAAATCAGCAAATACATAATCAATATTTTCCATGAATGAATAGTAATTTATTGTTACACCAATAGCTACTTTTTTAATGGTGTATTCTAAATCTGTACGGAACATATAACGAAAGCGATAATTTAAAACAGTACTTACAAAAGCAGAATCTTTATGATTAAAACCATACACAAAATTATTAAAGAAATTCCCCCATTGATACAGCGATGAGTCTGCATTTAAATTTGCAGGATACACATAATTATATCCGCATATAACAGAAAGATTATTGCCGAAAATTTTTCCATCACCCACAAGTGTTAATTCAAAGCCAGCCATTCTTGAACGACCGATGTTTAAAGATTTAAACCCAATTAGTGGTGGACCTAAATCATCATACAATCCAAATGTAAATTCGGTCATTTCATAATAGTCGGTTACATAAAAAGCGGCATCGGCATATCCACTCCAATTGTTTAGAAATAACGATTTTTTTATACCCACTTCACCGTTCCAACCATACTCAGGAAGAATATCAGGATTGGAAAATATTAATAGAATTCCTAAATTGGTTTGCGCATATTTTTCTACCAAACTCGGGGCACGATATCCTTGACCAAAAGAAGCTCTTAAAAAAGTGGATGGTCCTGCACGATAATTAATTCCCGCTTTAATAATTGGTGCAGATAATGCTTCGGTAGTATCCAATAAATACCATTCTTCCCGAAAGCCAAAATTAAAGGTGAGGCGGTCGAATATTTTCTTTTCTATCTGCGCATAAAACCCACCGGAGAATCCATCGTGATCACCAAGACCATCATCTCTCACATGAAACCGATAGCCCGAAAATCCCGCAGTAACAAAGAAATCATTTTGAAATTCCCGGTGATATTGATAGTCGAGATTTACTAAATAGGAATCGCCGCCGGTGCTATCGGTATAGGTTACGTTATTATTATAATACCGCATCTTAAACTTATGCTCGTTACCATTATTATCATTAAAATTCAACCATGGATCTATCGTTGTCCAAATAAATTTCCAGTTTAATAAAGTAGTTGTTGTTGGTTGATCATATCCGCCGCCAAATGGCCGATAAATTCCTGTGTCGCCATTCATAAATAAAAAGAAAATACCTTCATTGTCATACATCACATTTCCATTAATCCCAAACGTTAATCGCTCGGGATTTTTTGTACGAAATCTTGTCTTCCAATTAAATCTTGCACGATCACTAAATTCACCTTCTAATGCAGATCCATTTTTACTCACATGGCCACCTAAAACCAAATCAATTTTTTCAAATTTCTGCCTATGGGCGAAGTTTATGCCTGTTTGCAAAATCGGTTCATCCCACCATTGTTTATATGCCTCTTTTGGTGGCGATGTAATTCCTTGATAAGCAGAAATAGCTGTATAAGGTTTGGAGCCCGGCCATGCAGTGCGCACGGCAATTACCCCGTTCATAGCACTGCTTCCATACAGTACAGATGATGCACCTTTTATCACTTCAATTTGCTCCACATTTTCCATTGGTACAAAATTCCATTTTGCATCACCACGATCTGCTGCTAATAATATTTGATCATCCACCACCAACATTACACGACTTCCTGCGCCATAAGTAAACCCTGTTCCGCCACGAATATTTACCTGATTATCCAACATAAAAATTCCGGGAGCTTTTGTAATTGCATCAATCAATGAAACTGCATTTGTATTTTCTATCAGAGTACTTTTTAAAACTTCCATACTCACAGTTTCTTCCGTAAGTGGTTTTTCATATAAGCTACCGCTGACTACCACTATGTCGAGTTCTCGTGCATCCGGTTTTAAATAAATTTTTTTATCGATTACATCACCCGAGAAAATTTCTATTATTTCTTCTTTGGTTTGATAACCGACAAAAGAAAATGTGATAGTGTATTTGCCTGTATCCAATGTAATTGAATAGTTACCATTTTCATCGCTGGAAACTCCATGATTATCTTGTGTGGAAATATTTACACCTACCAAAGTTTCGTTGGTAGCATTATCGTAAAGTATACCTTGCAAGGTACCTGTTTGTGCAATGCAATTGTTATAAAACAGTAAGATGGAGAACATTAAAAAGAGTGTAGCCTTTATCATAAGCAGGTAGTCTTAAAATAAAATTAATTTTGTACGGTCATTTTACAAAATATAATATTACACATAATCCAAATACAAAAATGAAGAATCTATTTATTGCTGCTTTGATAATATTAAGTGCTTGCAATTCTAACAACGAAAGTAAGCAAACCGGATTTACAATTGAAGGTATGGTAAGTGGTGTGAATGAGGGCACTGCTTATTTATTAAAAGAGGAAGACAGAGAATTGGTGAAGGTGGATTCATCAGAAATAAAAAATGGTGCATTCAATTTCAGCGATACTATTAATCAACCTGAAATGTATTTTGTGCGGATAAATAATAATGATACATATGCAAGAATTTTTATGGAGAATTCTAAAATGCAGATAACATTAAATATTGATAGTATGGAAGATGCTAAAGTAATCGGATCAAAAATTCACGATAGTTATGCAGCAATTAATTCAAAAATAAAAGCAAATGATGAACGCATGGATTATATTTTTCAGGAGATAAAAGGTGAAGGTAAATTTATGAGTGAAGAACGCAATGATAGTTTAAATGCACAGTTAGAAATGATATATGAAGAAGGAGTTGAAATTGTGAAAGAATATATTAATGCAAATCCTTCTTCTCCTGTTGCAGCATATTTAGTAAATCGACAATTAATTTATGATTGTTCGTTTGAAGAACTTTCAAAATGGGCCGATGGATTTCAAGCTGCAATTCCCGAAAATAAATACACTCAACTATTGGTTGAACGCAGAGACATACTTGCAAAAAGTGCAGTTGGAGAAATAGCTCCTGATTTCACAATGATGGATCCGGATGGCAAACCTGTTTCATTAAAAGATTTTCGTGGCAAGTTTGTTCTTGTAGATTTTTGGGCAAGTTGGTGTGGACCATGTCGCAAAGAAAATCCGAATATTGTACGCATTTATAATACCTATAAGAATAAAAATTTTACTGTGTTCGGCGTATCCTTCGATACAAATAAAGACGCATGGTTAACTGCAGTGCGTGATGATAAACTTACATGGACACAAGTGAGCGATTTGCAAGGATGGAATAATGCAGCCGGTGCATTATATGGTATTAATTCAATTCCACATAGTGTGTTGTTGGATACCTCAGGGAAAATTATTGCGCATAATCTGAAAGGCGATGAGTTAGAAAAGATGTTAGCGAAGATGCTGTAGGTTAATGTGCAAATTAATTAATGTGCGAATGATTGATTAGCTGATTAGCCCATTTGAAAATGATTAGCCGATTAGCCAATTAGCCGATGGGCTTATAAATTCGTAATATATTCCTAAATGCATTTATCAATTATAAAATTATTTTTTCAAAAGTCTAAAGCGTTTTAATAATCAGCTAATCGGCTAATCAACTAATTGGCTAATCAGCTAATTTGCACATTAGCACATTCTCACATTTGCACATCACTCTTCCCATTCTGCTACAAACAAATTCGTATCTCTTGTTCCGTGATTATTTCTGTTGCTTGAAAAGATAATGCGTTTTCCATCGGAAGAAAACATTGGGAAGCTATCGAATACAGTATCAAAAGATATTTGTTCCATGCCACTGCCATCGAGATTAATCATAAATAAATTAAAAGGCATGCGCTGAGTTACATGATTGGAAGAGAAAATAATTTTATTGCCGGAAGGATGAAAGAATGGAGCCCAGTTAGCACCACCTAAACTAGTGATTTGTTTTAAATCACTACCATCTACATTGCACACAAATAATTCCATTTCATTTGGCTTTACAAATTCTTGTTTCAACAATTCCTTGTATTGCATTTGTGCAGAATTAGTTTGCGGACGTGAAGCACGAAATACAATTTTACTTCCATCAGGCGAGAAGAAAGCACCACCATCATAACCCAAAGTATTTGTAATCTGTTTTACATTGCTGCCATCAATATTCATTGTATATAATTCCAAATCGCCACTGCGATCACTTGTAAAAACAATTTTATCTCCTTTCGGTGAAACAGTTGCTTCTGCATCATAAAATTTATTATTGGTAAGTTGTTTTACAACATTGCCTTTTAAATCCGCTACAAATATTTCATAGGAATGATATACACCCCATAAATATCCTTTGCTGCGATCAGGATCTTCAATACAAGAATCCACAGTTAAAAAAGTAGATGCATATAAAATAGTTGTATCACCCGGCATAAAATACGCACAGGTTGTTCTTCCTTTTCCATTGCTCACCATCGTGCGATTTATATCTCCATTTTCATTGGGAACAACACCATAATAAATCTGATCACAATCTTCACCCTCCGATTTGTTGCGATGTTGGTAAGAAATCATTTTATTATTAAAACTCCAGTAAGCCTCTGCATTATCGCCACCAAAAGATATTTGATATATATTTTTAAAATGCTTTTCGCCGGGCATTATCAGTGTATTGGTATTTGCCGGTGCTTCAGTTTTTACAACTTCTGCAACTTCAACTTTCTGATGTTTTGCAATATATTGTGTTAAAGAAAGCATCAATATAATCACTATAAGAAATATCAATAATCTGCCTATCATAATCTATTTTATTAATTGAGCCGCAAAGGTAGTAAGTCACTCACCTATAAACAAAGTATTATTATAATTCTATTCTCTACAACAGGCGCATTTGCTACCTTTGCAGTATGTTTAAAAATCAACCGGTTTGGGTATATGGTGTTGCCGGTCTCATATTAGTATTGGGAATTACCGCTTTGCTGATGCAGGATTCTGTGTTTTTTAAAACCAAAAATTCCTCAACGGATTCGCTGGTGATGATTGAAAAACTCACACCGGAAATTGAAACATTAACGGAACAAATAAAAAAAGACCCTAACAATGCAGGTTTAGTTTTTAATCGTGCAAATGCCTATTTTAATTATGGTAATTTGAAATTTGCATTACAGGATTATGAAAAAGCGTATCACATGGATAGTCTGAATGCACCCTTTGCACTTGGTTTATCTGATTGTTTATTTGAGATGAGTAATCCCGAGGGTTCCATTTTAATATTAGAACGGTTTATTGCACACAGTCCGGAGAACATTGATGTATTAAATGCATTGGCATTAGAATATTTTCTGTTGCCCAAACCAAGATATAATTTGGCAATTGACACCTACAATAAAGTATTGAAATTGGATATTCAAAATGCTGATGCTTATTTCTATAAAGGTTTAATTTTTAAAGAAACCGGTGATACAGCAAAAGCAATTTCTAGTTTTCAAACATGTACCGAAGTGGATCCCGATTATTATGATGCTTATATGCAATTGGGAATGTTATATTCCGCTAAAAAAGATCCGATAGCAATTAAATATTATAACAATGCAATTTCTGTAAATGATACAAGCAAAGAAGCTGAATATGGTATTGCAAAATATTTTCAAGATGCCGGTGATTTAGAAAATGCTATCTCTTACTATCGCAATATAATTGTTGATGACCCGCAGGATGCCGATGCATTATATAATCTCGCCACAATATATTTCGGTATAGATTCTATAGAAAAAGCTTATCGCTATTTTGACCTTACAATAAAACAATCTCCCGCAAGAGCAATTGCATATTACGGCAAAGGATTATGTGCGGAACAATTGAAAAAATGGATGAAGCTATTTCCAATTATAAACAGGCCGTAAATTTAGACCCTGAATTAACAGAAGCTACTGAGCGACTGAAAGCATTAAATGCAGATTAAACAATGATTAATATAACATTTCCCGACGGCGCAGTAAAACAATATGAAGCTGGTGTTACTGCTTTAGATATCGCTAAATCCATTAGCGAAGGTTTAGCACGCAAAGTATTGAGTGCAGATATTAATGGTGAAATATGGGATGCTACTCGTCCTTTGCAAAATGATGCAACAGTAAAGTTTTTGACATGGGATGATGCAAAAGGTAAATCATCGTTTTGGCATTCATCAGCACATCTTCTTGCTGAGGCTTTAGAAGCATTATACCCCGGAGTGAAATTCGGTATAGGTCCACCAATTGATAATGGATTTTATTATGATGTAGATCTTGGGGACAAACAATTAACCCCGGAAGATTTACCATTGATAGAAAAGAAAATGCAGGAACTTGCAAAACAAGGTAATTCGTATGTACGCAAAGCAGTGAGCAAAAAAGAAGCACTGGAATATTTCACTGAAAAAGACGATCAATATAAACTTGAATTAATAAGTGAATTGGAAGATGGCAAAATCACTTTTTTATTCGCAAGGGAATTTTGTTGATCTATGTCGTGGGCCTCATATTCCAAATACGAGTTTTATTAAAGCAGTGAAACTCACAAATATCGCAGGTGCATATTGGAGAGGAAGTGAAAAAAATAAAATGCTTACTCGCTTGTATGGTATCACTTTCCCAAAACAATCGGAATTGGATGCCTATATCACAATGCTGGAAGAAGCGAAGAAACGTGATCATAGAAAAATTGGAAAGGAGTTAGAGATTTTTACTTTCGATGATGATGTGGGGCCAGGTATGCCATTGTGGTTACCTAACGGCGGAGTGATGATTGAACAGTTGGAAAGATTAGCAAAGCGCACAGAATTTAAAGCTGGATACTCACGAGTAAAGTCTCCGCATATTGCTAAAGAAAGTATGTATTTAAAAAGTGGACATCTTCCTTATTATGCGGAAAGCATGTTTCCCCCATGGATATTGACGGACAGAAATATTATTTAAAAGCAATGAATTGTCCTCATCATCATAAAATCTTTGATGCATTGCCTCGCAGCTATAGAGACTTACCATTGCGATTAGCAGAATATGGAACCTGCTATCGTTACGAGCAGAGTGGCGAATTATTTGGTTTGATGCGTGTGCGTAGTTTGCAGATGAATGATGCACATATCTATTGTGCCGAAGAACAGTTTGAACAAGAGTTCAAAGCTGTAAATGATATGTATTTAAAATATTTCGACATTTTTGGTATTGATAAATATGTAATGCGTTTCAGCACTCACGACCCTGCAAAACTCGGTCAGAAATATGTGGACGAATCTGCATTGTGGTTGAAAACAGAGGATATGGTACGTCAGGTTTTAATCCGTTCCGGAATACCTTATATAGAAGTGTCAGATGAAGCTGCTTTCTATGGACCAAAAATAGATGTGCAGATTTGGAGCGCTATTGGCCGTGAATTTACACTTGCAACAAATCAGGTGGATTTTGCACAACCCTTACGTTTCAATTTAAAATTCATGAATTCCAACAATGAAGAAGAAACGCCAATCATTATTCATCGGGCACCATTGGGAACTCATGAGCGCTTTATCGGATTCTTAATAGAACATTACGCAGGAAACTTTCCTGTTTGGCTTGCTCCGGCTCAGGTTGCAGTGTTGCCAATCAGTGATAAATACAATGTCTATTGCCAAAAAATATTAGATGTATTTAAAAATCACGAAATTCGCACCCTATTTGACCAGAGAGGCGAGAAGATTGGAAGAAAAATCAGAGATGCTGAAGTAAAGAAAGTACCTTACATGCTGATTATCGGTGAAAATGAAATGAATTCCGAAACAGTATCCATTAGAAAACATGGTGAAGGAGATAAAGGAAGTATGACAATAGATGAATTTGTGCAGATGATTAATAAAGAAGTAGAAACAATTTTTTCATAAAACAATAAACACTTGCAAAGAAGAGAACCAAGGTTTTTCAGACCCAAAACTGAACAGTACCCTAATAAAATCAACCAGGAAATCCGTCACCAACAAGTAAGGGTGGTAGGCGAAAACATCGAACCAGGAGTTTACTCCATTCAAGAAGCACTCAAGTTAGCTCAAGATGCAGAACTGGACTTAGTTGAAATTTCACCTAATGCTGATCCCCCTGTATGTCGTATTGTGGAATATCAAAAATTCCTTTACGAGAAAAAGAAAAAAGACAAAGAAATAAAAGCAAAGGCAAAGAAGCAGGAATTAAAAGAAATTCGCTTCGGACCCAATACCGATGAGCATGACTTTGAATTTAAGGCCAAGCATGCTGAGAAGTTTTTGCTGGAAGGATCCAAAGTAAAAGCCTGGGTACAATTCAGAGGGAGAGCAATTGTGTTTGCAGAAAGAGGTCAATTATTGTTATTGAGATTTGCGCAAAGACTTGAAGAATCTGGTGTGCCGGAAGCGATGCCGAAATTAGAAGGAAAGCGCATGCACATTACATTTAACCCCAAGACAAAGAAAAAATAAATCATCACCGCTTTTCTCAGGAGATTTTCTATATCTTTGCATCCCATTTTAAGAGAAAATAAAAGTATCTGTTATGCCGAAGATGAAACCAAACCGTAGTGCAAAGAAGCGTTTTAAGCTTACAGGCACTGGTAAAATAAAGAGAGGGGGAGCTTATATGAGCCATATTCTCACGAAAAAAAGTAAAAAGCGTAAAAACCGTCTTGGAGGAACTCATTTAGTACACGAGGCGGATGAACCAAGAATTAAAAGAATTTTAGGATTAGCGTAAATTAAAATAAAATGCCTAGATCAGTAAACCATGTAGCTTCAAGAGCGAAGCGCAAAAAAATGATGAAACTTGCCAAAGGATATTGGGGCAGGAGAAAAAATGTGTGGACGGTAGCAAAAAATGCTATTGAAAAAGGACTGCAATATGCCTACGTTGGCCGTAAGGACAAGAAAGCAATTTACCGTCAGATATGGATTGCCCGTATCAATGCAGCAGTGCGTCCACATGGATTAAGTTACAGCACATTCATTCATAAGTTGAAAGAAAATAATATTGACTTGAACAGAAAAGCATTGGCTGATTTAGCAATGAACAGTCCGGCTGCCTTTGATGAGATAGTGAATAAAGTGAAATAATATTTTTTGCGAAACGCATTTAAAGCCTCGTTGTAAAACGGGGCTTTTTTATTTTTGAATTAATTGATTCAATGACAGGCTAAATCCAAAATATAATTTTTGCATTTCCGTTTTGGAAAAAAATAATTGTTGAATGATATAACCAATACTTTTTTATTTACAAATCAATCTACACAAATGAAAAATATAGCCCTTTTAACTTTATTTCTTTTATGTTCTATCCTCACCTTCTCTCAAACTTATGAAGGAATGTGTGAGAGTAGATTCAAATTTGGTTTTAATCTGGGTGCAAATTATTCTGATTTAAAATCAATAGAACTACTTCCAACGGATGCATCCATTAGCAATGGCGGTGGATTTAATTTTGGTGTATTAATGGATTATTCTATATCTCCGGATTTCATATTTTCACCGAAATTAGAATTGGCATTTTACAATAGTAGTGTTGATTTTATAAATCTGGATAATTCAATTTATAGTTATGAAATTTTTCCAATAAGCTTAAACATCATGACGCATTTTGATTATAAAATAGGAAGTGGAAATATTGAACCTTATGTTTTTGCAGGACCAAACATTAAATTACCATTATCAAAATCGCCTCCTATAAGCACTCAATATGGAAATAATTCCGACATCGCTATTGACTTTGGAATAGGATTTCAAAATAAGACAAAACATTTTATTCTTTCTCCCGAATTAAAATATTCTTATGGTCTAACCAATATAAATCGGAATCCTGAATTGCAAACATTGAAATTTAATACGATAACATTTTCTTTAGCTTTTAGTGGTGTTACTTTTTCCAAATAAAAAATAAAATACTAATAATAAAATCAATTAGTATATTTAAATATCAAATTACCACCGCTAACCTTTTCAATTACACAGTTACACGATTACTCATTTCAACAATTCTACATTACTCCACTTCCCTCCTCCCTCATTTTCCTAACTTTGCATCATGTGGAAGAATAACATATTAGAAACGATTGGTGATACACCATTAGTAAAATTAAATCGCATTGTAAAAGATATTCCTGCAACTGTTTTAGCGAAGGTGGAAACATTTAATCCGGGCAATAGCATTAAAGATCGCATGGCTTTACGCATGATTGAGGATGCAGAAAAATCAGGCGCATTAAAACCGGGCGGAACAATTATAGAAGGCACAAGCGGCAATACAGGAATGGGTTTGGCAATTGCTGCAATCATTAAAGGATACAAATGTATTTTCACAACAACAGATAAACAGAGCAAAGAAAAAGCAGATGCATTGCGGGCATTTGGTGCTGAAGTTATTGTGTGTCCCACGGATGTGGATCCAGAAGATTCACGTTCTTATTATTCTGTTTCTTCCAGATTAATTAATGAAGTGCCCAACTCATGGAAGCCAAATCAATATGATAATTTATCAAACTCAAAAGCACATTATGAATCAACAGCTCCTGAAATCTGGAAACAGACTGATAGAAAAATTACACATTTTGTTGCGGGTGTCGGAACCGGTGGAACAATATGCGGTGTTGGAAAATTTTTGAAAGAAAAAAATTCTGCAATACAAGTTTTAGGAATTGATACGTACGGTAGTATTTATAAAAAAATGAAAGAGACAGGTGTGTTGGATAAAAATGAAATTTATCCTTACGTAACTGAAGGTATTGGTGAAGATTTTTTACCTGCGAATGTAGATTTTAGTTTAATTGATTATTTCGAAAAAGTTACTGATAAAGATGCAGCGGTTATGACGCAACGCATCACAAAAGAAGAAGGAATTTTTGCTGGGAATTCTTCCGGGGCTGCATTGCAAGGCATAATACAAATGGCAGACAGATTTAAAAAAGGTGATATCGTAGTTGTGGTGTTTGTAGATCATGGTACTCGTTATCTCGGTAAAATGTTTAACAACGATTGGATGCTGAAAATGGGTTATTTCGATCGCCATGGATTAACTGCAAAAGAACTTGCTTCTACTGTGTTGAATTCTGAATTAAAAACTTTATCGGTAAATCAAACAGTACAGGAAGCAATTGTATTGATGCAACAATTTGATTACTCGCAAATTCCGGTTTCGGACAATGGAAGAATTGTAGGCTCAGTAAATGAAAAACATTTGTTTGAACAAGTAGTACAAAATCCGGATATATGCAAAGCTGATTTGCGCAGTGCAATGCGTTCTGCTTTTCCATTTGTTGATATTTCAACACCCTTGGAGTCATTATCAAAAATGATAAATGCAGATAATGAAGCAGTGTTGGTGAAAGATTTTAAATTGGATAAAACATATATCATCACCCGCCACGATATTTTAAATGCATTGAGCAAAGGATAAGATGCAGTTCACTGATCAACTGGGAAGAACAATTGTTATAGAAAATTTTCCGGAGAGAATCATTTCATTAGTTCCATCGCAAACTGAATTACTTTGTGATTTAGGATTAAAGGAAAATCTTGTTGGTATCACAAAATTTTGTGTTCATCCCATCGGACTAACAAAAAAAAAACAATTGTTGGCGGAACAAAAAATCTGCGGATGTCAGTAATTGAAAATCTGCAACCCGATTTAATTATTGCCAACAAGGAAGAAAATGTAAAAGAGCAAATAGAAACACTTGCAAAAAAAATTCCTGTTTGGATTAGTGATGTAAATAATTTTGAAGATGCATTGCAAATGATAACTGCAATTGGAGAAATAACCAATACAAAAAGAAAAGCAAAATCCATTATTGAAAATATAGAAAAAGAAAAACTACTGTTTACATCAGAAATAAATTTAAAAAATAAAAGTGCATTATACCTGATTTGGAAAGATCCTTTTATGTCAGTTGGCAACGATACTTTTATTCATGATATGTTGCAACAAGCAGGATATAAAAATGCAGTTGGTGATTTAAATCGCTATCCGAAATTAACTGTTGAAGAAATACAAACATTGCAACCGGAAATAATCATGCTTTCATCAGAGCCCTATCCATTTAAAGAAAAACATTTAGAAGAAATTCAAGCAATTGTTCCCAATACAAAAATCATTATAGTAGATGGCGAAATGTTTTCATGGTATGGTAGCCGTTTGCAATACTGCTGGAAATATTTTACTTCACTGAATACTTGACCCTCTCCTTACTCTCCCTTAAAAAGATTACCTACCGAAGGCAGGGAGAGCGATAATTCATCTTTCTTTTGAAGTTTTTATATCAAATTGATATTTATTTCTTCTTATCTAAAGTAGAACATTTGTTTTTCATTAAACCAATCATTTGATAGAATCACTGCACAAACGTCCTCCCTGTTTGAGGGAGGATAAGAGGTGGGTCAAAACATAAATAAGCAGACCTCAAATAAAACGTTCTACAAAATATTTTACCGAACTGCCACCACCGGTTTCACTTTATACATCCTATACCAGAAAAATATCCCTGCACATAAACTCAAAAACCAAAGAATTACTTCTATCCAAATCGGATCGGAATTATATCCAAACAGTCCTTTAAAAAATACACCAACACGTCCTTTATCATGCAGTAGATGAATATACTTTTCTCCATCCTGCTTATACCAAAAAGTGTTTGGATTATCTTCTGCAGTTTTCGATTTGAAAATATCATACACCTTATTTTCTTTTTCTTCAGCGCCCGGATTTTGTATGGCTTCTCTTGCTTCAACATACTCATGCATTTCATGTGTGCCATAAGCAATCATTCCTGCTGCAAAAAATACGAGCAGTAATGAAGTAATACTAAAAAATTTGCGGAGATCTAATTTCTTTCCTTGTATTACAATAATATAACCTATTAATACGGCGAGAATAATACCGCCAAAAAATCCGCTATATGAAAATTCCTGATCAATACTTGTACTCGCAACAAGAAATAAAGCAGTTTCAAATCCTTCTCTCAGAATTGCAAAAAACACCAAAAAGAATACACCCCATTTTCCCGTTTCCATTGCAGCATTTGCCTGATCAGAAATTTGCTTTTTGCTCATCAGGTTTTTACTCATCCAGAATATCACATAAAATAAAAGTGCGGCAGTGATGTACATAAACACACCCTCTAATAATGCTTGCAGGCCTGTATCGCCAACACTTTGCATTGCTCTATGCAGACCAACACCCAAAATGGCGGACGCAATTAAAGAAAGAAAAACGCTAAGCCATAACATCTTTTTCTGCTCCGTTAAATTTTTTTTATCTAACACCGTATAAATAATCCCAACTATAAGTGAAGCTTCCAAACATTCACGCAGTGTAATAATAAATTCATTCATTGCTTTTCATTTTTCAAAATTATGATTGTGCAAACTTAGGCCACCGGCAATAAAATCAACCATTTACAGCATGTATCTATGTCGTTTACGCATCAAATACCATGTAATAGGTATTCAATACTGCAATACATTTTCTCAATTGCATATCGTTACTTTGCACATAAATTATTTATCCGTTGAGCGAACAAAACAGTAAGTATTTATATCCCTCGCCTTTGCATTAGTGCTTGCATTTGGTGTATTTCTGGGAACACGCATTGCGCCGGCTTCTTCCGGCAAGCCTACTCAAATTGAAAGTAGAAATACATACACCAAGATCGACAGCATTCTGCAGTTTATTGATAAGCGCTATGTAGATTCTATAAATGCCGATTCATTAGTGCATGTTCTTATCAATAATTTTTTAAATAAACAGGAAACAATTGATTCATTGTTTAAAATGTTGGATCCACATTCCAATTATATTCCTGCAAAAGAATTACAATCTTTTAATGAAGACCTTCAAGGAAATTTCGATGGCATCGGAATCGAGTTTAATATCATTAACGATACTATTTATGTAGTGGCTGCATTAGCCGGCGGACCCAGTGAAAAATTAGGAATATTATCCGGCGATAAAATTGTTGCCATCAACGATTCCATAGTTGCAGGAAATGGTATTACCAATGAAAGTGTTGTGCGTATGTTACGTGGAAAAAAAGGCACACAAGTAAACGTAAAAATTTATCGCAAAGGCGAACCCGATTTACTCGCATTTGAAATTACCCGTGATAAAATTCCTGTGAATAGTGTGGACGTTTCCTATATGGTAACTCCGGAAATCGGTTATATCCGCATCAATAAATTTGGAAAAGAAACACCTTATGAATTTGCCGAAGGCATCGAAAAATTAAAGAAGGCCGGAATGAAAAAATTAATTATGGACTTGCGTGGAAATCCCGGCGGATATCTTACAGGTGCAGTTGATTTAGCCGATCAATTATTGCCAGGCAAAAAACTTATTGTATATACCGACGGTCGTTCTGTTGGTCGCAGCGATTATTTTTCCAGTAAAATCGGCGCCTTTGAAACCGGCGATCTTGCCGTATTAATTAACGAAGGTTCAGCCTCCGCCAGCGAAATTCTTTCCGGCGCATTACAGGATAATAAAAGAGCAACTATTATCGGTCATCGTTCTTTCGGCAAGGGCCTGGTGCAGGAAGTATATACCCTCCCCGATAATTCTGCCATTCGCTTAACCATTGCCAGATATTATACACCCAACGGCAAAAGCATTCAGCGTTCCTATGCCGGTGGTGTAGATGCATATTACGATCAGTATGTAAGTATATTAATGAATGGCGGCGAACTGCCCGATAGTTTAAAAAATAATCCCGATATGGACTGGGGCATACATCCCGACATTCAAGTGCCGGTGGATACCTCTGCCGAAGCCGTTTATTTTAATCGTTTATACAATCGTGGTTTTATAAATCAGTTTGCATATTCCTATTACAGCGACCACACCGCAAAATTTTCTGCTTATAAAAATGTAACTGAATTTAATCAGAACTTTCAGGTGGACGATGAAATGTTTAAACTATTTATTGCCTTCGCCGACAGTCGTGATTCCACATTTCGAGTAACCGAAGAAAAAGCATTACCCGTTCGCAATAAAATTGACATCGCCATAAAAGCATTTCTCGCCCGGCAAAAATGGGGCAACGATGGCTTCTTCCCCATCATGAACGAAATTGATATGGACTTTCAGGAAGCATTAAAGTTTTTAACTACTGAGGGGAGTAAATAAGAAAAATAATTAGGAGCTATTTCCCGCTATCCACTGCAAGTCCTCGCCCTTCGGGACTGCGGGCTTTCCGTTACTATCGGAGCTAGAAAAATATTTCGTATTAGCAGGGTTATAGCTTCAAATAAAAAGTAAAATAAATTTTTGTTTGGAAATTAAAACAGAATCTATTGTTGTTAGGAAACTTTTAATCAATCCGAGTTACGAATCAACTACTTCAGATATAACTCATTACTTTGTATATCAAGAACAAGATGGCAATTCATTAAAGCAATCTAATATACAAAAAATACCAATATACCATAATTAAACCCACCTTGTTTTCCCCACTTATAAAGTTTATTTCCACAAAAAATAAGGTGGTGTTTATTATTACAAATACTAATAATTTATATGTATACAAATCAAAATAAAGCCTACTATGAATATTTCTCATTATGAACAGTGTTGTGTAAAAAAGATCCGTAGCTTATTGACAATCATTATGGTATCTTAGAGAATTGAAAAACCCCGACAGACCGGGGCTCAATAAATTGTTCTAAACAAGATAAGCTGAGTAGTATTATTAAGTTAAAACGCCTGCCTGATATGCAGGAGTAATAGGTGCAAATCCTATCTCAGTTTTCTTTTTCTTTCAAAGAAGAAACCAAAACTAAAATAAAAATCAATTAAATTTCACAACAAATTATTAACATAATATGCCTAATCCATACATCACAAGGCATTCGACTTGTAAAAAAAACTATCCACAATCTTCCCTCTCCTTTTTAGGGTATCCGCACAGTCTTCCGAAATAGACTTTGCCGCCAATAAATAATCCCGGCATAACCAAAAAATAGTTCCTTCCCGCCATTTCCACTCCTTATGCAAGTTTTCTTTTTGAAATATCAGGTTGTTCCTGACAATTTAACTATAAAATATAATTCATCAATCTCAATGATATAACATTAATTTATCTTTCGTATCATTATAGTCAGAGTTATCCTGACATTGCTACTATGAAAATTAAATACATATCAACCCAATCAAACCAACTTCTATCCTATTTTAACGGACACAATAAGCGTTGCTTTAACTTTAACGAAGCTTTCAAATCATTCTCTGATTCTAAGGAAAGTACACTTCGGGAACTACTCAGCGACATGGACAAAGCGTGGATTACTGATGAGAATGAAAGACGGAATTTATTACATCATACCTTATGAAGCAAAATGCAGAAACGTTAATACCCGACTGGCATTTGATAGAGGAACATTTAGTTAATGATGCGAAACATTACATCGGATATTTTTCCGCTTTGCAAATTCACCACCTCATAACACAACCTTCATTCAAAAAGCAAATATCCCATGTGGTATTTCAAATGAAAAATATTTAATTAACATTACAAATGTAAATACAAATTTATGGCAACCACAAATACAACAAAACAAGAATTTCCAAACCACATCTCCGGCAAAATCAGTCTAAAAGACACAGGAGCAGGTATACCAAATCTGCTAGTAATTATTTATGATTTAGACCCGGGTGCTAAGCCCGAAGAATTTATTAACAGCCTTTCTGTCGATTTTCCAAAGGCTAAAGCCATAATAAAAGAAGGTGAAATGCCCAAGAATACTTTAGGCTTTTTGGGTGACAGGTTAGGTTCAGTACTTACCACCGCAGATGGCACATTTGAGCTTAACTATGAAAACAAGGAGTTTCAGGTGTTAACCGAAACCGAAAAACGTCCTGATTTATTTTTAATGGTATTAGCGCCTGAAGAAGCGGGTCGGTCTTTTGCGAATACGATATTATATTATTCGTCTGAGATACGACAAAATGCAGGAAGAAATGAAAATTACTTTATTCAGTTAACTGACAAAACATTTATCGAGAAAAACATTGAAATACCCAAAACCAATTCAAAACCAGACCCGACAAATGTAATTGAGAATTTTAAAGCTCTTGAATCATTTAATAATGCGTTTAATGCTGAATTACTGGTACATGAGAAAGAAAAAGTGACACAAAAAAAAGCCAAGCTAGTTAAATCAAAAAAAGTGTTCAGGCAGATTTTTGCACCTAAGCCTGTGCCTAATGATGGCAGCTTTGTAACCTTTGTGGAAGAAGAAGAAAGAGTTGCAGATAAATTGAATGGACATATGGGCAACCAAATGATCAAAAAAAACAATGCTATCCAAAATCATATTAATGAAAACAAGGGAATTGAGGTAAGTTTCGTATTGAACCCTGCTAACATTATAGCTTTGGGATTGGAAACATCGAGTGAAACAAATAAGTTGTTTAATGATATACAAACCACAGAACCTTTAAAAAGCTTATTGCACAAAATGAACGCAGCGGGTTCTAACAATTTAATTTTAACCAGCACTAATCCTATTATAAAAAAGTCTCTCATAAAAAGTGATGACACCGTTTGTGCAGCAAAAAAGTTAGATATTGGTAATGAAAATAATCCATTAGATACTAAAGAACAAATTCCCTTCTCTAGCCTGCCAGAAGCTGCTAAAACATATATAATAGGCAATCACGGAGGGGAATTAAATGTTTTTATAGTTTTTAAATATATTTCAACAGAAAATATAATTCGTTTTGAAACCAAATTGCTCGATAATACCTTGCTGCGCTTTGATGCTTATGGCGATAATGCAAATGTAATTAGCAACACCCCGTTAACCACAGCAGAAATTGCAGGATACGTAAAAAAGACAATAAGTGATGTTCGTTCCTTAAAAGAATTAACCGATTCAAAAGGCAAGGCAGACCAAAATGCTATAAATGAAAATGTAAATAATTTCAACCTTAAAAAAGGCCCTGCTGAACAGGCTTCATTTTTCGATTTTCATGTGTTGAACATAGCATTCGGTCACATCTGGCAACAAATAATAGATGATACTCCTGCACAACTGGCAGCAGAGCTAAAAGAAATTGCGACCAAACGTGGAAATGATTTACCTGATGGTATTAAATCTGTAACAGCAGTACTGAGTGCTTTTAACTTTATGAAAAAAGCGTTTAGTAATCCTCCACAGGAGGTTATAAGTAATTTTGATATTACTTATGAAGAGTGGAATGCAATGGAATTAGAGGCTCAGAATAAATTAAAAAATATATGCATAGCGATTAACAAAGCAAATGCAGGATTAATATTTCTCCCAGAAGAAACTCACATCGGTAACTTCGGCTGGAGTAATATTTTGTCCACTACTACTGCTGATGGATACAAAAGAGTATCAACCCAAGTAGCCCAGCAATATATCCAAGAACTAAAAGCACAAGGCGATTTGCTAATTGACTACATGCGTAATAGCAGCAGTAGGGCATTTCATAAAATTTTAACTGACCTGGATAAATCGCTAAAATCAAACTACGCATTTAATATTTTTGGCGCTGACGACAGTGCAAAGGCTATCAACTTTGGCTTATTGAATACCTACAGGCAAAAATGGGAACCTGTTGCATATCAAGTAGGCAATTTGATAAAATCTATTCCCTTAGCCCCAAAAGAAGAAAAAAAATATTCTCTAAAAACCACTTTCAACAGAAAAAGAACTGAAAAAGAAGCTAAAAAAAATAACACTTCACTTACGCAGGAACAAAATACTACTTCAAGAGCTGAGGAGGAAATTGTTGCTAAGGCAAATAACAAATCAGACTTTAAATTAGGAGCAGAAGGCAGTTATGGTAGTGTTAAAGTCACTTCTTCATTAGGCCTTGAAGCTGCAAAAGAATCATCTCAAAACAAAAAAGACTTTAGAGAATCAGTTTTGAAAGCTACACAGGATTTTAAAGAAGAAAGAAGTGTGGAGATTAATACCGAAGAATCCTACGGCTCTGAATACACAGAATCGGGAACTATTTTAAATCCTAATGATGAATTGGCAGTAACTTATCTTTTTTATGAATTACAAAAACGGTTTAAAGTTTCGGAACAATTATACCGTGTAATGCCGGTTGTTTTAGTTGCACAGGATGTGCCGGCACCTGACGAGATAACAGAAGCATGGATAATTGCAAACGACTGGATTTTAAACCGGGTTTTATTAGATGACAGTTTCCGGCCTGCATTGCAATATATAGCGCAAAAAAATGTAGGGGATGATTTTTCGATTAGAGAATATCGGAGAAACCTGCGTACACAGCGCCAGTTGGTTGAAACACTAAAAAGAGAATTAGCCTCATTAAACCATGATGCTGATGGCCGCTATCGATCCTTAGAAAGAGCCATTGCAACAAGAATAAGGGCACAGGAAAACGAAGAGACCGATAGCTGGTGGGATAACTTTAAAGAAACTTTTTCAGGAGATGCAGCAGAAAATCCGGAAGCTGCGAAAGCAAGAGAAATGGCAGCCCGTGATGCTCAAGCCTATGCGGCAGATAAAGCGCAAAAAACCGGACTCAATTTGCAAAGTGAAATAAACGCATTGCAAAGCATGACGGCCGATTATAATAAAGCCTTACGTGACCATCTCGACAAAAAAACAATGGTAGAACGTTTACTGTTGCACATTAAAAACAATATCATTCACTACATGCAGTCCATTTGGGCTATGGAGCCGCCAGATCAACGTTATATGCGACTGCTTAATGTAGAAATACCTCAGTTCGAAATGGAATCAATGGATTGTGAAATACTGCAAAAACCGGAAAAAGACCTTTTTCAACAATTTAGAGCGGATGGCGAAACGCTACATAAAGCTTGGATAAAACCTGTAATAAAACAATCGGCTAATTCTAAAACACTAGTGGAAGTAGCAGACTTAGATTCTATCATTGGTTTTAAAGGAAACTACATTGCCTTCCCAATGAAGAAGCACAATGCTTTAACAGAGATTATGGCTATGCCTTATGTTGATGCAACCTTTGGCGCAATGGATCCCGACCAGTTAAGCAATATTAGCCTCGAAGATTATTCACGTTATGTGTGTGCCCTTAGGCAAGAATTAACCGAAGATGAATTTAACGCTTTAAAAGATACCTTAAAAGAATGGCTTGAAATGCTTTTAGCCGACCCACTGCGTAATGGCGATGAAATTATTGTGCCTACCAGCTCGCTTTATATAGAAATGCTGGTATCAGCTAATAGCTTGCTAGAAGACTTTAAACTAAAACACCGTGAATGGGATGTGTACAAAGTACAGCAGGAAGTACAAATGGCAGCTTTGGAGAACCTACGTATGGCGCAACGCATTTTAGATAAAAAACTGGAAGACCCTAAGATTGATAAGAGTGTTGTTATTAACGGATTAACTACAGGCATGAACGTTACCACAGAATAAAATTAAAACGGGATCACATGGAAGATAGTAACCCTGATTACAACCGCGGCAATAATGGGGTAACAGAAGAAAGCCGCTGTGTAAAAAAGGAAGATTCTTTGTACTCACAGCAAACCGGTGATGATATGACGGGGCCGGCGTCACCATTGGATTTGTTTATATTGCGGGGAACTTCAGCAAGTTCAAGGCTTACTTCAACACCTCATTTTGGTTATTCTTCGACAGGAGTAACACCTGTTCCACTATTTGTTCCACCGCCACCGCCCCAGGATGAGAAGTTACACTCAACGCTCCGAAAAGAAAGTGACAAAATATACAAGAAAAATAAGGAATGGTGGAATATGCTTCGCCTTGATAAATTCAATCCATTTGAACCACTGGATCCAGTTGTGTTACCAAATTCTTATGCAAACAGGGTAATGCTTACACAACGATATTTCAATGAAAGTGGAGTTTCAGAAAATCTTTTTCTTGAAACCCAAAAAATCGAGGAAGATGGTATTTTTGGAATTAGTTCAATGGCCTGTCTCTTTGTGATTTGGCAATTATATCATAACAAACATGATTACATTATTGAAACTCTGAAAAAAGCCCAAGCTAGATATAAGATATTATCCTGTATAAAAGAACTGGATAAAAGAATAAAAGTGACTAAAACTGATGATGAAAAATTATTGATTGATCTAGAAAAATATGTGTTTGCATCGCTTTACAAACCAGAAGCATTAGTTAAGTGGTATTTCGATTCTGATATAGAAGCGATAGCTGCATTTTTGATCCAAAATCACCGGATTGCAATTACAGACCCCAATAATGAATGGGGATTTTTAGATGAAACCAGTCTTAAAGAAAGTGACGAAAGCGATGAATTGAATACAGCTATTGCTATTTCAAAAAGCATCAATGGTATTTTTGCAGTGTTCGCAAAGCACGAAGACGATGCTGTGAACATGCAAAAGAATCTCAGTTTTAATGAGAAAGTTCAGGTCTTAAGAATATTGTATGCCAATAAGCCTATTAAAACGTATGGAATATTTTATGAGGTAGAGCGGCCATATTTTCATCCCATTGATCTTGATGGAATCAATCCGAAAAAAAACTACAAAGAACTTTCGTTAAGGTTCCTATTAAAAAACCCTGATTATGTTGATAAAATAGAACCAGTTTTGAAAATAGTTTTTCCTAAAACAAGAGCAGTTCTGGGTGCAAAGAAAAAAACAAGGATACAGTCATTTAAAAATACTGCATTGGGTCTGTTCTACTATCTACCTGTATTTGGAGCAAAAGAATTCACAGCGGCAAAAAAATATATTTCTGATATTGTTATTGAACAGGAAGCTAAATCACAGGCTGCAATGCAGCTTTTTGCCCAAATACAGAGTGAGAGTAAAAGAAGATTAAAAGAACCTGCGGATATTGACAACCCTGAAGTGTTAATTGATATGCTTACCTGGCCGTTAGGTCCACAGACTACAAACTCTGTAAAACTGCTTACTCTTTACAAAAAATCTGAAGACACTTTTTTTCTTATCGTAAAATTTGATAAAGGGGAAGCTTTTGTTTTGACTAATCGCCAGATAAATGAAAGCAGGGCAATTGCTTTTGTAAATGATAAACTACCGCTTAGAATGGGATCATTTAAGCCTCCGGATAATATTCAAAGAATCGATACCCAGGAATTTGCTGTTAAGAAAAGAAGTGACGGCTCTATGGAAATAAGTTATCCAAGAAGTGATTATCCTTTAAAATACCCTCTGCTTAGTTGTGACACTTTTGATCCGGTAAAAGTCCAGATTGGCTTACTCGACCCTGATGCAAGTACTGCAACTCAATTTGTGAGAGATACTTTTACATCTAGGAACTGGTCGGTACAGTCAATATGGTGCCTTGGTGCCGTTCTGGACGAAGTCGCAAAAGAAGTAAAAGATAGTGTCAGAACTGCACAAGGAATGCAGGGTCTTGATTTGGTCATTACAACTGTTACTGCAATTTTTACTTTGTACTCTCCTTTAAAAGCTAGTGCCGCAACAGGAACAATTCAACTGGCATCGGGAATAACCATCTCTTTAACACGAAAACTAATCACTAATTTATTCTGGTTTGCTGTTTCAGAGGGAATTGCCCAAAAAATAATGGATTTTGATGCCAGAATCAATTCGGATAAAGTAAACTATACAGATGATGAGCGAAAAACATGGAACACTTTTAAGTTTGGTCTATTGATTTTTGGCGGAACGATGATTATCAGGCAGGCGTGGAAAGGGTTAAAAGCAATGGGATCAACAGCCTTTAAAAATGCTTTTCTTGAAGTAGAGGAATTGATAAAAGCGGAAAGTAAAACTTTAAAGTCTGCAACAGTATTAGGAAAAGCTACTGAACGATTATACAAGATCACGGAAGGTATAAAAGATTTTAAAGCTTATGCAAAAGATGTAATGGATCTTAGCTCTGTTACACTAAGAGACCTGGCTGATAATCAAATCGCATTGCTAAAAACTTTGCCTGATTGGGCATTGAACTTTATCAAAGGAATGAGCGATGAATTGGTGCGGTTGTTGTTTGGATGTAAATCACCTTGTAAAGTTGATTTGCCTTATATTAAAAAATCGCTTGGAGAAAAAGTACTTGAGTTATTTAATATTAAAAAAATAAAAGGAATACTGCCAGCCGAAATTACCCTTATAAATAATACGTTTATTACTTCGATTGATCGTTTGATAAAACATGCTATTGTTTATGCTAAGAATATAGATACAATAAAAGGCTTTATTACTGAAGAATTATTCTTTTATTCGGCTGCTTATAAAAGAATTTTAGCCGAAACAGTAGAAAGAGCTATCAAAATGAAGTTTGATCCGTCAGAAATACTACTCATAAAAGATATAAGAGGAATGGCTCCAAAACTAAAAACTGCCGGAGCATTGGGACAGCTGACTGATGGTGCCCTTGTAGTAATAAGAAAAGGTAAACTATATGTTTTGGCTGTCTTTGAATCAAAATCAAAAAGTAATTATAAAGAGCTTGTTCAAAAAAGAGGTGAAACTACTGGACAACTTATGGCTGATTTCGAACGTTTTAAATTGGAAGGAGAAAGCGTAACTTTTACTACAAAAAAAATTGATCCAGTAACTCTTATGGAAATAGAAGAGATTCATATTTTTAAATCTGAAGACGTTGTGATTAGCTATAAAAAACCAACTGCTTGGGTCGGGATCATTCCTCCCAAAATATTAAATATAAAAACGAAAACAGAACTACTAACAAAAGCAAAGGAATTATTCAAAGATTTTGAATTGGTCGAAGGCGAAGTAAGAGATGAGATAATCAAAAATCTTGCTAAGTCAATGGTTGATATTATTTCTGACTTAAACCTTGATAAAATTGTTACCAACAAATAAAATATTTCGTTTATGACAGGCAGCAACAATATTAATATCCTCATTCATCACTTTCCGTCGCCGCAGAGTTACCCGAAGGGAACTCTGCGAGCCATATACACCATTACTATTTTATTCCCCTATCGGTTGGTGGCTCACCGACCGATTAAAATATAAATAAGAAAAATTTTTAGGAGCTATTTCCAGATATTCACTTCAAGTTTTCGCCTTTCTGGTAGTGACAACCGTTACCAGAAAAGTAAGGAGCTCCGTACCTCAAAAAAATTTAGTATTTTTAAAATCAAAATATTCCTACCATGCTAAACAAGGATAAAGTAATAGAAACAATAAAACAATTGCCTGATAATTTTCAAATAGAAGAACTTTTTGAACGAATTTTATTACTTGAAAAAATAGAAAGAGGTTTGGAGCAAAGTACCCAAGGAAAAATTACTCCTGATGAAGAATTAGAAGATAAACTTCCTAAATGGCTCGCTTAAATTGGACCGATCAATCTGTTCTTGATTTAATAAACATTTTTGATTTTATTGCTAAAGATTCTCGTCGTTTTGCAAAAATCACAATAGGGAAAATTAGAGATTCAGCCAAAAATATTCGGAATTATCCTTTGCTTGGTAAAATAGTTTCAGAGATAAATGTGGTTGAAATAAGAGAAGTTATTATTGGAAATTATAGACTGATTTATCTTGTTGTCGAAAAAGATCGGGTTGATATTCTTACTGTTTTTCATTCATCGAGATTATTAGATATTGAAGAATTCAAAAGTCGAGTAGGTAGAGGGGAATCACATCTATAAACCTCTCATAGAACCTTACTCGAACCTCTCGATTCATAAAGATATTCTTAACGCAATTCATATTCATATCGCCGCATAGTTAAACGAAGGGAACTCTGCGAGCAATAAGACATTATCCTATCGGTTGGTTTCTTTACCAACAGAAACCTACCTATAAGTAATCGGTCGGCGACCGGGAAACCAAATTAAATTCCGTTTGTATTAATTTTAATTCCTGAAATCAACTACCATCAATTCGAAATGATAAAATTACTTCCCTACTTATTAAATCCTGTTTTAATGTCCTTGCTGCTTTTCAGTTTTCTGTTGATTTGCTTAATAGCTTTTATGTATTATCTAAAATCTACAAAGGATAAAACCATGGATTCCGATAAAGCGGAAATCCCAATTGCCGATTTATTAATGCGTAATAAAAACAGAAAACCCCGCCGAGGAGGCAGGGTTTAAAAAAAATAATTCAGATAAATTAATGAGCAGCTTCTGTAGTTTCAGTGGCTGTTTCAGTAACAGTTTCTGCAGCATCAGTAGTTGTTTCTTCTGCTGCTGTCATGGTTTCTGAAGCACCTTCCTGAACTTGTTCAGTCATGTCTTCTCCATCCATGTTATCTGTTTTGTCTGTTTTCTCGCTGCAAGCAACAAATGCAGTTAGTGCAATTGCTACAGCAAACATTGATAATTTTCTCATTGGCTTTTATTTTAGATTTATAATAGGCAAAATTAGATAATAAATAACCAATACTTATTTCTGTCGGAAAAATATATTAACAGGCACTCCGGATAAGTTGAAATGTTCCCTCAGTTTATTTTCTAAGAAATTTCGATATGGCTCCCGTATATCTTTCGGATTATTTGTGAAGAAAGCAAAAGAAGGTGTACGTGCCGGCAATTGTGTGATGTATTTTACTTTGATATGTTTTCCTCTAATGGCAGGTGGCGGATACGCTTCTATCAATGGCAATAATTTATCATTCAATTGGGAAGTACTGATTTTTATTTTTTTGTTTTCAAACACCTGCAATGCAGTTTCCATTGCTTTGTAAATCCTGGTTTTATCCAAGGCCGAGATAAATATAATCGGCACATCTTTAAATGGTGCTAATCTGTATTTAATATGTTCTTCAAAATATTTCATGCTATTGGTATCCTTCTCCACTATATCCCATTTATTTACAAGCACAACTACTCCTTTGCGCTTTCTCACTATTGTACTAAAAATGGTAAGATCCTGACCTTCTATCCCCAAACTTGCATCTAATATCAGCAGACAAACATCTGCTTCATCAATTGCTTTTATCGCACGAATAACTGTATAGAATTCTATGTTTTCCTTTACTGCACTTTTCTTGCGAATACCTGCAGTATCAATCAATAAAAAATCTTTGTTGAACATGCGATAGCGAGTATGAATTGCATCACGAGTAGTGCCTGCAATATCTGTTACAATATTCCGCTCCTCACCTGTTAATGCATTTATCAAAGTCGATTTACCTACGTTCGGTTGACCAACAATTGCAAACTTTGGCAACTCTGCTAATTCACCGTCTATATCCGAAACATTATCCGGAATCTCTTTAGCAATTGCGTCCAACAATTCACCCGTTCCACTTCCTGTTATTGAAGAAACAAAATAAATATGTTCGAAACCTGTACTGTAAAACTCTTGTGCTAATAAAAGCCGGGTAGCATTATCTACTTTATTCACTGCAAGATAAACCCGCTTCTGTACCCTGCGCAATTTATTCAACATGTCTTCATCCAAATCCGTCATGCCTGTAGTAACGTCCACCATAAAAATTAATAGTGAAGCTTCTTCAATGGCCATATTCACCTGATTGCGAATTGCTTTTTCAAACACATCTTCCGAGTGCTCCACAAAACCACCGGTGTCAATCACATCAAATTGTTTTCCATTCCATTCGGAACTTCCATATTGACGATCTCGTGTAACGCCACTTATGTCGTCCACGATTGCTTGTCTCTCACCCACCAATCTGTTAAATAAAGTGGATTTGCCAACGTTAGGCCTTCCGATAATTGCGATTGTAAAACTCATGTTGTTATAATAAAAAAGGGCTGAAAAAACTTCAGCCCTTTAAATGTAGCGGAGGCAGGACTCGAACCTGCGACCTTCGGGTTATGAGCCCGACGAGCTACCAACTGCTCCACCCCGCGGTTTTTTAGCGACAGCAAAGATATGAAATTTTAACCCCATAACAAAGCCTTATGTATTTTTGGCAATGGCCTTTAAATCCGGATTCGTAAATATCATTGGAAAACCAAATGCAGGAAAATCCACATTGATGAATTTTCTTGTTGGCGAAAGGCTATCCATAATTACTGCTAAAGCACAAACAACAAGAAGAAGAATAATCGGCATTGTGAATACAGAAGAAATGCAAATTATTTATTCCGATACGCCGGGCATTGTGCATGATCCCCAATACAAATTACATGAACGGATGAACGCACAAATTTATACCGCATTGGAAGATGCAGATGTGCTGATTTATCTTACTACACCCGATGAAGAAATAGAAACTGAGAATACATTTTTATTGTCGTTTAAAAATATCACTATCCCATTTATTATCGCATTGAATAAAATAGATAAGATAGAAGAAAAAGTTATTGAAGAAAAAATAAAAATGTGGCAACACACATTTCCAAATGCAAAAGTGTTAGGTATTTCTGCATTGAAAAATAAAAATCTGGAATCATTGCAAACATGTATTCTTGAAAACATTCCGGAACATCCCGCTTATTATGATACCGATGCATTGACAGATCTTTCAGAAAGATTTTTTGTTGCGGAAATTATTCGTGAAAAGATATTGGAGCAATATGAAAAAGAAATTCCATACTCCGTAGAAGTAATAGTTACCGCATTTAAAGAGAAACCGGATATCACTGTTATCTCTGCCGAAATATATGTAATTCGTGAAACGCAAAAAATAATAATAATTGGCAAAGGCGGTAGTGCAATTAAAAAATTAGGAACAGAATCACGTAAAGCAATAGAAGAGTTTATACAGAAAAAAGTATTCTTAGAACTGCATGTAAAAATAAAAGGCGATTGGAAAAATGATGATCGCATGCTGAAGCATTTTGGTTATGAATAAATGCGGATGAAAAAAAATAAATCGTAACTATTTTTTTATTTCGTGATTTAATCCATCAGTTAACTCTACAACACTTTAAAAAGAACCTTCCCTATCTTTGCAAACTATTCAACTACATTAAAAAAAGAAATGAGCGAGATTAAATCATGTGTAATAATCGGTTCCGGACCTGCCGGATATACCGCCGCAATTTATGCCGCAAGAGCAAATTTAAAACCGGTGATGTACACAGGCTTAGAACCCGGCGGTCAGTTAATGCAAACCACTGATGTAGAAAATTACCCGGGATATCCATCAGGAATATTAGGACCTGAAATGATGGAGGATTTTAAAAAACAAGCAGAAAGATTTGGAACTGATATTCATTTTGGAATAGTGAATAAAGTAGATTTCAGTGGCTCGGTAAAAAAAATGTGGTTAGATAACGGCGAAGAAATTCAGGCACATAGTGTAATAATTGCAACCGGTGCTACAGCAAAATGGTTAGGATTAGAATCTGAAAAAAGATTAAATGGCAATGGTGTTTCTGCATGTGCTGTTTGCGATGGTTTCTTTTTTCGCAATCAAATTGTTGCTTTAGTTGGTGGTGGCGATACTGCATGTGAGGAAGCATTATATCTTGCAAAACTTTGCACCAAAGTTCACATGCTTGTACGCAAGGATCATTTCAGAGCTTCTAAAATTATGCAGGAGCGTGTGGAAGAAACCGCCAATATCGAAATTCATTGGAACACTGAAGTATTAGAAGTTTTAGGTGATACAACTGTAGAAGGTATGCGCATAAAAAATAATATCACCAACGAAGAAAAAGAAATTGCAATCACCGGATTTTTTGTTGCTATTGGTCATCAACCAAACACTGCAATCTTCAAAGGCATTTTGGATATGGATCAACAGGAATATCTTATTACAAAACCAGGAAGTACAAAAACAAATATTGCAGGTGTGTTTGCCGCAGGCGATGTACAAGATAAAACTTACAGACAAGCAGTTACTGCTGCAGGTTCAGGATGTATGGCTGCATTGGATGCAGAAAGATATCTATCAGAATTGGGAATTGAATAAACAATGCACCTTGTGTTCTGTTATTCTTTTCATTCAATACTTATATGGAAAATTTACCGAAAAACACTATTTACAAATTCACAGCAACATCATTGGAAGGAAAAGAAATAGCACTTTCGGAATATGCAGGAAGAGTATTATTGATAGTGAATACTGCAACACATTGCGGACATGTTGGTCAATTGCAAACATTAGAAAATGTGTATCAGCAATATAAAGAACAGGGATTTGAAATATTGGGTTTTCCCAGTAATCAATTTGCAAATCAAGAACCATTAGAGGGGAAAGCAATTGGTGAATTTTGTACAAAAAATTATGGTGTAAGTTTTCAACTATTTGATAAAATAAATGTGCGTGGTAAAGATGCACATCCACTCTTTAAATTTTTTGGTGATAAAAAACAAAATGGAAAGATTGCAGTGCATCCGTTATGGAATTACTACAAATTTTTAATTGATCGCAATGGTAATGTGATTGATTATTTTTTTACTTATACCCAACCGGATAACAAGAGAATTATTAAGGCAATTAAAAAAGCATTGCACACATCACCGGCAAATGCAAAACCTACATTTGCGCATTAACTTTATGAAATGAAAATTAATATACTTGCTTTTGGCGTGCATCCCGATGATGTAGAATTAGGTTGTGGTGGTTTATTATTAAATGAAAATAAGAATGGAAAAACTACCGGCATCATTGATATTACACAAGGTGAAATGGGAACACGAGGAACAGTTGAAATCAGATTGCAGGAAGCAAAAGATGCAGCAAAAATTCTGGGTGCATCAGTGCGTGAAAATTTAAACCTGGAAGATGCTTTTTTTGAAAATAACCGTAAATCGAAATTGCGTGTAATTGAAATGATAAGAAAGTATCAACCCGATGTAGTTATTTGCAATGCACTATGGGATCGTCATCCTGATCACGGTCGCAGTAATCAATTAGTGGAAGATGCATGTTTCTTATCCGGATTATTTAAAATTGAAACTACACTTGAAAATATAAAGCAGAAACCCTGGCGACCAAACTTAGTTTTACATTATATTCAAGATAGATTTATAACTCCTGCTTTTGTAGTAGATGTAACTGATGTTTGGGAAAAAAGAATGGATGCAATTTTAGCACATAAGAGTCAGGTGTATAATCCTGCATCCGATGAACCTAAAACATATATTGCTTCAAAAGCTTTTATGGAAAATATTAATTCCAGAGCTATGGAATTTGGAAGACCTTGCGGATTTCAATATGCCGAAGGATATACTTGTAAAAAAACTATTGGCTTGAAAAATATTGATGCTTTGTATTGATTCAAGTCTTGATTAATAAATAATCTTCATTCAAGTTTTATCAAATAAAAAAACCCCACCATGAAAGGTAGGGTTTCCGTTTATTTCGAATAATTTATTCCGCTGCTGTAGTAATTGTTCTGTTTTCTTTAATACGTGCGCTCTTACCTTTCAATCCTCTCAGATAGAAAATTCTGCTACGACGCACTTTACCTACCTTGTTCAATTCTATCTTCTCAATATTAGGTGAGAATAAAGGGAAAATTCTTTCTACACCAATTCCGTTAGAAATTTTCCGAACAGTAAATGTTTGAGTACGACCTCTTCCTTTTTTCTGTAGCACATCACCACGAAATAACTGGATACGGCTCTTATCACCTTCCACAATTTTATAGTGTACAGTTACATTATCGCCTCCTTTAAATTGGGGCATATCTCTCGATGGTATTAATTCTGTTTCAAGATTTTTAAGCAGTTCCATATTATAGCTTTTAAAAGTGGAAGGCAAAGGTACAAATTGCAGTTTCTAATTACAAGCAACTATAATTATTCTTCTAATAATCCTGGTCTGCGTTGTTTTGTTCGTTCCATTGCCTGCTCATATCGCCAATTTTCAATGTTTGCTGTATGGCCGCTCAGCAATATATCCGGCACTTTCCAACCATTAAATTCAGCAGGTCGGGTATAAACCGGTGGTGATAATAAATTATCCTGAAAAGAATCGCTGAGAGCAGATGTTTCATCATTTAATACTCCGGGCAATAATCTCCCGATAGAATCCACCAACACTGCGGCTGCCAATTCACCACCACTAAGTACATAATTGCCAATGGATATTTCTCTTGTTATTAAATGTTCCCGCACTCTCTCATCCACACCTTTATAATGACCACAAAGCAGCAGCAAATTATTTTTTAAAGAAAGATTATTTGCCAACGGTTGATCCAATAATTCACCGTCGGGAGATAAATAAATGACGTCATCATATTTTCTTTCCAATTGAAGCGCATTCACACAATTAAAAATCGGCTCTATCATCATCACCATTCCTGCGCCACCACCAAACTGATAATCATCTACTTGCTTATGATTAAATGTGCTATAATCTCTGAGATTAATAAGATTTACTTCTAATAAACCTTTCTCTTTTGCCCGTTTCATAATACTATGATTCAGTGGGCTCTGTAATAATTCAGGTAGAACGGTAATAATATCGATTCGCATTACAATAGAATTTAAATATCCAAGATACCTTCCGGCGCCTGAATGAAAAGAATTTGCTTTTTTTAAGTCCGTTTTTAAAATCAGGTTGGGATGCAATGCAAGTAACAATTCCTTTTCATTAAAATTAAGAGTTACCAAATCATAATCCCCCATTGAAGTTACATTTAAAATAACTCCAAGTTCACCCAGATTACTATCTACAATTAAAAATCCTACAAATTCAGAATCCAATTCTTCTTCTTCTTCAGGCAATACATATTCTAAATTTCCAAACACTGGTTTTTTGGTGAGAACAGCGGCATCTTCTTTAGTATTGATGTCTTCCAGTTTTATTAATGTATCACCATTTTCAAAATAATCTATCTCCTCAATAAAATAGGGAATATGATTTTCAGAAAATAAAAAAAAGAGTGCTTCCGATTTCGAAAGCACTCTAATATTTTCATTGAATTGAATACGCAAAAAACCTTTTACCCCATGGGTGCGCAAAGAATAACCGACCTCGATTAACGAACCGGAAATCAACACTTATTCTTTTACAGGCTCTTCAGCAGTATTTTCTTCCGCTGATTTTTCTTCTTGAACATCACTTGCAGGCTCTTCATTTGAAGCTTCTGTAGCAGGTGTTTCCACTTCTGCTGTTGCAGCTTCCTCCGCTGCTTTAGCTTCTGCTGCTGCTGCATCTTCCGCAGCCTTGGCATCGGCTATAACTTTTGCATCTGCTTCTTCTTTATCTCTACGCTTAGCATCAATGCGATCCTTCTCATCTGATTTCGCTTTTGCTGCTCTGTCTTCAATCATTTTCACATGATCACTAACAGCACCATGATGGCCACGTTCCCAATCCATAAATTTTTCATCCACCTGCTCTTGCGTTAATGCACCTTTTTTCAATCCACGTAATAAATGTTTTTTGTAAAGCACCCCTTTGTATTTCAGAATTGCATTTACAGTAGTGGAAGGTTCTGCACCTTGTAATAACCACATTAGTGCTTTATCTACGTCCAATGTAATTTGTGCAGGAACTTTAGTAGGATTATAAGAACCTAATCTCTCAATAAATCTACCGTCTCTGGGTGAAGTGTTGTGCGCTGCTACGATATGATAGAAAGGCGCTTTTGTGCGACCGTGTCGCTGTAATCTTAATCTAACTGACATGTTTCAATAATTAATATTGTTAAAAAATATCCCGGAATAATCGTATAAAACGACGATCGGGAATTGAGGTGCGAAGTTAATAATTAATACCTAAAATTTTTAATAGTCTGTAGAATTTGACTATTGCAACCAATGCTGAAGCGATACTCCCAATAATTTTTCTAATTGCTCCACATCCTCTTTATAGTAATTAATCAACCAACTTTTTTCCTCTGGGGAAATTAAAGGGATATTATCTTTTGTATAGATCAAAGATTTAATACGTGATTTTAATGAGTCGGGAAATAATTTTTTTGATAATCCGTAAATTCCTGTTTGTGTCAACCAATAATTTAATTTTCCAAAACGAGGTAAACCTGCTTCATTATATTTCATACTCATATCCAAAGAAAAATCTGCATCCACACCAATGAATGCAAATAACTTTTTCATTACCACAGCAGGATCTTTTTTATAATCATCATACAGAATTACATGCACTTGATTCTTTGAAAAAATATCAAAATAATTTTTTACCTGCGGATAATATTTTCCTACTTCCAAATACAAATGACTTACACCCCAGCCCTTATCTTTTTTATCTTGATCATTCTGAATTTCAAGCAACAAATCTTTGGTAATAATTTTTCCGAGTTTAAGATTCATCAGATATTGAGAAAACAAACGATCAATCGGATTGCGCAATATCATTACAATTTTTGCTTCTGGCAATTGCGCATGAATGGCATTTGCCGTATTGGGGCAATACAAATAAGAATTACTTATCTCACCAATTGCTTTTTGCTCTTTTACATCTCTGAATAATTTTTGATATTGCTGCCAGGTACGGACATGTGCAATATGAATTTTTTTATCCATCGGACCATCCAGATATTTATCGAGATTATGATCTATATCCTGTTTATAATCCACATTGAATTTATCAAACAACATATCTGCGTCGCTGAAGAAATTTGTTTCCTTCACAGGCGACATAAAAATTTCAGGATGCTGATTTAAATATTCATGCAAGGAAGTGGTACCGGCCTTTACCGCACCTACCACCAGAAATGTTGGAAGTTTTAAATTACTCACCGCAGATATTTCCAGAAAAATTTGCGCAGCACATTAAAAAAATTGTATAACCAAAATGCTTGTGCCGGAATTTTAAATTTATCCCATGAAGCAGGAAAATCATAACCCCAATGTTGCATATAAGGACCGAAAATAAATTTAGCTCTGCGCTTAGCTTTATCGGTTTCATAGTATTCCCAAAACGTTTTTGTTTTTTCAGCAGTTTTATTTGCTTGTGGAATGTCTCTTACTTTTTCAGCACCAACCAATTTTAGCATCTCAGAAAAATCATGTTGCAAATTTTCGAAGCGGATGATATAATCAAAATTTTTATGTTCCATTATACTCCATGATGCATAAGGGATTGAATACGCCCGCATAAAAAAGTTCTCGAAAGATTCACCACCTTTTACAATAGATTTATATTGCCTTATATTCCACCAACGCATAATATATTTTCTTAAAAAGCCATGTTTCAAATAGCGTGGATTGGAATAGCGATTCTCGTGATCTGTTTTAAATTTAAAATAATTGCTTACACAAATATCCATTGGATTGCGCAAGCCACTAATTGCTTTATATGTTTTTTGTTCAGGAGTTGCTTGCTTTAAAAAATCGGTACTGTATAAGGCATGTTTAAATAAAAGTTCTCTCCCATCATAGTTTGCAATTAACTCTTTTGCAATTGCACTGCTTGCAGTTTGTGGAAGTTCTATAAAAACATACTTGAATTTATCACTGATAATCATAATTAAAACTTTGTATTGAAAATGGCTTTATAAATAACGGCGGCCTCACTAAAATTTCCTTTTGCTAAATAAGTTGCACTTCTGCTGAGGAGATGTAAATACAGAAATGGCAGTTGCGGGCGATAATATTTTTTATACAATTTTATCTTCCCACGATATTTATAATGCAAGGCTTTAATCTGCCATTTACTTTTTTTCGGACTATTGCCAGTGCTTGCTCCCTGCTTGTGATACACTTTACTTTTTGCCGCAACACCTACGGACCAACCCTTGCGTTTTGCACGAGAAGCCCAATCATTTTCTTCATTATATAAAAAATAATCTTCGCTCATAACACCTACATCCAACACAAAACTTCGAGGTACAAACATAGCAGCACCAATTACATAATTGCATTGTACATCAGCATTATCAAACTGCCCAATATCTTTTTGTTGCGCTCCAATTATTTTTGATTTACCCGAGTATTTATTAAACACTGCTCCCATTCCCTGCAAGGTATCCGGCTTGTGATACAATAATAATTTAGACCCAATAATGCCAATCTTTTTCTTTGCATGCAATTCCCCATAATCTACAAGTTGTTTCAATGTATCACTTTCAATTACGGTATCATTATTCAACAACCACATATAGTCGAAGCTATTAAAAATTGCATAACGCAAACCCACATTATTACCACCGGCAAAACCAAGATTTTCATCACTTTTAATAAATAGAATTGGTTTGATTCCACCGGTATTAATTAATCGCAAATGATCAGATTCTTCCACATTTGCTCTTAAATACATCACTGGTTTTATAGCAGGTGGATTTGAATATTTAAATAATGGATTTGAGGCTTCTACTTTTGGAAATGCTTCACCTCTACACCATTTAATTAGTTGCTCCCATGAATTATTTGTTGAGTAATTTTCTACAACTACAATTTGAAAATTACTGTAGTTGCTTTTTAAAATGCTCTCCATACATTCAATAGTATCTTCCCAGGTATTATAATTTACCAGGATAATACATACCGAAGGTGCATGTGTATTTATTGCATCCAATTGCTTAGGTCTTTATTCAATAAAGCAGATAATTTTTGTATATCCACTTTATAATAATTAATAAGAAATGCTTTTTCTTCCGGAGTAATTTCTCCCTTATCCGATTTATCTCTGTATAAATATTTTACTGCAAATTTTTTAATTCCGGATCCCGAAATACGTTTTAATAATGGACGAATCCCAAGTGTATTCAATAACCAAGTAAGATTTTTATATTTCGGTGTATATACTTCATTGTATTGCACAGAAGTATCGGCAATAAAATTCGGATCGACACCAATGAATGCATATAGTTCACTAATCAATTGTTTGCTATTGCGACGCATATCTTCTGTGAAAATAATCTTTACATTTTCGGGTGAAAATATTTCGAGATAACGTTTCACTTGCTCATAATATAATCCCAATTCTAAATACAGATTTGCATTACCCCACACTTTAGGGATATGCTTTTCATCTTCTTGTATTGCCTGCATAAAATTGAAAATATTACTGTTGCCTGTATATAAATTCATGCGGTAATGCGAGAAGGCTCTTTGTATAGGATTGCGCAAAGCGATAATGATTTTTATATCGCCCAATGCTTGCTTTATTTCTTGTGCCGCAACTGTAGAATACAAATACGAAGTGCTTAATTCACCAATTGCTTTTTGCGCTTGAATGTTTTTAAATAACAATTGATATTGCTCCCAACTTCTCACAAATGCTGCATGATATTCCACATCCATTTCACCATTAACATACCCTTCTATATCTTGCAATTTATTATTTGCAAACGATTTTAAAAATAAACTCGTATCAATATCTTTTGAGAAATAATGCGGTTCTTTTATTGGGCTGAGATAAACTTCCGGATGTTGTTTCAAATAATGATACAGCGAAGTAGTGCCGCCTTTATTTGCGCCAACAACTATAAAATTTGGGAGTGTGTTATTTATACTCATGAGTTATTTCAGAGCAAGCAGCGCATCGGCAACATCCTTCGATATACAATATACATTATTCAATTGCTCCACATACGGAATTTTAATTGACTTAATTATTTTATAATCCTTTATTGAAACTATTTGAACCATATTAGGTACTGCCTCACCACCGGGGAATAAACCTAAATAGCGCTTTCTAGTTTCAGAAACTCCGGCATAATAATAACCCAGTTCATTATCCAAATCACCACCTCTGCCAAATCCTTTTGTGTCTATGCTCTTTAAAAATTTCCAATCTTTATCAAACACTTTTAGCTCAAAATGCCCACTGTCAAAAACCCAATAATTTCCATTTACTTGTCGCACACTATGCGGTGCTTTTAAATTCAATGGATATCGTTTGCGATTCGAAATATTTACAACGCCACCATTGCCTTGACTCTTAATAAATTTTTGTGCAATACGCTTCATTAATTGTCTTCCTGAAGTATGATGCACTAATATATAGGTATCATTATCATAGCCTGGAAAAATCAGATTGCAATGAAATTTGTCAACCACTTCTACATCATCTGCATCTTCACCTTCTTCCGGTGCTGTAGATTTAAAATCACTTAGATTTATACGTGATAAAACTTTATTTGTAGTAATATCATAGCACACAATTTCATCGTGCTTGGTATTGGAAATCCAAAGACCATTACCGATGAAACTTATTTCGTGTATATCTGTAAGATTAGGAATTTGCAGATCCACATAAGTTGCATGCTTCAAATCAAATTTAAATACTGCAACACTCGATGCAAAAAATAATATAAATGGATCATGCGGATGTGGTGCCATAGAGCTCATGCCCAACTCGCCCCATGTATTAAAAAAAGGAACAGGAATAATTTCTTCCTTATTATTAATAAGCTGAACACTTCGTATTGTATCACGATTCAAAACTCTGTCGGCAGGGTTTGCATTTAATGAACCGATAACTAATAATCTATTTGACTCTTTTAAAAACATAGCTAATAATTAATTTTTTTAATTTTAAGTGGCAGCAATTTTCTTTGTAACAATCTCCTTTTTACTTTCTTGAACTTCCCACAATTTAAATGCATAAATTACTAGAATAAAAATAGCGGTTGAGCCGGGTTGGGTGAATAAATTTCCTTTGGCTAAGGAAGTGGCAAAACAATAAAATAAAAAATATACCGCCGTAATATAATACACATTTTTTCTATAGGTCTTTACAAATTTCATAGAGCGGAAGGCAATAAAAAATTGAATATACATAATTAAAGTACCTAAAATTCCATAGGTTATTATCGAACCAAGTATTCCAATATCACCCGGTGCTATTGTGGTAATTGGTTTATCCGGATCATTATAATCGGCACCATATTTTCCCACGCCAATTACCCATCCTATAGGGTATGAGGCCAGATATATAAGTACAATTGCAGTTTCCTCCACCCTTGCTTCAACAGAACCTTCACCAGTATCCTCACCTAAAAAGACCAAAACGACGTTTGTATATTGTTCTAAATATCTGCCGGCAAATTCAGGAAACGCAAAGGTTAGAATAGTCATGAAGACAAGAAATAGAGTGCCTCCTACAAATGAATAAATCAATGTACGTTTCCAGTTCACTTCAATTAAATAATATAGAAATATACCGGCAACAACAGAAAGCATTACAATTCTTCCTTGATGCAAGAAAAATAAATAAGCAAGTTGAATAATTGCCAACCAAACGTACATCTGCTTTTTTTCCACTATAAATTTTATCATGTAGTACAAAGCAAGAAAGGAGATAAAATCAACACCAAAACGAAAACGATATCCTCCTTTTAAATCACTATAACCCACGAAAGAATATTCTGCATATTTTTCTGCGTCAAGAAAAACATAGCAATACAAATAAAAGAACAGGCATAACCAGCCTAACCATTCCATGGCACGAAACAAATCCTTGATGGTAAAAAAATGAGTCCGCAATAAAAAGATAATTAAAAAAATACCTCCCAAACCAAACCAATGTCTTTGCGCAATTAATCCACCGGGAATACTTTGCCCTTCAGCAATATTTGCTGCCACTGCCGATAACACCGGCAAAGTTAGCATCATCACATACAGATAATTCATTTCATCCAAAGTCTTGCGTATCAGGATTACATAAAATAAATAAATGAATGAAAAGATTGTGATAAAAAAATACCAAAACACTTCGGCATAAGTGTAATAATCCGTTAGTGTTGTCTTGGTAAGTAAGCGTGTTGTAAATAAAATTATGAATATAAGAATCCATAGTTTTCCCCATACCGAATTCGGTTCTTTATAAATTCCTGGTTCCGGTGTGGTGATTCCCATTATTAATAATTTAATTTCTTTTGTATTAAATCTTCTGTCGCCAAAATATCATTACTAAAATATTCTGTAAATAATTTATGGCGAATTTCTAAATCCAGTTTTGGTGACTTCACCGTTTTTGCATTTTGCTTTATAAAAAAATCACGCAATTTTTTTCTTGTGCTTTTTCCTGGTATCAAAGTTTTAAAAATCTGCTTCACAAAGTTAGGCCTTCTCACAAGATCACGAACCATTTCATTTTTCGCTTCAAATGCTTGATTGCTGTGAACATCCGTTGGCAATTCCTGATGTTCTATTTGTAAAAAATCTTCAATACGCCGAATTGTTTCCGGCAATTGCTTTTTAATATCCTCCTCAAATACAAGAAACAAAAAATTTTCTCTTGGGAAAAATTTAAAATAATTACGCAAGTGTTCAGCATATAAACTTCTCGTTTTATAGGCAAAAACTTTTTGTTCTTTAAAATTTGATTTACGACCGACTTCTTTTTTCAAAGCATCTTCAAAACTTAAATCTTCCAGACCTTTACGTTTTGTCATCAGGTAATGTGAATATGCCCGATCCACCGGATGACGAAATATTACAAGAAATTTAAGATTGGCACCATACGTATTAAATAATCGTTCAGCCACTTTGCCTTCCATTATATAATCCGGATCAAATTCACCGGAAAATTTTTTCGCCTTTATAATTACTAAAATAAGTAGCATTATAAAAGTCTATACCTTTATTAAAATCATCTTCAAACAAAAAAAATTTTGTTTCTTTTACTGCTGGCAGAAATATCTGACTATGTTGATTCAGAATTTCAGCCAAGGTAGTAGTACCGGCTTTTTGAGCACCGATACAAAAGAAGTTTTGAACTGGAATATTCTTTTTTAATTCAACCATTGTGATAAATCTGTTTGAATTAATTTTTCCAATAGCATAATATCCTGCCTGTATAATTCCACCAATTGCTTCCGTGTTTCTGCTTCCATATCCACTTTCTTCAAATTATGTTTAAGCAATAAATTTTTTGCCTGCATTCTCAATTTCTTCTTCGCATCTTTCGACATCATCTTTCTGATTCCATTCAATACCGGATTACTGCGATTTGATAATAAGCGTTTGAACCATTTCACTTTCATTTCACCGCTTTGATTGCGTTGTTGAATTTCTTTTTGCAAACTTTCACTTTCTATTTCCAGAAACTCCAACACTTGCTTAATAAACCTATTCGGCTGTTGTTCCAAATCATCGAAGAACATAATCTTCACATGATCAAAATTGTTTAAGTATGCATTTACCTGCTTATAATAAAATCCTTTGTCTGCATAATAAAAATCAAAATGCCAGTTTTCTTGCATGCGTTGTTTTTCAGCAGCTATTGCTTTTTCAAAAGAAAGTGGCTCACGCAAATCACGACGATTATGCATATACTGAGAAAATGCACGGTCAGCAGGATTGCGCAGTATGATTAATATTTTTATTTTTTTTGAATCAGGTACTAGGGTTTGAATATTACGAATGCTGTCATCAAAAAAATATAAATAAGGAGTAGAAGATTCTCCCAATATTTTTTCATTCTGCCCTGCAAAAAGATTTAAATATTCCTCCGGTGATTGGATGTATTTATTTCTCGAATCTTTAAAGTCCGGATGTTTACCATAAAAAGAAAAGAAGCTCGGTTCTTTTTGTAGAGGCATAAAAATTTCAGGATGCGTTGCCAAATGTTCATGCAGTGCAGTTGTACCACTTCGTGCAGCACCCACTATCAAAAAATTTGGCCAACGGTTCTCCATCTATATTAATTATTTATCTGATTTATTATTATTACCAAATGCTTTATTAAACAATAAAACAACATCGCTCAGCGGATTATAAATTGTATTAATGCCCATTGTAAAATATATATGCAAAGAGCATCCAAGATTTAAAACTGTTCGGGCAATTGCTGTGGCAATAGCTGCACCTAACATACCCATACTCGGAATTAACAACACACTTAATACAATACTTGTAATGGTAGTTAGAATTGCATATCGCTGTGTAACTAACTGTCGCCCGGTCATATTTAACAACTGCGTTACAGGGCCTGTCATGAAATTAACTACCTGACCTAAATTAATAACTGCAAAAGTGAATATTGCTTCTTGTGAAATAAATTCAGAACCATACACACCCATTATCAATTTTGGAAATAAAAAGAATGCAGCCATAATCGGCATACAAGTCCAGAAGATAAGTCTGGTAGAAAGTCGTACAGTTTTATTAATTGCTTTCTGATCATTTTCACCAAATGCCTCGGCGAATTTTGGTCCGGAAATATTATTAATTGCAATTAAAGGCATAGTTGCAAATGCAGACATGCGGGCAGCGCCATTAAATATTCCCACACTATCATCGGCAACATAGGCCGCTAAAATTAATGTGCCCAACCAAGTATATAATGTAGTTAAATATTTAGCAGATAGCATCGGTAATGAAACAGCTAAAAGTTCTTTCCGGCTAATTGTTTTGACTTTTATTTTCTCATAAGGAATATATTTAAACCAATAATATGCGCCTAATATAAATGTTAGAATTAGACCGATTACATAAGAAATATTTACAATGATATCTGAAGAAGTAAACAATAATCCAATTAATAAAATAGCAATTGAAAAGGCCTGAGTAGAAACATTATTAATCCAGGAGTATGCGGTTATTTTTTTTAATCCTCTTATACCTTCCTCAATAATACCACTCAATATGAAAAAGAAAATACCAATTGCAAAAACTTGAATATAGAGTGTATAGGGCTTGTGATAAACATGTTCAGAAATTAGTGGGGCAGTAAAAAACAAGCCAACAGACAGTAGAAGAGCGAGTGGGATAACCATCTTAATTCCAATCTGAAAAATTTCATTCACTAAATCGTAACGACCTTGTTTTCTATATTGAGCAACAAAGCGAGAAATTGCCATGTCCACACCAAACCTGCCGAAAATTCCAATAAGACTTAATAAAGAAAAGCAAACACGAAATACACCAAATGCTGCAGCACCATAGAAATTTGTAATAACAAGTTGTTGAGCGAAACCAAAATTGCGACCTACAATACTTATAAAAAACCCGGATGCACCTTTTTTAAAAATTTCAGAAAAGTCCTTGTCTTTAAATTTCCTATTAATTTTTTTTTTGATCTTGTTAAACATTATTGCTAATAAGAATTTTAATTCGGTGAAGAATTCTCTTGAACTCCTATTTTCTGAAGAAATTTATCAGCTAATAATTTGGTAAATATTTCTGCCCCAGGCGCATTTAAGTGCGTTAAATCAAACAGATTATTGCGATCATTAAATTGTGGATATTCGCTTGGATTGGCAAATGAAATTTTATTTCTTTCAGGTAGTTGATTGTATAACGGTAAAAGATATTCGTACCGGTCGCCCAATCGTTGCGACAGCATAAAAATGATTTGGATGTTTTTGCTTTCACAATCCTTGATCACTTTATTTAATTCCTTCGCCATTGTTTTATTTGGATTTTGAGTTGCATCGCCATATTTATCATATAACATCTGGCATAATTGAGTACGGAAATTAATTGTATCCTCAGTACGCAATACATCATAGCGAATAGAGAGGTCGCCTTCCGGATAATCCTGTAATTCCTGGTCGAGGCTATAGAAACCATTTTTATCCGGACCTAATGCAAGTGTTTCTAAATTATAACCCAGATGCTGTTCAAGAAATGCAGCGCCCATTCCAACCATTAAAGATTTTTCTCCAAATGAAAATGCATGTAATACAGGTACACCAACTTTATTTACAATTTTATTTTCCGATTCCCAACTCGCTTTCATTATCATTCCGATATTACTCCATGTGTACCAATAAAGCATTTCTTTTTTATGCAAGTTGTCGACACCCATTTTAGTAAGCTCACTTAAATCCAACACAACGTATTTAATATGATCTTTTTTATCCTTCAATAAATTATCGAGTGTATAAATAGATTGTGGTGTGCGGTTCGCAGGAATTCCAAAATTAAAAGAACGAATATTCAAAGATGGATTTATACTATTTACATAATCATCAAATTCTTTTGGATCAACATGTCTATAGGTAGTACTGGCACCAATGAATAAGGTGTTGTATTCGGATTCTTCTTCCTGATAAGCTTTATATTTTGTGTTCAGTCTTGTATTTCCCCAGGAAAAAGGCAATGTATAAACAGCAATCTGACTAACTACAAAGTAGAGTAGAATTAACAATGCGATATGTGAAAATAATTTTTTCATACCATTTAAAACTGAAAATAAATGAATGCTGCATTATTCACCATAGCAAACCATCCGATTAACAATAACATTCCTAAATAAAAGCTCCAACGAATTACTACAGGTTTTGAAGTTATTCTATCTTCAATAGTTTGATCTCCCTTAATATACATTTTAAAATCAACAACCAGCAATAAGGCAATAAATATCCAACTTAATGCAAACTGAACCACGCTATCACTTCCTACTACACTATTGTGAATTAGCGATGCCGTAGTATTAGGAGAATTAAAAATACTACCGATAATAACGAATGCTTCAGAAACATTTCTTGAGCAAAAGAATATATCGGGAATACAGGTCAGATTAAATACCCAGAACATTACTAAAAATGAAGTAAGCCATTTCAGATTAGGCCCGAGATCTAATTTAAAATTAGGAAAAAATTTATCTGTCGTTCGCCGCAAACTTAATAGCACACCATGGACGACACCGAACATAACAAAGGTCCAATTTGCACCATGCCATAAACCCATAATAGTGAAAGTAAGCATGGTATTAAACATTAATCTTCTATAGTTTACACGACTACCACCAAGAGGGAAATACAAATAATCCCGAATCCAGAATGATAACGTGATATGCCATCGTTGCCAAAATTCACGTATTGTTTTAGAGAAGTATGGAGTTTTAAAGTTGTCAGTGAGGTTATAGCCCATAATTCTTGCTGAGCCAATTGCAATATCACAATAACCAGAAAAATCACAATACACTTGAAAAGCAAACATCCATGTGGCAATTACCACTGCAAAGCCGCCATGTTCACCTGGGTTCTGATATACTTCTTGAACAAATATGGATAACCTGTCGGCAACTACTACTTTTTTAAAGAAGCCCCAAAGAATTCTTATTAAACCCTCTCTCGCCCTGAAATAACTAAAATCGAATTTGGTTTTTAATTGAGGCATCAAATCGTTGCTACGTTCAATAGGACCTGCAACTAATTGTGGCCAGAAGGAAACGAAGAGTGCAAAATAGCCAAAGTGTTTTTCCGGTTTAGCAGTCCCCCGATATATATCAATGGAATAACTTAAAGTTTGAAAAGTATAAAATGAAATACCTACAGGTAAGAATAACCGAAACTCCGGAACATTGTAAAAGATATTCAGTTGATCGAAAATACCTCTCGCCGAATCATTAAAGAAGTTGAAATATTTAAAGAGAAGAAGAAGCCCAAGATTAGATAAAAGACTTATGAGCATATATGGCCGTCGCTGTTTCTTATCAGCGCACTGGCTCATTTTAAGCCCCGTAAAATAATCTATAGATGTAGAAACAACGATTAGGAAAGCATATTCCGGCTTCCAACACATATAGAAATAATAGCTGGCAAGCAGAGTGAATAACCATCTCCATTTAAATGGTGTGGCAAAGTATAACCCTACGACAATGGGAAGAAAAAGTAAAAAATGAAATGAATTAAATATCATACCCGCCTAATCTCACTTTAATTTTATCTCACGGAATTAAATCATTGCCATCCGGTTTAGAAATTACTTTAGATTTATTTTCAAAATCTGCAATTAACAATTGTTTTTCTTCGGCTTCCGCTAAAGTATCTTTATAATACTTTCTAATAGAAAGGAATACGACACTTAGAAACGTTCCTAGAATAATTCCTATAATTAAGAAAGTAATTTTTTGTTCTTTTTCTTTAATGGTAGCAATATTAGGAGAATCGACTACGGATATCAACGGCGTTTTATTTCGCATATCAAATTTTGCCAATTCTAATTGAGTATATATGGTGCTATATTCAAGAGTAAGAATTTCGATATCTCTTAATAAACGACCTTGATTTAATAATCCGGCAGCCTTAACAGTAAATGCAGATTGATCCTGAGATCTGGCTAATGCATCTTCTTTCACCTGCATCATCAAACGTACAGAATCTGCACGATCTTGAATCAAGGAAACGGTACTAATCTCATTATCTATTTGTGAATAGATATAAAATTCAGATGCATCACTTGCAAGATTATTAGCCATAATTCGGGAAAAATCTCTGTTCAAGGAAGAAAATTCTAATTGATTTAATCCTATTTCCTCGTTAAAAGTAACAGTAAGATCCGCATCTATTATTTCGTCATAAATTACACTTAATACACTATCTTCATAAATGGATAATGCATTAATATCTCCATGTATAATTTTAAAGTCGTTAATTTTTTTTCGGCTGGACCAACGTGGATACATTTCCAGATAAAAATTCACCATATAATCCACTCGTGGTGCTTCGCCCTTTAACTGCACAGTATCCTTTAGTAACAATGCATTTTTTATTACTCTGCGAGATTGAATTAATCCAAGGAAATAATCATTGGTAAATTCAGACCCAGTGGATATTCCAATTCCAAAAGAACTGGCAAGTGATGCAAGTGAAGATGTTGAGGAACCTTCAACACCTTTCACAGAAAAATCAGAATGTGCAATATAATGTTCCGGTCGCCACACAACATAAAATCGTAAAAGATATCCGAACACTATAGCAAATATTAGGATTACCCACCATTTTTTCAGCAGGTACTTTCTATATTCGCCCACCCGTTTAAACAGGTCACCAATATTTATTTCATCATTATATGGACGGTCGTATTGCATATCTGTGTTTATGATCTGATGATTATCGGTTGGTGTTTTCAACCAGAATAAAAATGGTTGCAAATGTCAACACGGATGCACTCATAGTGGTAGCAAACACATTCCAGTCGAATGGTTCCTTTTCAACATCCTCTACCTTCTCAATCTTCTTCGGCTTATATGGTACCACTACTTCCGATCCTTTCACTTTTACTTTTGGATAGAAATGAATAACCCAAAGTATATTCACCGTGCGTTTTACCAAACCATTAGGTTGTACTACATAAGTGCGGCTACGACGTGCATCATCATGAAAACTACGTCCGTATTTTTTGATATAAAATTTTGCAGATTTTGAGCCATCAAAAGGTACGTAAACTTCAGTTTTAATAGTATCTTCAAAAGGAAAATCTATAGCGCCACTCAAGGAAACTAATTCGCCTAAGCGTGGTACTGAAATAATATCATTTTCTTTAAGGATATAATTAAATTTCGAATTTGGACTTTTAACTGCTTTATCAAGAAATAACATCGTTAAATTCCCATTACCTCTTTTTATAGTAGCGCCTTCCGGATATGCATAGCTGGTAAATCCTCCTGCTCTTGCAATAATTTCTGCCACAGTTTCTGTTTTGGAAAGCATGGTATAAACGCCGGGATATACTACTTCACCTTCAAGAGTTACATTTTTCTGAAATTCAAAATCCGGAATTGTTCTTACAAAAACGATATCATAAGGTTGGAGTTCAAAATTTTCAGAGCCATCTATCATCTCCAGAGATTTGTCCACATCAATAGTTTCAATTACTACTCGTGTTGGTTCGTTTACATTTTTAGCTTCATTAAAATTAAGAATGCGGGCAATTTCAATTTTACTGTTCGCAGCATCTACATTTAAACCACCTGCATAGTAGAGCAGATCTTTTAATTTCATAGATTCATAGTAAGGAAATTCGCCCGGAGTTTTTACAGCACCTTCAACTTTAACTGTAAATGTTTGACGGAATTTATCTTTTGTAAAAATCTCTACCTGATCAAATTTTGTTAATTCAAAATTGAACGCTGATGAAGGATTATTCATTACATCCTGCAAATTGAAAGGGATATAAACAGAATTCATTTGCTCATCCTTTCTGATTAGATAAGCCTTATTCATATATGCTTCATATTTCACTCCCTGTGCCTTTTCAATTAAGTTGGATATACGCAACCCTTCACTTAATTCATAAGTACCCGGAAATTTAACTGCCCCAATAATTGTTACAACATTTTCTACTGTTTCGGGAATTTTTACAAATGTTATTTTATCGCCATTAAATAAAACAAAATCACCTCCTGAAGCTTTAATGCTATCATAATTAATATCTACTATTACATTTTCATTGTTTATATATCTGCTAACAGTTACAATATTGGTATAGGCTGTTGATTTTAAACCGCCGGCATATTTGAGTAATTGTTCAAGATTTTCACCTTCTATTAATTCATACTTAAAGGCTCTGTTTACTTCACCGGCAACTTCTACAACACGACCGATAGGCGGCACTACTATATAATCGTTATCCTGCAAGTAAGTATCATCTGAGTAACCTGGATTAGTAAGAAACTGATATACATCCAATGTTTTTACAACCTGATTATTTCTCTTTACATAAATATTTCTTATAGACCCAATATCATTGGGTCCACCTGCTGCAACTAATGCGTTAAATGGCGTATTAATAGAAGCGATATTATAAGAACCCGGTGAAACAACTTCACCCACAATATTCACTTTAATTGTTTTTGAATACGTTAGTGACACATCGAAATTTGCGCCATTAAGATTTATATAAGTACCGAATTTTTGTTTTAATAATTGTTTAGTAGCTGCATAGGTTAAACCTTGTAAATAAATTCTACCTACTCCAAACGGATTAATATATCCATCATCGCTAACTGTAAAGTTTTCATTATAACTAGAAACGCCACCCCAAACAGAAACTGCAATCTGGTCGCCGGGGCCCATTATATAATTATTATTCGGTTTTGAGTTAGGAACTCTTTCATATAATGAAATAGTGGAATTTCTAAAAATCCCTTGTCCATATATTACAGCGGCAACATTGGGTGTTTCGTCTATAGTCGTCGCTTGCGTTGCATTCACAGCAGGAGTTGTGGTATCTGATAGTTGTTCAGTAGCAGCTGCAATATTTTGTGCTTGGGTATCACCTATCTGATCAAAAGTTGTAGCGGTTGTTGCTGTACTCGATTCACCCATAGCAGCAAGAATGGCTGTGATTTCAGAATCATTAAATCCCATCGCTTTTAATGAACTTTCTGAAACCATTGATGGATTTATGGCTGATGGTGATAACCCGCTAGCACCCTGGGTGCTATAAGGATCGGTATTAATCAAACCGGTATTCGCTTGTCCGAAAATGTTGTTTGAAAATGCAAGGATTAAAAGTAAGAGGGAAATCGAAGAGAATTTCTTCATAGTAGTCGTAAAATTTCGTGCAAAGATAAAAGGAATGACATATTATTATGGAAAATAAAATTTAGTACTAAAAACTTGTTAATTTATTTTTCAAATCCCATTCAAGACGCTCATAAAAAGTGCTTAGTTGCACAAATTAACTTATTTATAAAATGAAACAGAAGATAACATTATATAACCTAAAATTAGAGGAGACAACTATTAAAAAAATCGTTTATCAAGAATTGTAAATCAGTTATCAGCTCACAATAGCGCCATCTTGGTCTAGGTCGGTAGCTTGTACAAAATAAAGCTTGCCTTCTTTATCTTTAGCCATCAATATCATTCCATTACTTTCCACTCCCCGCATTGAGCGAGGTGCGAGATTTACCAGAACAACTACTTTGGCTCCTATTATTGATTCCGGCGTAAAATGTTTGGCAATGCCAGAAGCGATTGTACACTTCTCAAAACCGAGATCAACGGTAAGATTTAAAAGTTTATCAGCTTTGGGAATTGCCTCAGCATGAATAATTGTACCGGTACGCAAATCAAGTTTTGCAAAATCATCAAACGCTATTGTTGGTTTTAAATTCGTTTCTTCTTTTATCACTTCAGAAATTATGCTTGTTGTTTTCCCCTTTTGTAATGCCTCAATTTTAGCAATAATTTCTGCCTCATCAATTTTATTAAAAAAATGAACAGGTTCACTAACTCTATTTCCGGTTACTAATTGAATATTATTAAACTGAAAAGAAAGTGACTCTTCGTTTACGGATAAAGTGTTATAAATTTTTGTAGCGGTAAACGGAAGAAATGGCTCGCATAACACCGCAATATCAATTAAAGATTCAAGACATATTCGCAACACACCAGCGCAGGTATCAGGATCCTGTTTAAATATTTTCCACGGTTCATAATCCGTAAGCAATTTATTTCCTGTACGCACCACATCCATCATTGCCGCCATTGCATCACGAAATCTATAGGATTCTATAGCGGGTTTATAATTCTTTTCGATTAATCTATTTATTGTAGAATAGTAATTCTGAATATATTCTTCTTGCAAAAATTCTTTATTAATCTCCGGCACTTTCCCATCAAAAAATTTATGCGTAAGTACTAACACTCGGTTAATGAAATTGCCAAGTATTGCAACCAATTCATTATTATTCTTGGCTTGATAATCTTTCCATGAAAATTCACTGTCTTTTGTTTCCGGAAGATTACTACTTAAAACATATCGCAATACATCTTCTTTACCGGGATTATCATTTAAAAAAGTATGCACTTGTACTGACCAGTTTCGGGAAGTACTCATCTTATCACCTTCCAAATTCATAAATTCATTTGCCGGCACATTAGTAGGTAATATAAATCCCCCATGTGATTTTAGTATTACCGGAAATATTAAACAATGAAAAACGATGTTATCCTTACCGATAAAATGTACCAGCTTAGTGGTTTCATCTTTCCAGTATGGCTCCCAATTTTTATTATGATCTTTTGCCCATTGCTTGGTGGCACTTATATAACCGATAGGCGCATCTAACCAAACATATAATACTTTTCCATCTGCTCCGGGCAACGGTACTTTCACACCCCAATCCAAATCTCTTGTAATAGGACGAGGATGTAATCCATCATCCAGCCAGGATTTACATTGGCCTAACACATTGCGCTTCCATTCTTCTTTTCTGCCTTCACCCTGTACAATCCAGTCTGTTAACCACTGCTGATAATTATTTAAAGGCAAATACCAATGTTTGGTTTTCTTTTTCGATGGTTTCTCACCACTTAAAGTAGAGACAGGATTAATTAGATCATCTGCATTTAAAGAGGTACCGCATTTCTCGCATTGATCACCATACGCATTTGGGTTAGCACAATTCGGACAGGTTCCCTGAATATATCTGTCGGCTAAAAACTGGTGAAATTTTTCGTCGTAATACTGTTCACTTTCTTTTTCTTCGAATACACCTTTGTTATATAATTCAAGAAAAAAATCAGAAGATGTTTGATGATGCAATTCAGAAGAAGTACGATGATAGATATCGAAACTGATTCCTAAATCTTCGAATGCTTTTTTATTTATTGTATGATATTTATCAATAATTTCTTTTGGAGTGATCCCTTCTTTTTTTGCCTGAATAGTAATTGCAACCCCATGTTCATCGCTGCCACAAACAAAAACCACATCTTGCTTTCTTCGGCGCAAATATCTCACATAAATATCTGCAGGTAAATATGCGCCTGCAATATGCCCAACATGTAAAGGACCATTTGCATAAGGAAGGGCGGAAGTGATAAGGTATCTTTGTGGTTGTGTCATAAAATGAGTGGCAAATTTACAAAAGCAAAAACGATTCACTTATGCATATTCCTCCGTTACAAGCAGGAGATAAAGTTGCAATAATTAGTACAGCGAGATTAATTTCTTTTTCTGAGATTGAAGTTGCTGTAAAAAAAATAAAAGAACATAATTATATACCAATTATAGGCAATACGATTGATGCAAACTATTTAGTATTTGCGGGAGATGATTTAATGCGTGCTCAGGAATTTCAAAAATTTTTAGATAATCCCGATATTAAAGCGATTCTATTTGCCCGTGGTGGATATGGAACAATAAGAATTTTGGATAAAATTGATTTCAGCAAATTTTTATTACATCCCAAATGGTTATGCGGCTTTAGCGATATCACTCTACTACACTCTCATATAAATGATAAACTTGCTGTGCCAACGGTGCATAGTGCCATGCCTTTTAATTTCCCAACTACTGATAAAATTTCTATTGATTCACTCTTTGATATTTTAAGTGGTATTCTTCCCAATTATTTCTGTGATACCTCAGAATTTAACATACATGGAATTGCAGAGGGGGAAATAATTGGTGGAAATTTATCTATACTCTATAGCTTGCTTGGAACACGATTTGGCTTTAACTCAGCAGGTAAAATACTATTTATTGAAGAAGTGGATGAATATCTGTATCATGTGGACAGAATGCTGATAAGTTTAAAACTTGCGGGTAAACTTCAACATTTAAAAGGATTAGTTGTAGGTGGTTTTACACAAATGAAAGACAACAAAGTATCCTTTGGGTTGTCGGTAAATGAAATTATTTTAGAACACGTAAAAGAATATAAATATCCGGTGGTATTTAATTTTCCTGCAGGACATTCCAAAATAAATAGGGCAATGATTTTGGGTAAAAAAATTAAATTAATTTCTGATAAGTCTGGCTCAACGATGCAATATATTTAATCGCCAATTCCACCTGTAAGATTATAGAGATTTGTGTATTGTTCCATTTGCTTTAACCGTTGGATTGCAAGTTGACTTCGAATCCCCTTCCTGCAATAAAATATCACGGGAATATCTTTTGGGATTTTATTTTTTTCTAAAACTATTTCACCAAGTGGAATTAAAACCCCACCAATATTTTTTTTTTCATGCTCTTCTTCTTCCCGAACATCCACTAAAAAAAATTTCCTATTTTCTGTTTTCCATTTTTCGAATTCTGCAATTGATAATTGAAACATTTAATAACTAAATTCTATTTTGAAACTTTGCTTGTGAAAGGATATTTTGTACCTGCATACGATTTTAAATCGCAGGTTATTCTACCAACTGATAATTCAGATTCGATACGCACCGGAATACGATTGGCATCATCGGTAAACCAAATTGTCATACCCTCTCCTTTCTTAAAAATATCTCCTTCTACTAATAGTGGTTTTACTTTCATGCAATTAAAAGTTCCTAGTTTGGTTTTATATTGCTCCTTGCCTTCATATCGTATATATAAATTATATACTGTATCATCCACAGCCATCGTTACCGGAATTTTATCTCCGGGTTTATAAAGGTCAAAATTTAAAGTGCGTGCCCAATAAAAAGAAGACAGTAAGTCAACAGCACAAGGCTCCACATTTTTAATTGTTTTTGTATTTGTCTTACCATTTTTCCTGTCTTCAAAAGATATAATAGTATTTGTTTGACGGTTCCATTCATAAGATCTAAAAAAAGAATAACCTCCTTCATTTATATCTCTCAAAAATTTTTCACTTTTTAAAGATTCTGGCTGCATCCAAGTTTCCATTTTATCCCGCACTTTAAAAAACCAATCGAACGAACCATAAGAAACCGCTTCCATTATAGCATGATACATTTTCTTATTATTCAAATTCGCATCTTGTAATTTAAAATAAACTTCACCAGCTCCAATCCACATTGGGCCTGCATTATAAAACACTTTGTAAGTTAATGATTCACCGGATTGAAATGAAGTAGTTTCGATAGAACAATTATTTGAATCATCTTGCTGAACAATAGATGTATCTAATGCAGAAATACCTACTGTAGCAAAAGCAACAATTGTGATGAAAGCAAGTATTTTTTTTCTATTCATTTCCAGTTTGTTTTAAAAAATTTTTTTTGATTATAAAAGTATATCCCAGTATTGCCGGTATTATCAAATTCAATAACCATAAACAGGTAGAGGCTGCAAAAACACCAACTGTATTTTCTGAATAAAAGCCACAAAAATATACCGCAATATTCCCTCTCGTAAATAATTCCGCAATAGCAAAGCTCGGTATAATTGTTTGTGCTAAAAATATCAGACCTATAACTAACACACCTTCTCCTACATTTAAATGAACTCCGAATAATTTGAGGAAAGCCAAATACTGTGCCGTAAAGACTGAGTAACGAATTGCGGATAAGCCGAGATATCTCCATAAATCTTGATTGTGATAACTACCAATTATAGTGATATATGGTAATATCCTACTGAAAAATTTTTTACGTTTAAAGACCTCAATAAAGATGTGCAAATTAAAGTAGGCTGCGAAGAAAACAATGTCAAGTACTATACAAATACCAATTAGCATCCAGGTTATGTATGTATCAAAAATTGTTTGTGTCAACAAAAAAATAATTAGCGTGATTATACCTATCGTTGATGTTACTACAATCTGTCCGAAGCTGCCAATTAAAGTTGCAATAATACTGCTGATACGATGGCGCATAGGCAAATACAATATACGACCTCCATATTCCCCTATTCTATTTGGTGTGAATAATCCTAAGGTAACACCAGTCCACACAGCTTTAAAAGCCTGTATAAATGGTATGTTATAAATTTTTGAAATAATATTTTTCCATTTATAAGATTCCACTCCCCAATTTAAAAGCATTAAAATTGTTACAGAAAATAATAGTAAGAAATCGTTTGAATTAATACTTTCCAACATAAGTTGCAGTGCAGATTTTACATCACTATTTCCTATCAATTGTTTATAAAGCGCAAAAATCAACAGCCCAAGAATGGCTACCTTTATTAGAATAGAATAAACTTGATTTTTTCCTTTAAATAATTTCAAAATATGATTGAATTAAAATGACGACAATTAATACAAAACAAGTGATAATGGGCGTGGATCCCGGGACCAACTTGTTAGGTTATAGTGTAATTCACAGTGATAAAAATACTATGAATATTCTCATAAACGGAGTTCTTGATTTGAAGAAGACAGAAGATCATTTTCAAAAGTTGCGTCTTATTTATGATAGACTACATTCTATTATTGAAGCTTACAATCCTACAGTACTTGCAATTGAATCACCATTTTTTGGTAAGAATGTACAATCCATGCTAAAACTTGGTCGGGCTCAAGGTGCAGCAATACTTGTTGCAGCACATTTTGACATGGAAATAATTGAATATAGTCCAAGACGCATAAAACAAGCAATTACCGGAAAAGGAAATGCATCTAAAGAACAAGTAGCATTAATGCTAAAAAGTATTTTTGCATTAGAATCTATTCCAAAATATATGGATGAATCAGATGCACTAGCTGCCGCTGCTTGCCACCATTACAGTAATAGGGTTATTCAAACAACGAAGATTACAAAACACAAAAAAGGAAATTCCTGGACAGAATTTATTAAATCAAATCCTGATAAAATCCAAGGCTAATTTTTACAAAAAGGATTTTATTTTTTCTGCAATATTGGTGAGTTCTTGTTGAGTCATTTTCAATTTTGGTTTACTGAAATTTATATCATCCATGGTTTGTAAAGGAATAAGATGAATGTGCGCATGTGGCACTTCTAAACCTATTACTGCAATACCAATACGCTGACAAGGAATTGCTCTTTCCATGGCTGAGGCTACCTTTTTAGCAAATGGTAATGCTGCACTGAGTAATTGATTATCTAAATCAAATATATAATCCATTTCTATTTTGGGAACCACTAGTGTATGCCCCGAAGCCAATGGCATAATATCAAGGAAGGCATAAAAATTCTCATCTTCCAATATTTTAAATCCCGGAATTTCGCCTGCAATAATTTTACTGAAAATACTTGACATGTTTAAATAGTTATATCCAGAATTTTTAATTCAAGTTCACCTGCCGGAATTGTAATTGTAACAACATCTCCTATTACGTGTCCTAATAATCCCTTTCCAATTGGAGATGTTACAGAGATTTTATTCGCTTTAAAATCAGCTTCTTTTTCAGCTACAAGCTTATATTGGATTTCTTTATTCATTTTAGTATGGAGTACTTTAACTTTGGTAAGCACGGCAACTTTAGAAGTATCAATTTTTGATTCATCCATAATTCGGGCATTGCCAAGCAGTTCATCCAATTTTGCAATCTTTAATTCCATCAATCCTTGAGCTTCTTTTGCAGCGTCGTATTCGGCATTTTCAGAGAGGTCTCCTTTTTCTCTTGCTTCTTTAATTTGTTTTGTTATCTCTTTTCTGCCTTTGGACTTTAATTGCTGAATTTCAGCAACTAAATTGTCGTATCCTTCTTGAGTTAAGTATGTTATATCAGCCATGGTATTTCGCTTTTTTAGTAAAAAAAAGAAACGCCTCCTTGCGGAAACGTTTCAACAAAATTAAATAAAATAAATACTAGATACTTAATCTAATTCCAAATGAATGTGTACCATCATAAGGGTTAGAAGATCTGTAAGAATAGCTTATAGAAAGCATATTAGAAGAAGAGTTTGCAAATGCGGTTTGGAATGTCACACCTGCAGCTAAGCCAGTATGTGCTGTTGTTCTTTCATCAGCATTTGATGAAAGCATTCCATCTTCATATCTGTATCCTGCACGAAGTAAAAACATTTCGGTATTTTTTACTTTTAATCCATATTCTAATCCTAATCCAAACTGATCCTTACTGAATGAATTAGAAATGAAAGTACCAACAGCAGTTAACCTATTAGTTGTTCCAAAATAAAAGTCATAAGATAAACCAATAGAGAGTGAAGAAGGTAATTCAAAATATTCTGTAGGGAATCCAACTGTAGCTGTATAAGTTCCTTCGGGAACATTACCTCTAAAAGTTATACCATCGCCACCATAACGCATAGGGCTGCCGATATTTTTAAGAGTAACCCCCATTTTCATTTGCTCTGGATGTTCTTCAGGTCCTGTGATATATTGAATACCAACATCCAATGCTACACCAAATGCCTTTAAATCAGAAATATTTTCAGAAATACCCCTAATTGTAAGTCCGCCGCTCAAATAATCTGCAAATTTCCTGGAATAGGATAACGCAAAATTCGATAACCTGGGTCTAAACGTAGCACCAGTTCCTTCAGGTGAGGCTGTAGTAGTAACCGGGATATCACCAAGATTAAAATTGACAAGTGATAATCCGATTGCACCTTCTCCAACCTTTTGTGCAATACCAAAGGAATTAATGCTAATATCAGAACCTACTAACCATTCTGTTCTAGAAAAAGTCATATCTGTTCTATTGATAAAAGTTAGACCAGCAACATTCACATTCATAGACTCTAATCCTTGAATTGATGCCACATTTAAGCCATACCAACCTGAACTTTGGGCCCAAGGGTTTATCAATATCTCTGAAGCCCCTGATTGTCCAGCTCTATCTGGGTTACCGGCTATAACCTTACCTGCCAATGCAAGTAACACAACAAAAACTTTTACTTTTAAAAATCCTCTCATTTATATAAGTTTTAGAAGGTATCAAGATCAATAGGACGCATAGCGCCAAACCATTTAACAGTACGTTCACCAAGTTCTCCGGCATCTATATGAATTAGATAAACTCCACTAGCTACCATCACACCTTTTGCATTTTTTAAATCCCATTCAAGTGAAGTATCCAGATTATCTGACTTAGTCGTTAGGACTCCTCCCGAAGAAACTTCACCCGAAACGGCTCGTGAAAATTTCCGTACAAGAGTGCCATCCATAGAGAAGATACTTATGGTGCAATTACTTGGTAAATTAGTAATTTTTATTCTGTAGTCAACAGGACTGGTTTCATAACTGGAATAAGCATAATATGGATTAGGAACAACGTTAATTAAATCCAAAGCGCTTTCGGCTTTAGCTGTATTCCCAACAGTAGCAGCCAAATTCTTAGTACTGAAATTATATAAAGGGAACCCAGCGTTTTCACCATTCACCTCATTATTTACATATCTGCGTGTTACTCTTATTTTCAATTTAGATTCTGTTGGAATCAATCCATCTTGAAGAGATAACATTGAAACTCCGGGAGCCGCCATTGGTCTTCCAATCCAAACCACATTTTTCCAGACTTCACGCACAGTTGTAGTTGAAGGTGGTGTTCCTCCTACAAAGGATAATGAATCCCTCCAGGTTTTACCTCCGTCGTAAGGAATACGTGTAACATATATATTGTGCTTACCTCCTAATATAACATCCAATCCACTTTCTCCAAAATATTTATCAGTTGGATTAAATAACATATCATCTGAGTTGCCATCAACGTTCACAAATGGATCCTCTCCAAAGAAAATATTAACCCTTTGGCCAGTTTCTACATTTATTGCATATCCAGGGAACCAACTCCTACCAATTTCACCCGCCACTTCATTACCAAATTGATCAATTGAAGGTTTCTGACGGAGATCCATTTTATTTTCTCCATATAAATTTGTAAACGTTCCTTCACCTGTATTTACCACTATACATTGAGACCATTTAGATCTATCACTTGTAAACACAATGTCAATACCATTTAAGCTGCTCAACTTCTGCTGAGGTAAGGAGATTGTTAAGCCAATAATTTGACGAAGTGGCATGTATAATATTCCAGTGGATTCATTATTATATCGGGTTAGACCCATAGGTCCGATTGTACCACCGAAAATTGATTCATAAACTTCATTATCATCTACTCCTGGTATATCTGTTTCATCTACACCAGATCTTAACCAATTTAACAAAGGAGAACCATTTACATTTGGAACACCTGATAACCAAGGCATATTTACATTTTCGTATTCGATATTCCAACCAATTAAACCATTATTAGCTTCCCATTCAACTCCTGCAACTGCTGGGTTTGGTCCTGGTGGATAAACACCCTTAATAGTTACAGCAAGTCCCCAGTCAGGAATAATTTGTTCGTTTTTAAATCCAATAGGGAAATCAGATTTTACCGATTCACCTGAAGTTAAATTTGTAATTACCCACCAGGTAGAATCATAATTCATTGCATATCCTGAAGGCGCTCCTGAAGCAGCTAATGAAGAATCATATAACATTACCTGAAAATCAGCCGCAGGTACTCTAACAGGGTCATAAACTGCAACATCAATTGGTGCATGTCTACCTTCGTAAACCGGCATAGCAATAGAGCCATTTGCTAAAATTTCATCTACGGTGGTGGTTGTTAGCTCCAGAAAATTACCTCCATTACCTAAACCTTCTACCATTGTAATGTCCGGTCCGTCACCATATTGTGCATTAAGTATTGTACCTCCTGCTTGTGGATCGGTTTTATGTGGAATTCCAACGTACAATTTTATATTATTTCTTCCTTCCAAATATGGTCTCTTCTGAGAATTTGGATCAACAGGATCATATTCTTTAAATTCGTTATAAGCATAAGCCACTACTGAAAAATAATACTTTTTATAATTTACAATTTTAGTATTGCCTGATGCAAATGCATCATCTGTTATTCTAAAAGTGTGAAAGATGCCATCATTATTACCATCTACTTGCAATACGGGGACATCTGCTCCTAATATAGGATCATATGTAAAGTTCACCAGCTTAACTACATCATCTTCAAGATCACACTGGAAAATCAATCGTGCTTTTGCAGGATCATTATATTCTGAACTAGAAACTTGACCATTGACAAGTTGATATATCTTATACCCCTGAAAATTATAAGTAGAGTCTGAAATTGTAGGATCTTCATCAATTATACTTTTAATAATTGGATCAGTTTCTTCATAAGATTCTCCCTTATTATTTGAATTTTGTCCGTTGGTAATTGAAAGAATTAATTCCTTGTCCAATTCTCTTATCGACATATCCGGTGCATCAGGACCACTGATTAATTCAAAATCATTATCAAATAATGCTTGAGCTTTTTGATCAGCAAGGGATATTGCATCGAATGTAGTTTGACATCCTCCGGAAATTGGAGGTCTCACCCATAGTGCACCAATCACAATTTCATTTGTAGCGCCCGGTTCCAATCTAAATGGACCAGAGGAAATAATAAATCTTCTGTCAGCCGGTGGATTACCCTCAGTACACTCGCTCCATCCTAAAGGATCGCCTGGATCACTAGGGAACATAAATGCATTTGACTCTGTGCCACCGTAGCCATTACCACCATAGGTAAATGGAGAACCATCTTTCCAGCTTCCTGAAAGATATCCATAATAATGGGCTGCCACTTCAGGGTTTCCTATTGTTGACCAGTCATTATTATAATAAAGGAAACCTGCCATACCCAAACGAACACTATCCGAAATAGATCCGCCATCATAGGTATATTTTATGGGTCCCTGAAAAAAGTCTGTACCAAATAAAGGAGGGTTGGCACCGTATGCTGCTAAGTCAGGTCCATCAACGGCATCGCCATTATATGTAAGACCTAAAGAAAGAGCTGTATCACAACCTACCCAGTCATCCCAAGCATATCCTAAATCAGAATCAACCCAATAACCCATGAACACTGAATCAAGAGCCGAAGTAGCATAATTAATTACATTATATCTGTAAAAGGTCATGTCGTTAATCTCATCATTAGTACTGAATGCAAATGCAGTTGCTTGAATTTCAACACCAATAGCATCTCCACCGGATTCTGTATGGATATTTCCCTTATCATTATAAACCCAGAAGATTGCCTGATCTCCATCTACATCGGGATATTCACCAAAGTTTGGTTCATACTGCCCATTAAAATTTAAATCAACAAATGGAGCAAGTGGTTTATTAATCACCAAAACATCGGTAGCAGATTTACCTTTGGCATTAGCATTGCCAAGGGCTGGCCATTCCCAAATTACTCTAAATGTAGGTGAAAATGTAAGAGGTGTCGCATCAGAACCTCCAAGATTTATAAAGCTATCAATCAAACTGGCATTTACTTTCCAATGTCTGTCGTAGGCATTACACACCACATCATCTACAGTACCTAAGTTATTCAAAGGCCCAGGCCAAAAATCATTACCGTTCTGCCGATAGGTTTGAGCAGCAATTTTCAATTGCCCTCCGGCGTCAATACCACCAATCCAAAGTGCGCCGGCAAAGGTGGAACTCACTTCAATATCAGGAGGGTATACCTTAGGTACCACATATTTACCATCAGTTAAATTCCACCAAAAGTCACCTGCACCCAATAAACGAGCCCGTACATTATTAATGTCTAACTCAATTTGAGCGGTGGCATCATTACATGCTGCGGATAGCCTGCCATAGTTTTGAGCATTTCTTCCTGAAATACCTATGTTCTCTTTTGCTTGCGATGTAAAAACTACAGTTGCCAGTAAAATAGAAGTGAAAATTATTTTTTTGTTCAACATATATAATTGCTTTAAACTATTTTTTTAAAAATCAAATGATAACCCAATCCTAATTCTTCTAGGAATGCTATAATTATCAGGATTTTGCATTCTTGCTGTATATAAATCAGTAAATGACGCAGCATTCACCTGACCTTCAATGGTTTCAGCACCATAAGCAGAACTCAAATATCCATCATCTAATGGATTTCCGGTATATCCATAAACCGCTAAGATATTTTCTGTGTTAAACAAATTCTGAATCCATAAATACACATTCATGTTAACCATGCGTTCTTTTGATTCTTTACCCACTGAAAAACCCCAAGATTTATCTAATTTCATATCTGCACGAAAATGCCATGGCAATCTAGATCCATTTACTGTTCCATCAAGGTTTGTATTTCGATCATCACCAAATTGAGTAGCTGTTGGATTGCTTTGACGAGTGTATGGTTCACCAGAACGAGCATTGAATGTCATGTTTAATCCAATATTATTCATCCAAGTTGGCTGACCTCCCATTGGATTATCAAAACGATAATCCATTACCACTTTAATATTATGACGTGAATCATAGTTTAAAGGAATTATTGCTCTAAGGTTTGGTTGACCGGAACCCACAAGATTAAGTTGTGATGTTGCACTTGAACCTGTTCCATCTGCAAATTGTAAGGTATAGCTGGTAGATATTTTTAAATTTCTCGTCCTGCGTGCAATATCATATGCAATGGAAATACCTTTAACTGTTCCAAAATCTATATTACCATAGGTAGTATATTGAACTGGTACGGCATAAGGTACGCTGATAATTTGAACCATATCTCTGAGTTCTCTATAAAAAGCTGAGATTTTCAGAACGGATGATTCATTTAATTGCTGTTGGAAGCCAATTTGATAATCAATAGTTTTCTCTGGTTTTAAATCCGGATTATCGAATACATTATTTACATTTTCCTGAAAGTAATAATAATCATAAGCGGTAGCAGAGGTTCCGGTAGGTGGTCTTTGTGTTAATATATCATAATGGGCGAAGAACAAGGCTTCTCTATTCGTTTCTTTTGATATAGGGAAAGAGAATGCAATTCTCGGCATAACTGAAACTTGAGGTTTATAATCTTCAAAAGAGGTACTTGGATCAAAATTCTCACTCTTTATATCTGTAGATGGATCCACCAGATAAGGAGTAATTGTACCAGTAGATGAACTCAAAGCAATAGTTCTTGGATCTGTAATTTCCTCTCCACTTGAATTATACCAAGTATCCTCATCCCGATATCCTAAAATTTGAGTAGGATTATTATAATCATCTACATAGACTGCATAATCACTTCCAATATTTCCAGGATGCGCACCATTTGGATTTAAAGCGGGATCCACTTCATTTACAGAATAAATTTCATATAATGAATATTTATCTTTTAACACACTGCGGTTTGCATCATATCTGTCAACACGAACTCCCACACGGAAAATGATATCGTTAAAATTGAAGCGATCTTGAATATAACCTGCTGTATAAACCGGACGGAAAGCACCAATTGGTCTAGTCTTAATTCCATCTTCGTTTTCGGCAGTCCAGAAATCATTAAAAGAAGGTTGAGTTGTTAATCTGTTTCCAAGAATATCATAACCATTGTAAAAAACAAATGCATTACCATTATTTAATAATTCATCTGCACTAAACAAGTCTAAAGAAAACACATCAACTGGAAGATTATCAATATTAAGATAATCCTGATCACTCACATTATATCCCAGTTCATTCAATTTCTCTCTTAATTGTTGATCAAAATAGGTTTGATCTTCCGCCACAAATAATCTATCGTAACGAATTGTATCAAATTCACCAAAGTCCAAACCTGAATCCAAATATTCCTGATAGGAATATTCTTGTCCGTCAATTACTAAAATAGGATTATCGGTATCCAAATTTGTAATATGGCGATTTGCTAATTGGCGAGATAAGGTCCATAAACCAATTGGAGTAACTTGATATAAACGTTGTACTTGTTGTTGGAATTCAAATCCAAATTCAATGGAGTGCTTAGAAACGTTAGATGATTTCTTCCTGCTCTTCAAATCTATTGCTGCATTAAAGGTTAAACCATATTGATCATTATTTTGCTTGAAATAATTACTATAAGGCACCCCTGCATTCCACCACATTCCATACACATTGGTTCCTTGTACATATGCATCTCCATTTAGTAACCCACCACCTAATTGAATATCAAACAAACTGCGTGGATCAAATAAACTTTCATTGTAATACTGAGTAGTATAGGTGCTTAATTCTGGGTTAAGAGTTCCCGGAGTATATTCAACAAGTGTATCGGCATAACCTGCAAGGAGCCAACCGTTCAGACCAGTTGTTGGATCAGCTCCATATCCGTAAACTGGAGCTCTCAAAGTATTAAATTCACCTACATATCCATAATTAAATGGATTCATACCATGAGTTTCGTCTTGTGTGGTTCCATAATACTTGGTATAGTCTACTTGAATATTATAGAATGCATTTCCAACTATACTTTCTTTTTCACCATCTGCTCCTTTCTTTTCAGGAAAACGTTGGGTAAATCTCAAAAATCCACGATAAGTATTTTGGTCTGAAATAGGATTATTCTCTGAATTAAAAAGCGCAAAACTTCTTACATAATTATTTGCATCAAATCCTCTCCAGGTCAATCCGAGCTGAAGATTAGTTGTTTGACTTAGTTTATAATCAAAACGTGTGGAGAGTGAGATACCTCCTGAATTCACATTCTGCTTATATGCAACATCCTCCATATCATCAAATGTTATGAATTCAGAGCTTTTATTAAATCCTGCTCCAGAAACTGCCGGCTTAAGTGGATTTGCAATAAGATCATTCATTATATCGTCTTGGATTTTATAATTGCCAATTGCTGAAGGGTCTGAGTCTTTTTCCCATTCGCCTTCTGCAGCTATAAAAAATCCGAACTTGGCTACTTCATTATCCTTTCCCTTGTTTTGGGTAATGATAGGACCAGTAAGAAATACAGAAGCAAGATTATAATTATAAGGGTCTAAAAATGTAGATGTAGCTACTTCAGCACTACCATTATAAACTTTGGAAGGTCCTCTAGTTGTAATTGCAATAAATCCACCAGTGGCGTCTCCGTACTTTGGATCTACACCACCGGTAATTACTTGTAATTGTTCAATAGCATCCTGTGGTAATTTTAAAGAGCCTGATACCCTTACACCGTCAATAACATATTCAGTTGCATCACCTCTGGAACCCTTAATGCTTAAGCCACCACCTTCATCACTTTGATAAACACCTTCTTTTGTGGCAGCAATAGAAGTTACATTCCTGGTAGCAATTTGTTGTATATCCTCCTTTGTTACAACGCCTCCTGTAGAAGTATTTCCTTTATCTACTAAAGGTGCTTCATATTGGATCACTATTTCATCAAGTGTTGTTCCCTCATTTAGGATTATATCTTTAAGAAAAACAATACCTGAAGAAACCACGATATTGGTTACTCGATATTTATTACCTTGATAGGAAGCTTCCACATCATAAGTACCCGGACTTAAGCCCGGAATAGAATAATTCCCGTCAAAATCAGTAACAGCACCTGTTTCCAATACGCCATTCTTAAAAACAGCCACATTCGCAAATGGAATTCCTTCACCCTTTGGATCAAGTACCTTTCCTTGTATTTCACCGTTTTGAGCAAAGGCCGTAGTTGCAACAAATATTAGTAGAGTAAATACGTATAAGAATTTATTCATACACCGAAGTTTTAAAAATTGTTAAGATGCCGTAAAAATATATAAATATTTATAAACAAAAATACCAACTTGAAAAAAAACTCCAGTCAGCCCGCAGTCATAATAAAATAAGGACTTTGTCAGAAAATTATTTTAAAAAAAATCGAATTTTCTCCATTAAAATTTTAGTTAATTTAACTTTTGACTCAAAAGTCCAGCCTGCAATATGCGGAGTCATCAACACGTTGCTCATGCTTGATAACGTATCAAATACTTTTTTTTCTTCAGTATTTAACACATAATATCTCTCATTTTCAAACACATCCAGTGCCGCTCCCAAAATCTTTCCTGAGTTGAGTCCATGTATCATTTCACTAGTTTTTATTACTCCCCCTCTTGAAGTATTAATCAGATAAAATGGTTTTGCAGCTAAATCAATCATTTCCCTATTCATCATAAATTTAGTTTCAACATTCAGCGGCAAGTGAAAACTTAAAATATCTGATTGCTCAATTATCATATTATAATCCACTTCCTTTACATAAGTATTCCCAAAACCAGATTTATATTTATCAAAAGCAAGAATATTACATTCGAATCCACTTAGTTTTTTTGCAAATGCACTTCCTGTATAGCCAAAACCTATGATACCTATAGTTTTCCCAGATATTTCTACACCTCTGTTTTCTTCTCTTTTCCAAATACCATTTCTTATTTCTGCATCCGCTCTACTAATATTATTCAATAAACAAAGCAACATCCCCAAAGCATGTTCAGCCACTGCATTTGCATTCCCTTCAGGCGAACTGAATACTCCTATATTTCTTTCTTTAGCATATGTAATATCAATATGCTCCATGCCTGAACCAACACGACCAATAAATTTTAATTGTTGTCCGCAATCTATCAGATTTTTATCTACCCTGATTTTTGTATTTACGATTATACCTGAATAATCTGCAATTATTTTTTCAGTTTGATCATAAGTAATGCTTGGAAAATAATCTACTTCAAAATTTATTGATTGAAACTCTTCAATCATTATAGGATGCACATCATCCGTAATTAAAACTTTACTCATGCTGTAATTCTAAAGTGAACTGAATATAATCTTCCACACTCAGTTGCTCTGCCCGTAAATGTTCCCAATCATGTTTTTTCAATATTTCAAGAGCACCTTCTACGCTTGCTAATGCATTACTCAATTTTTTTCGGCGCTGATTAAATGCTGTTTTTACAATCGTTCGTAAAAGAGATTCATTCCACATCTCAGTTTGATTTTTTCGTTGCAATCTTATAACAGCAGAATGCACTTTGGGTGGGGGAGAAAATTTATCGGGAGTTACTTCAAAAAGATATTCGGTGGTATAATACGCCTGGGTTAAAACACATATCACCCCATAATCTTTATTGCCATGTTTTGCAGTAATGCGCTTTGCCATTTCCCTTTGAAACATGCCCACAGCCAATACAACAACATCCTTATATTTGAGAAGATGAAAAACAATTTGAGATGAAATATTGTAAGGGAAATTTCCTATTAAATAAATATTTTTTGATCTCAATGTATATAAATCAAGCCTTAAAAAATCTCCTGCTAATATTTTATTTTGTTCCAATTGCCATTGTGTAGAAGCAAGCTTTAAAATACGGTCATCAATTTCAGAAATATAAAATTGATCGGGATATTTTTTTATAAGAAACTTTGTTAGCACACCTAAGCCTGGGCCAATTTCAATAACTTTTCCATCTGTCAAAACAGGTTGCAAAGCTTCTACGATTTGCAAAGCAATTTGATCATCATTTAAAAAATGTTGACCGAGTGATTTTTTCGTTTTAAAGCGATTCAAGTTAAAAGGATGTGTTGCAACGAAAGTGCTTATTTTTGCTGATACATTAAAATGAATAATAAATTATGTCTGCAGAAAAGATAAAAGTAGGTTTTTCAATTGGTGATATAAATGGTATCGGGCCGGAAATAATTGTGCGGGCATTGGAAGATCACCGTATATTAAAATTATGTACTCCAGTTATATATGCTTCAAATAGATTGATATCCTATTTCAAAAAAAATATGAATGCAGAGGGATTTAATTATTCCTCGTGCAATAGTGCCGCTGAAGCAAATCCAAAAACAATAAATATTATCAATTGTATTGTAGATGATATCCAGATCCAAACGGGTGAAATAAATAAATCCGGAGCACGTGCAGCATATATTTCTTTGGATGCTGCTGTAAATGATCTTATAGCTGGCGAGATTCAGGCATTGGTAACTGCTCCCATTCATAAGCAAAATATGCAACAAGAAGGATTTCAGTTTAATGGGCATACCGGCTATTTAACACATCGTTGCAATGCCACCGAAAGTTTAATGATACTTACCGCAAATGAAATTCGTATTGCCCTGGTAACTGAACATTTGCCAATAAAGGAGGTTGCTTCCATTATTACAAAAGAGCGTATCGTTAGCAAATTGCAATTATTAAATAATACATTGCGACAAGACTTTGGAATAGATAAACCTACAATTGCGGTATTAGGGTTAAACCCTCACTCCGGAGATAATGGATTAATTGGAATGGAAGAAACAGAGATAATAATTCCAGCAATTGAAGCAATTCAAAAACAAGGAATACTTGCGGTTGGGCCATTTTCTGCTGACGGATTCTTTGGCAATAATGCATATCGAAAATTCGATGCAATCCTTGCCATGTATCACGATCAGGGTCTTATTCCATTTAAAACCCTCGCCTTTGAAGAAGGAGTAAACTTTACTGCGGGATTGCCTGTGATAAGAACATCCCCAGACCACGGAACCGCCTTTGATATAGCAGGTAAAGATTTAGCAGATCATTCCTCATTACTCGCAGCAATATTTACAGCAATAGATATCTGGCAGCAACGCTCCAATTTTAAAGAAAACAGAAGTAATCCCCTCAAAAGAAATTTATTAGAAGCAGAATAATAGAGCGCTAACTTTTTTAAGATTAATCATTTGTATTACCTTTGTGGGCTTTTATCAATAGAGGTGAAGGATCTGAGGGAATATCGCATACCTTTTATAGGGTTGAAAAATGGACTGCATCACTTTAATTATGAGGTAGATGATTCTTTTTTTTCTCATTTCCCTGCGAGCCAGATAAGTGAAGCGAAGATATTTGTGGATCTTAGATTTGATAAAAAAGATAGATTGTTCATTCTCAACTTTGATATTTCAGGCTCTGTAAAAAGTGTTTGTGATTTATGTGGACAGGATTTTATTCTTCCTATTCACGGCACACATACACAATATATTAAGATGGGAGAAGAACCGGTTGAAATAACAATTGGTAATGAGGATGTAGTTTGGATTTCTGAAGGTGAAAGTATTTTAGATGTCTCAGAACTTTTATATGAGTTCATTCATTTAAGTTTGCCGATGCAAAAGATTCATCCTGATAAACCAGATGGCAATCCGGGATGTGATCCTGAGATATTAAAATTATTACAAAACAGTAAAGCGGAAGCGGATCACACAGATCCTCGTTGGGCTGCTTTAAAACATATTCAAAAAGACTAAAAAATAGAATTATGCCTAATCCTAAACGTCGCCATTCAAAGACAAGGACCAGAGAACGCAGAACACATCATAAGTTGGAAATGCCTCATGTGATGGCTTGCCCTAATTGTGGATCACCTGTATTGCGTCACCGTGTTTGCGGAGAGTGTGGTAATTACCGTGGCAAAGTAGCCATTGATAAAAGCAACCAATCCTAAGCAGCCTAATAAGCAATGAATAAACCAAACGCAGCCATTACCGGCGTGCATGGCTGGGTTCCTGAATACCGGCTCACCAACCAGGAATTAGAAAAACTGGTGGATACTACGGATGAGTGGATCATGACCCGTACGGGAATTAAAGAAAGACGCATTCTTAAAGGTGAAGGCTTAGCCACATCGGATATGGTGGTGGAAGCCGTTAAAGGTTTGCTTGAAAAAACTGGCAATACTGTCAAGGATATTGATATGCTGATTGTGGCTACCACCACTCCCGACATGACCTTTCCTGCTACTGCGAATATTGCCTGCGACAAACTGGGAACAAATCATATTTTAAGCTTTGATATTAGCGCTGCATGTAGCGGATTTTTATTTGCATTGACTACGGGTTCAAAATTTATTGAGACCGGAACCTACAAAAAAGTAGTTGTTGTTGGCGCAGATAAAATGAGCTCTATCATTGATTATTCCGATCGTGCTACATGTGTAATATTTGGTGATGGTGCCGGGGCAGTGTTATTGGAACCTAATTATGATGAATTCGGAGTTGTTGATTCAGTTTTAAAATCTGATGGCTCTGGAAGATTTTTCCTACACCAAAAAGCAGGTGGTTCATTGAAACCGGCTACTTATGAAACGGTTGACAACAACGAACATAAAGTATATCAGGAAGGCAAAACTGTTTTCAAATTTGCCGTGAAAAATATGGCTGATGTGGCGGAGGAAATAATGCGGCGCAACAACTTAACCAGTGAGGATATTGCTTTTCTTGTTCCCCATCAGGCAAATAAACGTATTATTGATGCAACCGCTGAGCGCATGGGTATTCCGCAGGAAAAAGTAATGATTAATATCGAAAAATATGGCAATACTACAGCAGGTACTTTGCCTATATGTTTGTGGGAATGGGAGAATAAATTAAATAAAGGTGATAATATAATTCTTGCCGCTTTTGGTGGCGGATTTACATGGGGCGCCACTTATATTAAGTGGGCATACAATTCAAAGAAATAATTTTTTATGGGAACAACTGCAGATTTTAGAAATGGCTTATGCATCGAAATGAATAATGATATTTGGCAAGTAGTAGAATTTCTACACGTAAAGCCGGGTAAAGGAAATGCATTTGTTAGAAGCAAATTAAAAAGCTTAACAACAGGTAAAGTGTTAGAAAATACTTTTTCTTCAGGGACGAATCTTGATATTGTAAGAGTTGAACGCCGTACTTGCCAATATCTATATTCAGATGAATATGGTATGACCTTCATGAATGTCGAAACTTTTGAGCAGGTAACTTTAAATAATGAAATGGTGGATGGACGTCAATTTATAAAAGAAGGTCAAGAGGTAGATATTTTATTCCATGCTGAAAATGAAAAACCTTTGCTTTGCGAACTTCCTGCACATATCGTTTTAGCAATTACATTTGCAGAGCCGGGTGTGAAAGGAAATACTGCAACAAATGCATATAAAAACGCTACTGTAGAAACGGGTGCTAACATTCAAGTGCCATTGTTTGTAGAAGAAGGTGATAAAATAAAAATAGATACCCGTACATTCGCTTATATGGAACGTGTAAAATAACTGATTATGGATTTTAAACAAATACAAGAACTCATTAGATTAGTTGGAAAAAATAATATTTCTGAACTGAGTATTGAAGAAGAAAATTTTAAAATAAAAATTAAAACAGTAGGTAATTCTCCTGTTTTGATGGAATCTCCTACTTATATGCAGGCACCTCCAGTTCAAGCTCCAGTTCAAATTGCATCACCTGTTGTTGAATCATCAAAGGACACTACCACAAAGTTATCCTCAGCAGAACAAACAGAATCTGTAAATGAAAAATTAATTATTATAAAATCACCGATTGTGGGCACATTCTATCGCTCATCTGGTCCGGATAAAGAAGTGTTTATCAATGTGGGTGATAATGTAAATGTGGGAAGCGTACTTTGTATTATTGAAGCGATGAAATTGTTTAATGAAATCGAATCAGAGTATAGCGGCACTATCGTAAAAATATTAGTGGATGATGCCACTCCGGTTGAATATGATCAACCACTTTTTCTAATTGATACCAAATAATTTTCCGAGAACCCGGAATTAATTATTCTCATTTTTACCCGAATAATTAAACGCATATAAATGTTTAAAAAAATTCTGATAGCAAACCGTGGAGAAATTGCCTTGCGCATTATTCGTACTGCAAAAGAAATGGGTGTAAAAACGGTTGCTGTGTATTCAACTGCCGATAAAGAAAGTTTACCCGTGCGATTTGCTGATGAAGCGGTGTGTATCGGACCACCTCCCAGTAAGGATAGTTATTTAAGCATTCCAAACATTATGGCTGCTGCTGAAATTACAAACGCTGATGCCATTCATCCCGGCTATGGGTTTTTAAGTGAGAATCAGGGATTTGCTGAAATATGTAAGCAATACGGTATAAAATTTATTGGTCCACAACCGGAACATATTCAAGTGATGGGCGATAAGATTACTGCTAAGGAAACCATGCGCAAAGCAGGTGTTCCTGTAGTTCCCGGAAGTGCAGGTTTGTTGGACAGTGTAAGTGATGCAAAAAAACAAGCAAAAAAAATCGGGTATCCTGTAATATTAAAAGCAACTGCTGGTGGTGGTGGAAAAGGAATGCGCATTGTTTGGAAAGAGAGTGAAATAGAAAATGCATACGCATCTGCAAGTGCTGAATCAAAAGCTTCTTTCAGCAATGATGCGTTGTACATGGAGAAATTTGTGGAAGAACCCCGACATATTGAAATACAAGTGGCCGGTGATCAATTTGGAAATGCTTGCCATCTCAGTGAAAGAGATTGTTCTATACAACGCAGACATCAAAAATTAGTAGAGGAAAGCCCTTCACCATTTGTGGATGAAGCAATGCGAGAACAAATGGGAGATATTGCAGTGAGAGCAGCAGAAAGTATTCAGTATGAAGGCGTAGGTACTATTGAATTTTTAGTGGATAAGCACCGCAATTTCTACTTCATGGAAATGAATACTCGTATTCAAGTGGAACATCCGGTTACGGAAGAAGTAGTGGATTACGATCTTATTAAAGAGCAAATAAAAATTGCCGCCGGTGAAAAAATATCTGGTAAAAATTATTATCCATTATTGCATGCAATGGAGTGCAGAATAAATGCTGAAGATCCTTCAAAAGGTTTTATGCCTTGTCCGGGAAAAATTATAAATTTTCATTCTCCTAAAGGTCATGGTGTGCGAGTGGATACTGCCGTGTATGCCGGTTATACAATTCCGCCGTATTATGATAGCATGATTGCGAAATTGATTTGCAAAGCGAGAACTCGTGATGAAGTAATTTTAAAAATGCAGCGGGCTTTAGATGAATTTATTGTAGAAGGAATTAAAACAACAATTCCTTTCCATAAAAAATTAATGCGTGATGAAAGATTCAGAGCAGGAAAATTTGATACTTCTTTTCTAAATAATTTTGATTTCAGTGATTTAGGAGATTGATAGGACTTTGTGCGGGGCGCCCCGGGGGGGCGGGGGGCCTTTTCCACTTTAAAAAAAAAAAAATTTTCCAAAAAATTAAAAGGGAGAAAAGGGGGGGGGCCCAACCCGGGGGGGGGGGGGGGGGGGGCGGGAAAAAAAAAAAAAAAAAAAAAAAAAGGGGGGGGGGCCCCCCCCTTCAACTTTTCAATCGCTGCATTAATATTTTCCTCCACATCTTCATTTGTATTTTCAGAAGGCACAAATGTATTTCCTGTTACCAATTCAAATAATTCAATATATCGTTCGCTGATATTCTGAACAATACTTTCAGTCATTTCCGGAACTGTTTGACCTTCTTTTCCCATAAAATTATTTTCTATCAGCCATTCTCTTACAAACTCTTTTGATAATTGTTTTTGTGGTTCTCCATTTTTTTGTCGTTCAGCATAACCTTCTTTATAAAAATATCTGGAAGAGTCTGGTGTATGAATTTCATCCATCAATAAAATGCGATCATCGGATTTTCCAAACTCATATTTTGTATCCACTAAAATAAGTCCACGCTCATTTGCCATGTGTGAACCTATTGCAAATAATTTTCTGGTGTATTCTTCTAACACTTTGTATTCTTCCTCACTTACTAATAGCGTTGCAATTATTTCTTCTCTTGAAATATCCTCATCATGCCCTTCTGATGCTTTAGTGGTAGGTGTAATTATTAGCTCAGGAAATGCATCATTCTCCTGCATATTTTCCGGCATTGCAACGCCACAAATAATCCGCTTCCCACTTTTATATTCACGCCATGCATGGCCACTTAAATAACCTCTAATCACCATCTCTACTTTATAGGGTTCACATTTTATTCCGATTGAAACTCGTGGGTCTGGAGTGCTGAGTAACCAATTAGGTATTTCATTTTTTGTCGCATTTAAAAAATAAGCGGCTATCTGATTTAATACTTGCCCTTTATAAGGAATTGGTTTTGGCAACACCACATCAAATGCAGAAATTCTATCGCTGGCTATCATTACCAAATATGTATCCTGAATAGTATATACATCCCGCACTTTCCCTTTATAAAATGCAGTTTGTCCTTTAAACTTATTGTTGATTATTTCTGCCGACATGCAAATTTTTATTTGCAACAAAAATAGTGTTGCTTATTGAATATTATAAGCCACCACAAAATTTCCATTGGAAGAAACAAACAGGTTACCTTTTTCAATTACAATAAAATCACCTGATGCTTCAACAGGAAAACTATTTGTTAATGTGCCATCGGATTGTATTAAGAAGAATTTTTGTAACTGCGGATTTATAATTCCGATGTATGCATTTTTACTATTGGAGTAGGTATAAATTTTATATTCATCAGTGTTATCAATAGGAAAACTCCATAATGGTTTTTTATCAATTGATTCTGCAACTAATGCTGTTGAAGTTAAATAAATCAAATCTGTTTTATTATCCCTATTTATATCCAATAAAGTAGCATCCTTTGTTTCATTACTGATACTATTTGATGTAATTTTTCCATCTAATGTTATTTGCAAAAGTTTGTATTGTTTATCTATTGCTATAAGTTGATTTGTATTTTTTGTATCATCCGGAATTAATGCAGTGATTAATGCAAAATCGTTTTTCACACTTTTAATTCTGTTCTCACCCTTTCTATTTTTCAAATTAATTATTCCTTCCGCATTTGAATACAAAATATAATCTTTTTGATTGCTAAATACATACGAAAATTCATTAGTAATTACTCCTGATTTTTTTAAAGGACTCCATCCCGGCAATGGTTTTCCATCCTTATAATAGCCGTAAATATTTCCATTTTGGCATCCAATAAACATACGGTAATCACCTTTGCCATCGTAATCAATTAGAGATAATGGCGAAGTAACTTCTGTGGTTACACTTATCGGAAATCCTTCCACATCTCTTCCTAACATATCCAACATGTGTATGCCATCAGCCGCCGCAAACAGAATTTGTTTTTTACCATTTTTATAAAAATCAATCGTGTATAGTTTATCTGTAAGTGGCGCATTCAATTTGCGTTTCCATTCAATACTTCCATCCGGAGAAATAAGATACACTTGCAAAGCCGTGTCTTGTAAAAAGATATTTTCTTTACCAGAAATATGATTGAATACAGTATAAGGTCCATTCAATATCGGGTTGTCAATTTGTGTTTTCCATGCGATACCACTTTGCTGTTTTGCTTTGGATGCATACAGAATATCGCCACTTACGATATGCATATTTTTTGTTGCAGAGAAGCGCATCAATAAGCCATTGTATTTTTGAAATGGAAATGCATTCGCCGAATCACTCGCAAAAGTATTTTGTACTAAAGCACTCATTAAGGCAGGATTTAAATACACACTGTAATTACAATTACTTGCTACCTGCGATTTCAAATTCTCATAATCCTTATCCTGTTTTAATGTTTGTTGATTCACATACGCATCTATCACATTCATCAATTGATTTATGGATGTAGAAACTAAAATATATCCTTGAACTACCGATGCATATACAGTTTCAGGCCCTTTACCAAAACCCGAAATAGCGTGCATAATTTCAGTCTTAGGTATTGTATAAATAACATATTGATTATAATTGCTCGAAGAATTTTCTGATAAAATAGAAAGACTTTTCAACGCAAGGTCTTCATCAATCACCTGCATAATAATATAGGATTTATTATTGAGTGATGCATCATACGGTTGCGAAATCGCATAGGTAAAACTTGTACCTAACCAAGTACCCCAATCACTTTTTATATTGCTACTTGTATTCTTCCTATTTTCGAAAATTCCCAAAGCAGAATTTCCCTGAAAAGCAAATGCGGTATTTCTAATTAAAAAATTATCGACATCATCAAAATTAAATTCAGCATTTGTATATCCTGACAAAACAGCATTTATTTTTGATGAACTTGCATAGCCACTTATTCCAATTCCAGATTCTGAAAATTTTAAATCCAAAGAAATCCACGAAGTAAACCCTGCCAATTGTTGTGATGCTTTATAATAATCTTTTTTCAAAAAACTACCTGCATAAAAACTCAATTGTTCTAAGTTTATAAATACATTCGGAATTGTATCTTTTATACTTTGATTATAAATATTTTTAAAAGCAATATCTGTATTTAATCCAGTGGATGACTTTATTTGTGATATCGCACTTTCCACTAATACTGCTGATGTACTGAATAAAAATATATTCCCCACCATTGCACAACTAACTTTTATTCCCGGAATTTTATAGGAATACACCAATTCTTTATTACTGCTGTAAGATTGCACCTCTGCAGTGTTATCATCAAGTGTCCAAGTAAGTTTTTTTAAACGGTAGCCAGAAGTTTTACAAGCAAAAATATATTCTGCATTTCCTGCATTCACGGTTACTGCAGATGCAACAATTTTTCCTGTTGCCAATGCATTTTTTAAATCAGGATCTGTATCAGAAAAATTATTTAATAATTGTGTTCCTACTTCCAGATCATTTAATAATTTAATCGAACGCAAATCATTCCATTGCGGAGCAGAAAAAAAATTGTTTTCAATTGCTGCCAAATTCTTTGCATCAATTACAATCAAAGCATTTGAAGAAATGGCATCAATGGGTTCGGATTTAATTCCACCCGGCCGCATAAAAAAATACCAACTGGCAGCTAAAGCAGCCAGCACAATTACAATCCAAAAAATCAAACGTTTGTTATGCATGTTAGAATATCTTTGCAAAGGTATCCTTTACGGAGGTGGGTTAATTCACAAACTAAAAAGTGCATGTACATAATATGAAGCAGATAAAATCAATATTAATTGCAGGAGTTGTTCTTGGTGGAACAGGCGTAATTGCAGGCGCCTTCGGAACACATTCACTTGGAGATCGTATTGCAGCAGAACATCTGAATGTTTTTGAAACAGCAGTGCGATATCAAATGTATCATGCACTTGCATTATGCATAACAGGATTACTTGCAGCTAAAAATTTTGCAAAACAATTTAGATATGCTGCATTATGTTTTTTCACTGGCGTTATAATTTTTAGTGGCTCACTGTATGCACTTTCTACTTCTGAACTATGGGCAGGAAATTATATGCGTTGGCTGGGAGCGATAACTCCTATCGGTGGAGCATTATTAATTACTGGATGGCTATTTCTTGGAGTTGCAATTATGAAGTCAAATAAGTAAAATATACTTTGAATGATTTTGACCCTCTCCTTACTCTCCCCTGCCTGCGGTAGGTAAACTTAAAAAGGAGAGTGATAAATCTTCTTTCTTTTGAAGTTAGTGCTACATTGATATTTATTTGATCTTATTTTAAAAAGAAAGAAAGCATTTATTATTACATCTGCATCTGATAGAACAACTGCAAAAATGTCTTCCCTCTTAATGGAAGATACGAGATGAGTCAAATGAAGTTTAATTTAAATCCCTTACTCTACTTTAAAAGAAAAATCCTTTGTAAAATAAAAATAGCCACAGTTTCCTGTAGCTACTTTCTTAAATTTTAATTGTAATTATTTACACTTGTATTTCATGTTTTTTGCATCGAAGGAGCAACCACCTGCTTCCACTATTTTCAATCCAACAATTAATGATTGAGGTGTAGTAGTGTTGATTTTTGTTTCTACATCTTTCAACATCACTTCACCTAACTGAAGATTTTTCATTTTAAATACATCTCCCTTCACGGTTGATCCATCACTTAATGTGGTAGGTTTATCATTTATAAAATCTGCATCTGAAACAGTACCTGCAGCTTTCAGCAATAAAAAGAATTCATCGCTCACCATTGCTACTTTAAGTGTTGGATTAGGATTCAAAATATATTTAGTTTGTTCTACGCCATTCACCATTGCATTTCCTTCATACATATTTCCTTTCTTAGAAATTGTATTATCCAAAGCAGCAGCAGCTACTCCCGCAGTTGTAGTTGTTGTTGTTGTAGTCGTAGTAGTTTTCTTTTCTTCATTTCCCAAATCTCCGGTATCACCACCGCCATCATCAGATCCACCCTCATCATCCAGCTGTTGTAATTGATCCAATTGATTTTGTCTGTTCTGATCTTCTTGTTGTTGCTTCTCTCTTTCTAATGCTTTCATTGCATCTATCTCAGCTTGATTATAAGTGATGTTTGTATTTGGAATCTCACCGATAATTGTAAACTCAGTACGTCTGTTAATCGCATGTTCTTCCTCAGAACATTTTGCACCATTCGAACATTTGTTTTTCAACTTAGTTTCACCATAACCTTTAGCAACTAATCTTGTTGGTTCAACTCCTTTATTAATTAAATAATCAACAACGGATTGCGCACGGCGTTGTGATAAGTCAAGGTTATAACTATCACTACCACGGCTATCTGTATGTGAACCAATCTCTGCAATAATCGCAGGATTTTCTACCATTACAGTTAACAAAGAATCTAATGAAGCAAATGACTCCGGACGCAATTCTGCCTTATCCAATTCGTAATAAATATTTTTTACTTCAATTTCCTTTTTTATTGGAATTGGTTCAATCATAATGTCTACATATAATGTATCATCATCTATCATCCCAACAGTAGTTGTTGTAGCTTCACCTTTATAGTAACCATCTTTAATTGCAGTAACACGATATTTTGCATATTCAGTACCACGATAGAATTCAAACATTTTTGTTGTTTGACTGGAAGCTGAATCTACCTTAGCAGAATTAGCAAGTAAGGTAACCGCAGCACCATCAATAACAGAACTATCTTTTGCAGAAAGTACACGACCCATAATTGTAAACAACGGTGGAATGATATATTCAAACTGATAAATATCATCGCAACAAGTTTCGCTCTTCACAGAATAACCGCCTTTACGATTTGAAACTAAGAAACCAGTACGAGCTCTTTTTGTATCTAATGAATAATAAAAATCATCTACTGATGAATTGATTGGAAAGCCGAGGTTGGCAACATTTTTAAAGCTCTTTAATCCACCATCTGCTTTATAAATATCCTGACCTCCCACATTTATTTGTCCGTTAGAACTGAAATAAAATTTATCTTCCTTCACACTATAAAAAGGTGTGATTTCATCACCTGCTGTATTTATTTTTCTACCACAGTTTTGAGGTACGGTATAGTCTGCTCCGTTATTTCTTATTTCGGAATACCAAATATCCATTCCGCCAACTGCACCTTCACGATTGGATGAAAAATATAACAGCTCTTTGCCTTTATATAATCCAACTGCTGGATGTGTGGTTGTATATTTTGTACCTGATGCATTTATATCAGTAAGCTCTTTTCCTTTTGTCCATTCATTATTACGGAATTCACTCATATAGATTTTACAAACCATTTGTAAAGAATCATTCGGATTACATTCTGTGTAATAAAATCTTTTACCATCGGGTGAGTAAGCTCCATTTCCAGTATGAGCGGTGGTTTCATTTATAGCACCCGCTAATTGTTGTGCTTTAGCCCAACCTTCGCCTTGTGGTTTCGCTTCAAAAATTCTTGATTTTAATTCTACTTTTTTACTGCTCCCTAAATCAATTATTTCTTCACTTACTAAAGATCCATAAATAAGATTTGTATTTGTAGGATCATATTTAGGTGAGAAATCGGTGTAGTTATTATTTACATTTTTATTCAAGTGTGTAATTTCTACATCCACCGGATCGGCTTGTAATAATAGAGCAAGGTCACAACCTTTTTGTTCATTTTTTGCAAGACGTTTGTAATACGCAGCTTCCTGACCACGCATTCTTGTTTTATTAAATGCTTTGAATTCAGCAGAGGCAGCATCATATTTGCCATTCATCTTCAAACTCAATGCATAATAATATTGTGTTTGCGGATAATCTGTGGGAGCTTTATCCCACATTTTCTTAAACCATGTTTCAGAGTTTTCGTAATCTCTGGCTTTGTAATAAGTAGTTGCAAGTTGATAGCCTACATAATTATCTGCATTCTTATTATATTCCTGCAAATAAATATCTATTGCATTGTAGTAACTGCCCGATTTCAATAATTCATCGGCAAGCATTACTTCACGATTCACTTTTATTTTAGATTTCTTTGGCTTATCATCTCCACTGGATTGTGCAGAAACTAATTGCATCATCATCACCATTGAAATACAAATCATTAATATCTTTTTCATAAATTTTATTTCTCTATTTTCAAATTATCCTATTAATATCTTGGGCAAGGTAAAATATAATTTTCAGGTAACACAGGAAGAATACAACCGGTGTAAACAAGTGATACTTCAAATCCACCACTACCATTTGTAGCTACATCTAAACCGGAAGTATTTACATCATAACTAAATCCGAATTTAAAGTTTTTATAATCTATTGCTACCATCGGAATCAGTGCATCACCATTTCTCAAATAAGCTCCTGCATAAATAGTGGCAGGGAAATTAGGATTGCGCATAAAGTATCCGATCTCAGCACCAAACAACATTTCTGTTGCACCACTTTGACCTTGATACATCACGCCTGGAATCAATGCTAAATTCTTATCTAAGTTCACAGTGAATTTACCATGAAGAATCATTCTGGTTCCTAAACTATTTCCCTGATCATCTAAAAAAGTTTCTGTTGGAGAAGTCAGGTGATTTGCTGCAGCGCCAACTTCCATTGCAAACGATTCAGAGAATCTTCCTTTATAAACTAAACCAAAATTCAAATCAATATTATTGATGTTATCACCTTGATAAGGTTCGAAGTTTGGAATGGCTGTATTAAAAGAAGTACCATCGAATTGATTACCAAATTGAAGATTCGCCCAGTCTAATTTCTTCTGAGAAAAACCAACTTGCAATCCGCCGGATAAATATTGGTTAGTCCCCAATTGCATATGGTAAGCAGTGGAAGCTAAAACCGATAAGTTGGAAAGATTTCCATCACCGGACACATCGTTATAAATATAAATTCCGACCGCTAAGTTATCAGTACCTCTGATGCCTTTTATAACAGGGGCATCTGCAAATACGGAAAAGGTTTCGTATTTGGCCGGTATGCTACCCCATTGGTTGCGATAGTTTGCGCCTGCTCGCCAGTCGCATGCATAGTTTCCGGTAAGTGCCGGATTCAATTGTAACGGTGCAGCATTAAACTGCGAAAAATGGATGTCCTGTGCAGATGCTGCAAGCGACCCCATCACAAAAATTGCTACTAAAAATTTGTTGAAGTTTGCCATGTAATCGATTTTTATCTAAGTAAAGTAATTGTTCCTGTTAATTTAAATTGATTGTTCTTTTCGTCAATCCCCACAAATATATAAATGTAAGAACCAACTTCCTGTTCTTTGCCTAAATAAGTACCATCCCAGGCATCAGAAAAGTTTGTTCCGGTGAATACTAAAGTACCCCACCTATCATAAATTTCAAAAGAAATCATATCCATATCCCGTATTGGAATAGCCTTTACGGTCTCATTCATTCCATCTCCGTTTGGTGAAAATGCATTTGGAATATTTACGAGTTCTTCAAATAATACTACAACTGTCATTGAATCTGAATCTATACATCCAAATTCATTTATCACAGTTACAGTATATGTAGTTGTTTCTTCAGGATTCGCTTTTGGATTTGAAATATTAGCATCGCTTAATCCAATAGTAGGTTCCCAAGTATATGTTACTCCGCCGCTGGCATTTAAAGTGGTGGATGAGCCATAATAAATTATCTGATCTAATCCCGCATTTGCCACAGGTATCGGTGTATAAATTACCACAGTATCTGTTGCCACACAACCAAAAAATACACCTGTTGCAACTATATAAGTAGTGTCAAATACAGTGGCTATTACTGTATCTCCTTCAAAGTAATCAAAGGCTTCGGCAGGCGACCAGAAAGTAACATTTGCACCTGTTGCATATAATTCGACAGGGACGCCGGGACACACGGTTGTTTCTTCCGGCCAAGCATCTAATGGGAAATAGTCATTCATATAAATGAGAATAGAATCGCCGGAGCTAATTGCGCAAGCTAATTCACCAGTTATAGAAATAAATTCAAGGCCTTCGGTTATTCCATCTAAATACACTTCGATAGGAACAATAATTATTGAATCCCCAGGATAGAAAATTACTATTTCCGGCATTGTAGAATAATCAACACCATTTGTTGCTGTACCTGTAATTTCAAGATTTACAATTAAAGTATCCAGTGTTGGAGACGCAAGACTAAATGTAAGTTGCCCATGATTACATCCTTCAATTAATTCAGGATAACCATCAATATCATAATCATATCCAATAGTAACACCGGTGCTACTTAAACTACCTGCACGAATAAACACCCCGGAATCCAGTGCGCCATCACCCATATCACTTACAGCAAGTTTAAGATGATAGGTTTCACATGGAGTAACATGCGCTGCGGCAGTTAGCACTGTTGTAAATCCATCATATTGAATATAAAAATCATCAGTAGAGTATGGCGAAGTAAAACCAGTACCATTTTCTACATAAAATTCTTCATAGCTGGTAGAGTTCACATTATTTATTGAAACCGGAATAGTTGTCCCGGGAATTAATGCAATATTTTGAGTACCCACAATACCAGGTCCACTTATAAAGAATCCAAATGCATCATTGAAAGAGGATCCTACATATTCAAGATATTCTTCAGAGCCAAACACATATTCAAATTTTATTGAATCGGAAGTTACTGTTACATCAAATTCTAAAACACATGCATCATTGGAAGTATATCCCGGAACTAAGTCTTCCAAATCTGAATCTCCGGGACCTGTTCCTGGACCTGTCATGCTTCCTGAATTATTTGGCCCTTCCACCATTGAAGCACTACCTGAAGTAAGAAGAATTCCAGCATCCATTCCTAAACTACAATCCACACATTCAAACGAACCTGCGCCATCACTAACACAAGTGAATTCAACTCCACTGATTGTTACACCAGCACCAACTAATAAGGCAGCAAGCTCTTCAGGTGTTGGCGTATCATCTATTTCAATTTGAGCTTGAAGAATAGAGCTATGAAAGCAAAGAACAAACCCAATACTAAAAACAAAAATTATTTTCAGTAAAGAAATATGTTTCATCTGTAATTGCAAAATTGCTTTCATAATATCCGTTTTAAATACAGTTATCTTATCTCACTAAAGTAAAAGCTCCGCTATATGTATAGCCTTTACCTACCAAATCTGTTAAAGTCATTAAATATACATAAGAGCCCAAAGGCTGTTCATCACCATTTAATTTACCATCCCAACCACGACCTTGAGTTGCTCCCAAAGCGTCGGGGTCACTTGTAGTATAAAGTATTTCTCCCCAGCGATTGTAAATACTAAATTCAAATTGTGCTACATCACCTCTGCTGAAAGCAGAATAAAAATCATTGAAGCCATCACCATTTGGTGAGAATGCATTCGGGAAAACAACTAGTGGTTTATCGGTAACATATACAATAACAGTATCACTTGAAAAACATCCTGCTTCAGAAAGTACAGAAAGTACAAATGCTGTAGTTTCATTTGGTGTGGCAAGTGTATTCAAAGAATTAGGATTTGATAGTGGATCTTCCGGCGACCATGAAAAATCACCTCCGCCAATTCCATTTAAGAATGCTGTCTCACCCAAATAAATAATTGTATCATAACCTGCAAATGCCACAGGCACCGGATCTAATTCAACTAATACCTCTGCCGTATTAATACATCCGTTTGCATCCGTAGCAGTAACTGTTAACTCACTTGTTTCAAACACCGTAATCACGGCATTAGCAATATTTGGATTATTAATATTATCTGAAGGATTCCACACATAACTCACTCCGCCGTTTGCAAATAACTGCACAGGTTCTCCATAACAAACCAAAGTATCAGGCCCTGCCAAAACTGTTGGCAATGGATTTACAGTGATTGTAAGATCAGCATCATTCGTACATCCAAAAGGATCAGTAACAATTACAGTATAAATAGTCGTAGTGATTGGATCTGCAGTTGGGTTTGCAATATTCGGATTGCTTAAAGTAGTTGTTGGTGTCCATACATAAGCAACACCACCTGCGGCAGTAATTGTTATTTCATCACCAATACAAATCTCATCATCTCCACTGGTTGTAATTGTTGGTCCGGGAGAAACATCTACCGGCACTTCAATTTCTTTTTCGCAAGTTCCCACCTGCGTATAAACTGTATATACTGTAGAACCAACAGGAGTTGCAATAGTGGAAGCACTATCCGGATCACTAAGCGTTGCCGGAGGTGACCATTCATATCCCAGACCGCCAGAGGCTGTGAGTGTTACACTTGTTCCATTACAAATAGTAGTATCAGCAGGTGAGGCTTCTAAAGGAATATCATCATAAATAAATACTACAATAGAATCTGAAAGATCTGCAGAGCAACCAAATTCAAGAGCCACAATTATAGTTTCACCACCTTCAGTAATTCCATCATCAGAAACTATTATTGGAAAAGAAGCCATAGTTTCTCCGGGTAAAAAAACAATACTATCCGGAAGAGCAGTATAGTCAACACCGGGTGTTGCAGTTCCGCTAACCACAAAATAAGTAACGAAAGTATCTATTGGTGCAAATGAAAGATTTACATTGAAAGAACCGTTTACACATCCTTCAATTAAGTAGGGATAACCTTCAATTTCAGGCTCCACATCTACAACTATTCCGGGGCTTGATAAACTACCAGCCTTAATAAAAACGCCGGAATCAAGTGCGCCATCTCCCATATCACTTATCGCTAGTTTCAGATGATATGTTTCGCAAGGAATTACACCGGCAACTGCTGTTAATACAGTGGTTAAACCATCATATTGAACATAATAATCATCGGAATCATACGGTGAAGTATAACCATCACCATTATCTACATAGTATTCAGAATAACTGGTGGAATTAACATTATTGATAGAAACGGCTGTGGTAGTTCCGGGAATTAATGCAATATTTTCTAAGCCTGTAATACCGGGGCCACTTATAAAAAATCCGAATACATCATTATAACTGGAACCCACAAATTCAAGATATTCTTCTGAGCCAAACACATATTCAAATTTTATAGAGTCAGAAGTTACAACCATATCAAACTCTAAAACACAAGCATCATTGGAAGTAAATCCTGGTACTAAATCTTCAAGATCATCATCGCCGGGTCCTGTTCCTGGTCCGGTAGCACTTCCAGTATTATTTGGTCCTTCTATTATTGTTGCTCCTCCAGATGTGAGAACAATTCCTGAATCAATTCCTAAACTGCAATCAATACATGCAAAAGAGCCGGAACCTCCGGTAAAACATGTAAGCTCGGCTCCACTAATTGTAACTCCTGCGCCTACTAATATTGCGGCAAGTTCTTCTGCAGTGGGTGAATCGTCTGCTTCAATCTGTGCTTGAAGTTTTAAGCTAAAACCAAAAATTATGATTATAGCGATAACCCTTAAAATACTCTCAGACTTAAATAAGTACATGAAACTTCTCTATTTAATATTTTTTAATTGAATTTCAAACTTACAAAAATTTAAGAAGAAAGGACTGTATTGCAATGCTTTGCTAAAGCCTTTATGACTTAAATATTACTGCTGCTGTAAATAGCAGCCTATTAAACAGTTGCTTTTTTATTTCTATAGTATAAAACCCACATAAATGCTAATCCGAAAAAAATAAATGCTACAGAAATAAATTCTGCTTGAGTTGCTCTAATACCCATAAACTCCATCACATTATTTACCCGAATTTTTTCAATAAAAAATCTTTCTACGCCGGTCATCACAACATAAAATGCCAATATCAAACCCGGTGTTGTCCATCGGCTGCGCAAAAACATCAGCAATAAGAAAATAGCAACCGCCATTATGGTTTCATACATCGGTGTTGGAAAAACGGCAATCGGCAACATCGCACACCATTCACCTTCACAACCTTCGATAGGAATTCCATCCTCATTTACATTGTGCGCATAATTTTGAGCTACAGTCCATCGGGGTAAAAATCCGGGAGCTTTAAATGATTTTGAAGGAACCTGACCTATGTTTTCAAATTCATATAAGAAATAATTTTTGTGGGAGTCTAATACAGAATCAAATTCACCTGCCGCCGCAACTTTTATTGAACCATCCGGATTTGAAATATAAGCGCTATTATAAATTCCCCAATCACCATCGCCGGCAGTTTGACAACCAATTCTGCCGATACCATAAGCAAGAATTATTGCGGGTGCAATTGCATCACCAAGATGTAATACATTTATTTTTTTTCGTACTGCATAATAAATTACAGAAGCTGCACCAAGTATTAATCCTCCATAAATTGTAAGTCCGCTGAAAAAATTTCCCATCGGGTCTTTAATAAATTGTTCCCAACCACCGGGTTCTTCAAAGTTTGAAAATATTTTAGCTCCAAGTATTCCACTTACTGCTGCAATTATAGTGATGTCGCCAACTCGCTGATGCGGATATACATCCACTATTTTTTGTTCGGGTTTTGGCAGTTGTTGTTTTTTCTGTTCGTAATATTTTAAATATCCCAACAGCCCTGCGCCTATAATTCCACCGATAATATTTCCCGAACCGGAAAACATAAATGCTTGGGGATTATCTACGAAAGTATTGTAATCTAAAACAACCGCACCCAATTTATATCCCAATATAAAACCCAGAATTACATTCCACGCAATATCCATTGTTTTGGGTGGCTCGCCAACAGTAATTTTTACTTTTTGAGGTTTTAATAATCCCAATTTTTCTTTGCGTTGCAATTCACGGGTTAATACATAAGCAGCAACTAAAAATGCCATTGCTACAAAAAATCCAAAAGAAAAAATCGGCAACTTTAAATGTGTGCCGAATAAATAATTTATTAATTCTGAAATGGTGGCAAACGCTCTGAGAAGAATCATGCAGTATATAATTTATTTTTCTGAATTGTTGTAGTGTGATTTAAATTTTCGGGAAGTGGATTACACCACATATCGCCATCGGAATCTATTTGTAATAATTCTGCTTGGCAAACTTCATTCACCAACATCGGATCGTATTGTGTTTTCACCCGAATATAATTATCTGTAAAACCAAACATGATATCGCCATTTGATTCGGCTTCAAACAATACTGATCTTGTGGTTCCAACAAATTGCTCATAAAAATATCTGCGCTTTTTTATACTCAGATTTATTAATTGTTGCGTGCGCTCATCTCTTACTTTTTTGGGCACAATTCCATCCATAGTAATTGCAGCAGTATTTGGTCTTTCCGAATAAGTAAACACATGTAAATAGGATATATCGAGCTTGTTTAAAAAATTATATGTTTCTAAAAACTCCGCATCTGTTTCCCCCGGAAAACCGGTTATTACATCCACACCAATACAGCAATCCGGCATCAGAGATTTAATTGTATCTAACCGCTCTTCATATAAATTGCTGAGGTAACGGCGACGCATTCTTTTTAAAATTGTATCGCTTCCCGATTGCAATGGAATATGAAAATGCGGAACAAACTTTTTTGAATTTGCAACGCAAGTAATAATTTCTTTTTGCAACAGATTAGGTTCAATGGAAGATATTCTAAATCGCTCGATGCCCTCCACTTTTTCAAGAGCTTGTACTAACTGATAAAAATTTTCTCTATCGTTTTTTTCAACACCATCAACCTTTCCGAAGTCGCCGATATTTACTCCTGTTAACACCACTTCTTTCACACCCGAAACAGCAATTTCATTTGCAGCATTTATTATGTGTGCAATGGTATCACTTCTGCTTTTACCTCTTGCAAGTGGAATAGTACAGAAGGCACAAGTGTAATCGCAACCATCCTGTACTTTTAAAAATGTGCGGGTGCGATCGCCAATAGAATATGCAGATTTGAATGCGGTAACCGCATCAATATCTGTTGCAATTGCTTTTCCTTTTTCACGCTTTGTAATATCCTGAAGATGTGCTACCAGATTAAATTTTTCTGCCGCTCCCAACACGATATCTACTCCGGGAATATTTGCTATTTCTTCCGGTTTCAATTGCGCATAGCAACCGATAACAACTATAAATGCATTGGGTGAAAACTTTAATGCCTGCTTCACAATTTTCCGACATTTATTATCCGCATTCTCGGTAACCGAACATGTATTAATTACATACACATCCGCACCATTTTGAAACGGCACAGTATCAAAACCCGACTCCTGCATCTGTCTGTTTATGGCAGAAGATTCAGAGTAATTGAGTTTACAACCTAATGTATAAAATGCTACTGATTTCGACATGTGAACGGCAAAGTTACCAAATTACAAAGAGCAAACAGGCCGCAACACTTCGCTATATTTGCCACATGGAATTTCTGTTTAAAGGTTATCGTTTCGACATGGAACATCCATTAGATATTTCTACGCCGTTACACACTGATAAAAATCAGATTAATTGCTACTATGCGCCACCATTTAATGCGACACCGGTTGTAATGGGAAATTTTATCGGCGATATTAATCAAGGTGGTTCGGTGAATTATAAAAATGTAGAATTAAATCCGCATGGCAATGGAACACATACCGAGTGTGTAGCACATATTTCAAATTTAAATATCACTATTAATAAAGCATTAATTCAATTTCATTTTCTTGCATTATTAATTAGTGTGCATCCTGAAATTGCTAAAAACGGTGATAGTATTATTTCGGCAACAAGTGTAATAGATAAAATAAAAATTATCCCCGAAGCATTAATAGTTAGAACATTGCCAAACAAAAAAGATAAATTGCAAAAACAATATTCAGGAACAAATCCAACTTACTTTGAACCGGCATTATTTCAATGGGCAGCAGAAAATAATATTCAACATTTTCTAACTGATCTTCCTTCCATAGATCGTGAAGATGATGGCGGTAAATTACTTGCACATCGTGCATTTTTTCAATATCCCGAAGCACCCAGACTACACAGCACTATTACAGAATTAATTTATGTACCCAACAAAATTCCCGATGGATTATATTTATTAAATCTGCAAATAGCATCCTTCGAACTGGATGCCGCACCTTCTAAACCGGTGTTGTATAAATTGATTGATGAAAAAGAAATGGGGAGGATGTAAATGATGGATAATAAACAAAAAAAAGTATTGTTTTTTTATCCCAAGCTTTTCACTTTCATACAAATTGATAAAGAGATTTTAGAAAAACAGTTCGATGTTAAATCATTTGAATTTGGTCCCTCTTCAAAAATATTTACACCTATTTCTTTTATCAAACAATTTTTCTTTTTAGTCTGGCAAATTCGAAATACCAAAGTGATTGTTTGCGATTTTGCGGGATATGTGTCCTTTCTTCCTACACTCTTCGGAAAAATATTTAGTGTACCGACCTTGATGATTTTATGCGGTACAGAATGCTATTCATTTCCAAGTATTCACTATGGAAATTTTAATAAAAAACTCTTAGGACTTTTCACGAGTTGGTCATATAAAATGGCAACACATTTAGCACCTGTGCATAAAAGTATGGTGTTGAGTAATTACACTTATGACGATAAAGATTTTCCAAAACAAGGCTACAGATATTTTTGCCCATTTGCCAATCAACCATTCACAGAATTGAATTACGGATTTAATGCCGAACGATTTTACTATACTGGAATTAATCGTAATCCCAATTCATTTTTAACAGTTGTAAGCAATTCAGAAGGTTCTACTTTTTACAGAAAAGGATTGGATTTAATTATTGAAGCAGCAAAACAATTACCCGAATTTTCTTTTACCATTATTGGTAGAGGTGAGAAATTAAATGCTATTGAAAAATCTTCCAACATCACTATTCATCCATGGATACCAAATGAAGAATTAAAAAATTATTACAGTGCACATGAATTTTATTTACAGATTTCAATGATTGAAGGATTTCCAAATACACTTGGTGAAGCTATGTTATGTGGATGCATTCCAATCGGCTCAGATGCAGCCTCTATTCCTGAAATAATTGGTGATTGTGGATTCATTTTAAAGAAAAAAAACAGTGCAATGTTCACTCAACTTTTAAGAGAAGCTTCAATATGTAATAAGCAAAACCTCTCACAATGTTCAATGGAAAGAATAAAACAGAATTGGCCTTCTGATAGAAGAGCAAAGGAGTTAATACAAATAGTTTCCGGATCAATTAAATAATTGATTCAAATTTATTTTTGTACAATTATTTTTTTATTGTAAAACTGATCTTCATGTTGAATAGATAACAGATAAATACCATCTGCCAAATTTTGAACATTAATTCCTTCTTTTAAATTAGAAACTTCATTTTTTGAATAAACAATTCTCCCTGTTACATCATAGAGTATATATGAATAAGGCAATGCATTTTCATCATTTAATTCTAAGTAAATGTTATCACTCGTTGGGTTTGGATACACATTCAAAAAATCCAGTGTACCTGGCTCTTCCAATCCCTTAGTTCCATGCTGATAATCAATTCCAAAAATTATTTCTTTTCTGTTCACATTTGTCTTTTTCACTAACTTATTTGCCGAAAAATTTTGCAAAGCAAATAAATTGGACCATGACTCTTCTGCCCCATCAAAACGTTCGTATAAAAATGCATCGCTTTCATTATACTCATTAACTACACCATTGCTAAAAGAATATTTATAAATCAAACCATACTTAACATCTGTTAAATCATCAGCACTAAATACCCCATAATAATAGGGTGTATAAGCTTCATCAAGGCCATCAGTATTGTAAGGATAATCATCAACACGATATACATGAACTCCATGTGGATTATTCGCAATCTTCAATATGCTAAGCTTATCACCACCCAGTGAATTTAATGTAAGACTCAAACCAGTCCAGGAATCTGTATAAACATAAATACTTTCATTTCCTATAGGTGCACCTGATGTTATTCTATCCATATCGCCATATAATGTTCCATCATTTCCAGTACTTGATTGATCAATTAAACTCAAATCAGAATAGGATTCATCTACAATCCAATAACCAATTAATCCGGATTCAACTCCGCTTAATTTCTTACACATATTGGTTTGAATTTCGGATTCTGTTCTACTTATATCCCATAACCGAACTTCATCTATTTCTCCAATAAAATTATGCGTATCAAATGGTGTTGTTTGTCTGCCAATTGCAGCATGATTACTATTATGTATTAATGAGCTCGCAGAACCGTCACCATCAGAATATGTTGTTGGTTGTTCAACACCATTGAAGTAAAAACCAACATCAGATGCTGAATTTGCAACTACAGCAATGTGGGTCCACTCATTAGTTAACACTACAGTTGTTGTCATTCTGCCATTTCTGGAAGTTTCTCCTGCACCTGAACCTGTTCCAATTTCAAATATCAATTTCCCCGCATTATCAAATCTTATATAAAATCCATAGTAACTTCCTGAGCTATTATTATCGGATGCAAATACCGCTGAATATGGTGATTCATAATCTGCAGGATTCACCCAAGCTTCAAATGTTAGTGGAAAAGCTAAATCATTATATACATCATCCAAATCCGCATAATTTCCAGTGGATCCATCAAACGATAATGCGATGCCACTGCCTACATAATTGGATTGTGAAAGGAGTTGAGTAAATGGTAAAATCAAAAATAAAATTGCAGTAAAAAAGAATTTCATAATTATAGGTTTAGAATTCAAAAGTAATTCATTTCCCTATTTCCCCAAAAACAAAGTTTTCACTCTCGGTAATTCTTTTCTAAAGATCACTAATGTAACAATGCCTACTGCCAGCAATTGAATTGCGCCATTAAAATAATAAGAAGCATTATTGTTTAGAAAAAATAAAAGCACAATCAATAATGTATAACCTAAAGGCAAAACAATCATCTTATACGGATTGAATTTAAATTGAAAAATACTTCGGCATTCCATCCAGAATAATAAGACTTGAATTGGTTTTATTAATGCATAGCTCCACACTGCTCCCCAGATGTCGAATTGTTTTATAAGAATAATTGCAAGTACAATTTGCAGAATGGACGAAAAGAGTAATACTCGTGGAAGCGCAATTGTTTTTTTATAAAATATAGCAGAGTTATAAAATGCATTATACAAAGGCCGGAAAACAAAACTGATGCACAGCACCGGCAGATATTGAAATATGGCGTAGTAACTTTCATTCTTCACCAACAACTGAACTACAAGTGGTAACAATAAAATACTGAGTGCAATCATCACTACACTCAGCATTGTAAATACATTATGATATCTGTTTTCTTCCAGCGAACTTTTGCGCATACCGGTTGCAGACCACATATCATAAATCTTTGGATTAAATGTTTGCGCTAAACTTGTTTGTGTTATTTCTATCAGCAACACACACTTCAAAGCAAAATCATAAATACCTACATCCGTCAGCGTTGCTAAATCATTCAGTATATAATTATTGATATATGCCAACACCCAGGTGAGCACATAAAAACCTGCAACAGGAATACAAAAGCGATGTAATCCTTTCAGCATTGAAGTATCGAAATGCAAACCATATTCACGAATAAAAAATATACCTGCAAGTAAAAAGATAAGTGCGCCAGAAAGCAGTCTTCCCCACATCGGACCAATAATAGAATCCGGAAATAATAATAATCCGCCAATGCATAATACCAGTGTTACAACAAAATTGAAAATGTTGAAATATAAATGTCGTTTGGGTTTATCTCTGTAAAATAAAAAATTGATATAAGTGCGAAATAAGGAATTGAAAACACCGGTTAATACAGCCATAAAACCAAAAGGGAAAAATGGTAATTCACCTTTAAAAATACTATCGAAAATAAATGCACCCGACACCAAAAAAACAATTGTAAGTCCGGCACCAATCACCATTAATGCACCTACAACACTTCCTATAAATTTCTTCAGTTGCTCCTGATCTTTTTTGTATTCATAATGATGAATGCCCACATAATTATCCAAACCGTAATTGGCGAGGTACTGTACCAATAAAGTGAATGCGATATATAAAGCGAGTTCACCATATAAACCCGGTTGCAAATAGGTGGTGTAAGGAAATAATAAAACCACGCTGGTGAGCAGTGGCATCATATTGCCGATGGTGAAAATAAAAGATGATTTGATTATTTTTTTCAGCAATGCAATCGTTTTGGATGCCTGCAAATGTAGAAATAAATGTAGGTGTACTTTGTTAATTACACACATAAAAAAAGCCCTGCATCTTTTCAAATGCAGAGCCTTGGATTAACAGGAGGAAAATGTATCAGGCTTTTTTGCCAAGGAGCAACAGGTCGTTTATCTGTACTTCGGTGATATAGCGTTTCACACCTTCTTTATCTGTGTAATTGCGATTAATCAGTTTGCCTTCAATGGCTACTTCCATTCCTTTTTTCAAAAGTTTTTCGGCAGTGCCTGCAAGTTTACCCCAGGCGATAAGATTGTGCCATTGGGTTTCAGTAACCTGTTCACCTTTTGCATTTTTATAAAATTCATTTGTTGCAAGGCTGAATTTTGCATATTTTTTTTCGCCATCAAATGTTTTGATTTCAGGATCCATTCCGAGGTTTCCTATTAGTGTTACTTTGTTACGTAGAGCGTTCATGTTTTTAAATTTTAAATTGTTTAACCATTTGATTTTTTGTCGTGTCGTTAGTTTCGAAATAATTGACTATGCAAAGTTGTAGCGGCCTCCAAATGTTATTCGGTATTTACCCATTTACTTTCGGATATAAGTGTTTGAACCCGTTTGTACACGGATAAATAAGTTGTACATTTATTCCCTAAAACTTTACTGCATATGGATTCTCCCCTAAAAAAATGTCCTGAATGCGATGAACCGATTCGAGGCAGAATTGATAAAAAATTTTGTTCGGATATGTGTCGCAATGCATTTAACAACCGATTAAAAACCGATAATTCGATGATGCGCAACATCAATAATATACTGCGAAAGAACAGAAGAATTATTGCAGAGTTGATACCGGATGAAACAGCAAAAGCATCACGACAAAAATTAATGGACAGAGGTTTTAATTTTCATTATCTCACTTCCACCTACACCACCAAAAAAGGAGTTACCTATTATTTCTGTTATGAATATGGATATCTGCCTTTGGATAATGATTATTATTTTTTGGTGAAGCGCAAAGAAGGAATGGAATAGTAAATGAAATAGCAAATTTAAATCTGCTTTTATATCTGCAATTAATATAACTGCCTACATCATATAACTGTCAATAAAATAAATAGGGTTTGTTTTTTTATTTGCAATATGAAAACCCTTCCCAATTTTTTTTACATTTATAATTATTAAATACATACTATGAAAAAATTATTTACTTCTCTCACAATTATCACCATGTTGATGATGTCATTTTTTACTTACAATTTACAAGCGCAAAACTGGATTAAAACGTATGATGTGCTTCCGGCTATGGACGATGAAGCATCCTGGATTACTACCATTATTCAAACTGATGATGATGGATATTTTTTTGCAGGAAGAACTAATTATCCCGGTGCGTATTTTGGGTTTGTTGCAAAAGCAGATGCAAATGGCGATATAATCTGGATGGACACACTTTCGAAAGATTACTCGTTTGCAAATGCATATCAGCGTCCCGATGGAAATTATGCAATATCCAAAATTGAAATATTTTATGATTCTGTGTATAGAGATGTGTATTCACCATCAGGTACTTTGCTGGATGAAATAATGTTGGATCCAACCGACGGTGATTATTATGATTACAAATCTTTGCGTTCCACTCCCGATAATGGATTCGTTGTATTTCATGTAGAAGATGGAATGACTCCAAGTCCTACTCATGAAGTTCAAATGCAAAAATATTCAAGCGCAGGTTTAATGGAATGGAGTTATACACTTCCTTCCGATTCCATTTATAACTATGGTTTCAATACTGTTGACCCCACCGAAGACGGTTATTTCTATTTTGCCAATATGCAACAACACATTTACCTATGGGTGTATGATTTGGATATTTATGTTTTTAAAACACATATAATAAAAGTGGATCTTGACGGTGAATTAGTATATGATGTATTAATGGATGATCGCAGTGTGAATGATATCATTGCTTTGCCCGGCGGTGATAATGTGTTTTTATTAAAAGAACCTGAGACAGATTATGAATCGGTATGGCCTGATATGACAAATTTCTATTTACAAAAAAGAAACAGCGCAGGCGATATACTTTGGGAAAAAGATTTTCCTGAGTTTTATGAATATTATCTGGGCAAATTATTACCTATGGACGATGGCGGATTTGCAGTTACTGTGAATGGACCAATTTACGACAGCACAATTTTTACCAATGGCAATATCAATCTTTTGTTTTTTGATGAGGAAGGGAATTTTGAACAACAAAAAATTGTGGAAGATGGAAATCGCTATGAAGTATTTCCCGTAAAAAAAACATCGGATAATGGTTTTATTTTTTGCGGAGATATGAGAGATACCCTAACATCAATTCCGATAGCCGTATTATTAAAAACAGATTCACTCGGAAATATGGATCGTGTTACCTTAACCGGAAAAGTATTTTATGATGCAAATGATAATGCAACTTATGATGATACCGATATTGTATTGCCCGGTTTATTTGCAGAAATATTAGATGAAGATATTTATGCGGGAACTAATGAAGATGGAGAATTTACCCGTTGGATTTATGAACCCGGCACTTATAATATTCAAGTAAGCAATCCAACAGGATTTTATCAAACATCTCCGCTTACAGAATCCTATACAATTGTTGTTGATTCGATATCTCAAGTTTTTGATACTTTATATTTTGCAAAATTTGCGGATGTAGATACTACTGATCTGCATATAGAAACAGAAGGTTATCAAGCGAAACCCGGTTTTACAAATACCTATTGGATAAATATATTTAATGATGAAGTGCTTCCGGCAGATGATATAGATATACAATTAATTTTTGATCCGATATTAACGCTTGAATCTATTGTTTATCCAAACATGACTGTAAGTGGTGATACACTTACTATTTCTACAGGAGTTATGAATGGGCTTTCTTATGAATTAAATCCTATTCAATTTTCCGTTCCGGCAGATACAGCATTAATTGGTGATACACTTACTTTTTATGCAATGGTGCAATCTATTTCAGATGAAATTACTTTAGATAATAATTATGATACACTACAAATAGTTATTACAGCTTCTTATGATCCGAATATGAAAACTGCAAATCCCGCAGGTGAAACTGAATTGGGTTTTGTAGATCCTTCTACCAATCATATTGAATATAAAATTGATTTTCAAAATCTGGGTTCTGATACTGCAATTACAATTGTGGTGGTGGATACACTTACAAATGAAATTGATTATTCTTCGTTGCACATGTTGTCTTCCAGTCATAATTATAACATTGATTTTATTTATCCCAATGTTGTTAAATGGACTTTCCCAAATATCAATTTAGTACATGCTGCCGCTAACGAACCGGAGAGTCATGGCTACCTAAAATTTGAAGTGGATTTGGTGGAAGGATTAGCAGAAGGAACACAATTTTCAAACACAGCAGAAATCTATTTTGATTACAATCCGGCTGTGGTTACACCACCAGCTTTTACTACATTAAAAATATATATACCCGATGCAATTGCAAATGAAAATTTGGTAAGTAATATTTTAGCACATCCAAATCCAACATCGGGAAAAATTGTTTTTAATAATCTTCCTCAAAATAATTCAGAAGTATTTGTGTATGATATCAACGGAAAATTGCATGGTGAATACAGCATTACAGAAAAAGAAAATACCATTGATGTTTCTGCATTGCAAAACGGAAATTATATTTTACAAATCCGACAAAAACAAACCGTGGTTTATACAGGAAATATTATTGTGGTGAAATAAAATTGCGAATAATGCCCGACAATAATTTCACCCCTTCGGGGTTCGGTTATTTTTTATATTGGTAGTTATAAACCCAACCCCGAAGGGGTGAAATTTTTATAGAATAAACAAATTCAACCCCCAACCACCCAACCCAACCCCGAAGGGGTGTCATTATTAAAGAACAAAAATCCCAACCCCACCCACCGAGCCCCGAAGTGGTGACATAATTCTAGGGTGACATAATTTTTTATGGAATAATTAATTTTGATAAAAATAATTTTATGTTATGGCAGGTACCTACACACAATTACATATTCAGATTGTCTTTGCAGTAAAAGGCAGGAAGAACCTCATCTCAAATACATGGAAAGAGGAATTGAATAAATACATTTCCGGAATAATAACAGGTAAAGAACAAAAATCCATTATCGTAAATGGTATGTCCGATCATATTCATGTATTTGTTGGATTAAAACCATCTATGCCTATTTCAGATTTAGTGAGAGATATTAAAAACAATTCAACCAATTTTATAAATGATAATAATTGGTTAAAGAGCGATTTTTCCTGGCAGGAAGGTTATGGTGATTTCTCCTATTCTCACTCCCATGTCAGCCGGGTATATAATTATATTTTAAATCAGGAGGCACATCATAAAAAAAGAAGTTTTAAAGAGGAATATATAGGTCTCTTAAAAAAATTTCAAATTGAATACAACGAAAAATATTTATTTGATTGGATTGAATAATAATAATGTCTCCAAAATAATGTCACCCCTTCGGGGTTTGGATTTTTTGTTTGTGTTTTAGTTACAATAATGCCACCCCTTCGGGGTTGAAATTGAATGTTGAAAATTTTGTGTTCACCACTTCGAGAATGTTGTGGATTAAAAATATTGAATCGGATAAAGGATTCATTTGTAATACTGCATAATCCAAATTCTCAATTCCTAATTCTCAATTCCTAATTCTTAATTCCTAATTCCTAATTCTCATAAATTCAATGTTCCACTTTGGTAACAATCATTTCTTGTTTGCCATCCACAATTACAACTTCTGTTGACAACATATAATTGTCTTTAAACTGATAAGCGGATTTATTTTCCGTGCTTGTAGTTTCATTTTTTACTGCAACAGATTGTGCAGGCTTATTTGATGGTGATGTATAATTACTTCCACTGTATGCTAATAACTTTGAATAAAGCGAAGCACCGGGATCCAATAAATTTGCTTCGGCTGTTAATCCTTCCGGATATTCACCGATATACCAACCGGGTTCTGTTGTTTCTATATAATAATAATTCTGTCCATCCATAGTAACAGAAACGCCCGGGTATTTTCCCTTCACTGCAATGCCGACACCCATGTGTCCTTTAGGTGAAATTAAAATACTTTTATAACCAAGACTCATCAATAAACTTGCGAGCAAAATAGAAGTGTCTTCACAATCCCCTGCCATCTCCACCAACGTTTCTGCAGGGTATCGGGGATATTCATATTTTCCATCACCCACGTATCGCAAATGCTGCACAAAAGCAGAAATAAATTCTACCGTTTGCCACTCGCTGAAATTATTTTTTTGTGCAATTCCTTTTAGTGCAACTGCCACTTTATTTATTATGGGATAAGATGCATTTTCATGCGTGTAAACAGTAAAATCGTAGTAGTCTCTTTTCCGGTGTTTGTAGTAATCGTATGTGCCACTTTCAAATTGTAAAGTAGTGGTATATAATTTCCCTTTATAATTCCATTTGTAGGTGCGTGAGAGAGTAGCAGCAAAAAGTACTTCAGTAAAGATTAAGAAAACTGCCAACAACAGAATAGATTTTACCCGCATGTGTTTCTATTTTAATTCGATGATTAAGCGGGTAAATGTGTAGGCTTATAAATTGTTTCTTTTTAGCATAAACAAGCGAAATTATTTTTTATTGCCGATAGGCAGAAATAAAATATCGGGAGTGGGTAAATTACCTTCAGAGTAATTAACCAATTTGTTTTTTAAAATTACATAAGATTGATACCCTAATGCATGCATAAATTCCAAAACGTTTTGTCGGGATTCCTCAGAAGTTTCGATGAGCATCGACGGTTTAAATTTTTGAATAAGTAATTTAATATCATCCAATATCACCAATTCAAAACCTTCTACATCACATTTAATAAAATCAATATTTTCTAATTCATTAAACACCTCACTCCCCTTTCTCATTTCTGCATTAAAAAATACTAAGGAATCAATGTTTGTTGCTTGTGTGTGTGAATCAGAATAAACGAAGTGTGTTCCTGTTGTAATATATCCATACTTCTCTTTGCTTTCATTTGCCATTCTAATAGATTTATTTTCATCGCCTAAAGCAAAATTTAGTAGAGTAATATTTCCAAGTCCTGAAGTATTTTTTTTCAAAGTATTAAAAACAGGAATCACAGGTTCAACAGCAAAAACTTTCCCTGATGATTTTACCCATCTTGAAAACAATACGGAGTAGTATCCTAAATTGGCACCAATATCAATTACGGTATCACCTGATTTAATAAATTGTTTTAATGCATAGTGATAAGTGTAAGCCTTGGAGAATTTTAATATTCCGAGTCGGTAAGAAATAAAATATAATTTGCTGAGAATTAATAAATAGGTTTCAAACTTTAAGTGTTTGAATAAAAATTGCTTTACAACACTTTTTCTTTTCATTGATAAATTATTCTATAATTAATTCGCCCAGCTATCTCTATCCAAACTTCTGTATTGAATTGCTTCGGCGATATGTTCAGGTAAAATTTCATCACTGCCTGCAAGGTCAGCAATTGTTCTTGACACCTTTAAAATTCTATCATAGGCTCTTGCAGAAAGTCCAAGTTTATCCATTGCTTTTGTAAGCAAGTTTTGTCCAACATTATTTATGATACAAACTTCCTTTGCCATTTTAGTACTCATCTGCGCATTGCAATGCACATCGGGAAAATCTTTAAATCGCAATTCTTGAATTTCTCTTGCTTTAATCACACGTTCACGAATATTTGCACTTGGCTCAGATAAAATCACAGAAGATAATTCCCGAACCGGAACAGGTGTTACTTCCACATGTAAATCTATTCTGTCTAATAAAGGTCCTGATATGCGGTTCAAATATTTTTGAACTACACCCGGTGCACAAACACAATCTTTTTCTGGATGATTATAATATCCGCAAGGGCAAGGATTCATACTAGCAACAAGCATAAAACTGGCGGGATATTCTACCGAAAATCTCGCACGACTGATAGTAACTTTCCTATCCTCCATTGGTTGCCGCAATACCTCTAACACGTTTCTTTTAAACTCGGGAAGTTCATCTAAAAACAATACTCCATTATGTGCTAAAGAAATTTCACCAGGCTGCGGATTATTACCTCCACCTACTAAAGCGACATCACTCACCGTATGATGCGGCGAACGAAAAGGCCGGATATATAATAAGGAAGAATTACCCGGCAACTTACCAGCAACTGAATGAATTTTTGTGGTCTCAAGAGCTTCATGTAAAGTGAGTGGTGGCAAAATGGTGGGAAGCCTTTTTGCCAGCATTGTTTTACCGGCACCCGGTGGTCCTATTAAAATTGCATTATGCCCTCCGGAAGCAGCAATCTCCAAAGCTCGTTTAATATTTTCCTGACCTTTCACATCAGAGAAATCTAAATCAGAATTACCGATACTGTAAGCAAACTCTTCCCGAGTATTTACAATCACTTGTTCCAATCCTGTTCCAGTACCTAAAAATCCAACCACATCTTTTAATTGAGTGGCGCCATACACTTCTATATTATTTACAATGGCGGCTTCCCGGGCATTAGATTCCGGTAATATTAATTTTGTAAATCCTTCTTCTCTAGCCTGAATAGCAATTGGCAAAGCACCTTTCGCCGGAAGTATGGTTCCATCCAAAGAAAGCTCGCCGAGAAACATTACTTTTTCCAGCGACTCTTCATTTATCTGGCCTGTTGCACCTAAAATTCCGATAGCCATAGGCAAATCGAATGAGGTACCTTCCTTTCTGATATCGGCAGGTGCAAGATTAATTACCACGTTAGTGCGAGGCATATAAAAACCATTGTGACGAATAGCAGTTTGAATTCTTTGCCAGCTTTCTTTAACTGCATTATCAGGCAATCCCACAATATATCCTTTCAACTCACCACCACCACCGGTATTTACTTCGATGGTAACCGTAACTGCATTCACACCCTGAACAGTGCTTCCAAAGGTTTTAACTAACATATTGAAAAGATTAAAGCAAACTTACCAAAAGGAAAATTTGCAAGGACATTAGATTCAGAATTAAAATAAAATAAAATTTCCATTTATGAAGTCACGGCACTCAATTAAATATCAGAACAAGAATTGCTACAAATCCTAATTTTAAAGGAACGATTAAAAAGTAGATAAACAATACAATTATTCAGATTACTCTAAGTAAAATATTATAATAAATAATCTATATCAGCATATCACTCTAGCTTACTAATTCTACGTAATAATTTTTACAGTCACAGATAAAAGAATCAAGATTACAAATTAGCTGTATTTATAGCTCATTTTCGTTGTCCCAAATATCGAATACTGGAGTACGATGAACAAGTTTAAGAATCTATGGACAGGCCTATTTTTTCTATTGTCAGCATCAATAGGCACAATACAGGCGCAGGTTACAGCGGACTTTGTGGCGGATGACTTAGTGGTCTGCCCGGAGTTCCGGTGATATTTACCAATCTCAGTACATATCCCGCAGGTTCCAGTCCTACTTATCTGTGGAGTTTCCCCAGTGGCTTCGCTTCTTCCTTAACTGAAGCAAACCCAACAGTTTATTATTATACTCCGGGAACTTACAGTGTAACACTAACAACAAGTGTTGCCGGAACAGGAAGTGATGTAGAAACAAAAACTGCATATATCACTGTGGTAACTCCGCCGGATGCAAACTTCACTTACACTATCCCTGATTTATGTAATCAAATGGTGGTAAATTTCACGAATACCTCTGTGGCTGGCAGTGCTCCTATTACATCGAAATTGTGGGATTTTGATGATGCCACTTTTAGTGCATTGTCCAATCCGATAAAGACTTTTACTTCGGAAAATACATTCAATGTAATTCTATTTGTTACGGATGCAAATGGATGTAGTGATAATGTTACCGTACCTGTAACTACACTTGCACCTGTTGAAAGTGCTATTTCCAGCACAGGTTCTATTTTTTCGTGTGGCCTTGCAATAGCTCCAACAATTTTAGCTATTACTTCTGAAGGCACAGCTCCTTACACTTACAGTTGGGATTATGGCAACGGCACTAGCTCTATTCTTCCTTCTTCTGTAGTAAATTATTCTGATTGCGGCACATATGATATCACCTACACAGTTACAGATGCTAATGGTTGTTCACTTACAAATTCCTATGATGACTATATAGAAATTTCTTGTCCGGAAGTAGATTTCAGCATGTCTGACGATACAGTTTGTCTGGCATCTACTGCAAGCTTTATTAATCTTTCAGATCCCGGTGCAGTTTCTTATTACTGGCAATTTAATTATCCAACAGCGCTGGCAACAAGCACAGAAGAAAATCCGGTTGCTGAATTTGTTGCTGCGGGTATGCGCATAATCAGACTTACCGTAACTTATCCCGGTGGATGTACTGCATATCATCAAGATACCATTCAAGTAGTTCCGAGACCTGCCATAACAGGAATAGCAGCGAGCGATTCAACAGGTTGCGAAATTCCATTTGTCACTACACTTACTCCGCTTGGCCTTACGGGTACTGGCCCTTATACTTTTTTATGGGAATCCGGTGGCATGACTTCTACAGATTCTGCTGCTACATTTACCTATAATGATTATATAAATTATACAGTTTCGCTCACCATTACAGATGCAAATGGATGTTCTGTTTTTTACACCTTTATCGGTTTTATAAAAATCAAGAAACCGACTAATGCATTTTCTGCAACACCTATTGAAGGATGTGCGCCTTTAAAAGTAACATTTACGAATACTAGTTCTTCCACCTATGTTCCGTTATCCTATTATGTTTGGAATTACGGCGATGGAACAATAGATACCACTTATTCTTTAGGCTCCCACAATCATTGGTTTATGGTTGCAGGAACCTATAATGTAACTATGACTTTATATACGGTTGATGGTTGTCCGAAAACAAGTAATCTCTATATTACTTTAGGAAATGAGGTTGCATATTTTGAAATTATCAATGATGATGACCCTACATGTAATCCGGTAGAAATTGATAATTTATCTTTTGGTGCAGATGAAACAACTATTGATTGGGGAGATGGCACTACAAGTTTTTTATACCCGGTACATTAGATACTTCACATGTGTATCCGGCAGCGGATACAGCTACATATATTATTACTTTAATTGCTGAAGACCGTGGTTGTATATCTACTTGGGTGGATACAATTACAATTCTGCCTGTTATAACTATCGTCACTACAACATGGAATTGCGACAACCCTCTCGAATTTTATTATGTGGTTGACACCAGTGTGGTAACCGGAGATTTTTGCTGGGACTTCGGTTCGGGTGATGTGTTTTGCAATCAAGTTGCGGTGAGTTATACCTATCCCAGGCCAGGAACATACAGTGGTGAAATCACAACTCTTGACCCAATTGAATATGAAGGCTGTGAATTAGTCCAAACCTTTAGCTCTCTTGTACCTGATAATGATTTTTCTTTCGATATAAATACTGTCGGTGGTTGTGGAAGTTTTGAATATAGTATTGCTTCAAATGTTGCTCCCGACTTCCCTTCTGAATTAACTTATACTTGGAATATTGGTCCTTCTTCTATTTCCGGTTTTACTGATGTAATTACTGATACAAGTTTTTTCAATTATACTTTTCCGGAAGAAGATGCCTATCCAATTGAAATGACAATTAATGATGTGAATGGTTGTGTGTATTCTTCAATGGATACTATAATTATTAGTGGTGCAGTTGCATTATTTAATATTGATTCGATTGTTGGTTGTAGTCCGTTTACTGTTTATGTAAGTGATGCCTCTACATTAATTGATGATGCTGGTGGTGATATTTCTATAGAAAGTTACGAATGGAATTTCAGCGGTGGAACTTGCCCAACTTATTTTGGAATTAGTCCACCGCCTTGCACATTTGCTACAGGTACTCATAGTGTAACTCTTACAATTACCGACAATGGTGGTTGCGAATTTTCTTATACCGAAGAAATAGATGTGGTGAGTGATGTGATTGCAAGTTTTATTGCTGATGAACTTGCATGTAATTCAACTGAGCCCTTATACTTTTCAAATACTTCTACTGGGGATATCACTGATGTTACTTGGGATTTTGGTGATGGATTTACTTCAACAGACTTTTCTGCATTGCATCCTTATGCTATTGCTGGCGCTTATACAGTGAGCTTAACTGTTAGTGATGCGTTTGGTTGTAGCGATGTCCAAGTGCAAAATATAAATGTAGTACTCGACAGTATTTATGCTGGCTTTGATGTTACTTATTTAACAGCTTCTGCATGTCCGCCAATTCCAATACAACTCGCCAATACTTCAACAGGTGATTATATTGATTTCTGGTGGGATGTAGAAAGAGAAACCGGAATTTATACTTATACACTTGATACCATTATTCTCACTTATACTTTACCGGGTGACTATGATGTTTCCATTTATGTTACTGGCGCAACAGGTTGTATTGATACATTAACAATTGAAAACGCATTATACATTCCCGGACCTACAGGCACAATGGAATATACACCTATGATGGATTGTACTCCGGCAGAAATCACTTTTGATTTTAGTGATTTAACCGCAGACTTAACGTATGTAGATTTTGGTGATGGTGATACAATTCTAGTTACTGGTGATGCAACATACAATTACGCCGAAGAAGGTGTGTATTGCCCTACTTTAATTTTGATTGATGCCTCCGGATGTTCTTTCCAAATTGCATGTGATTCTTCAATTACAATTTATCAAACTCATGATATTGATATCACTGTTTCTGATACCGGTTTATGTCTTGGTGAAATTCTAACTATTTACAATGCAAGTATTGGTTCTCCATTAAATCCGATTGAAGGTTATTTAGTGGATTATGGTGATGGCTCTCCTGTAATTCCGTTAGCGAGTTTTGATTCTTTAACTTATACATACTCCACTTCAGGCACTTATGTATTGAATGTATTTACGATGAGTGATGTGGCTTGTAGTGATACTATTCAATATGAAATAAATGTGTTCTCTGAACCGGAAGCCGGTGCTGATATTTCACCCATTAGTGGTTGCTATCCATTGGATGTAAACTTTACAATTACTGATTTAATTGCTGATGTTGCAATACTTGATTATGGTGATGGAATCATAGATACTATTGCGGGTGATATTTCTCACACTTACACAACCTTTGGAATTTTTCATCCTACGCTTACTTTAATTAACGGAAGTGCATGTGCTGTTGAAATAGAATTTGCTGATGCGGTTCATGTGTATTTTCCTCCTACTGCCGGATTAATTATTCCCGATACAATTGCTTGCTCAGGTGAACAATTAATTTTTATAAATAATAGTAGTGATACTTCTTTCAGTCTTATTACAAATTACACTTTAGATTTTGGTGATGGTTCCACTCCATATTCTTCTGACGTAATGGATACTGTATATCATGCATTTACTACCGATGGTTCTTATGTCTCCACTTTTATTGTTGAGAATTCTGCGGGTTGTTCAGACACTTTAATTTTTAATACTTATGCAGATCAATTACCTGTAGGTGCATTGAATATTTCTCCTTTAGAAGGTTGTGTTCCGCTTGAAGTAAATTTTGATGTTGATGATTTAATAGCGGATGAAGCAATCATAGATTTTGGTGATGGAAATTCTGATACTATTACTTCAAGTATTGTTTATACATATTTAAATCCCGGCGATTTTACACCAATATTTTATCTGAATAATGCAAATGGTTGTACCACTGTTTTAACCTATGAAACTATTGATGTTGAATTAATACCAACAGCAGGTTTTATAATTTCAGATACCACAATTTGTATCTCCACACCGGTTTCAATTATCAATACTTCTTTTGATACTATCGTTTCTCCAATAACATCTTATGCTATAAAATATGGCGATGGCACTGTGGATGTAATTGCAGATTTTGATACGCTTGAGTATACTTATGCAAGTCCGGGCACTTATAACATAACCGTGATTGCACAAAACTCTGCAGGTTGTCGTGATACTATAATTCATGCTGTAGAAGTGTTTGATATTCCGCTTGCAACATTTAGTCTTTTACCAATTACAGGATGTATTCCTTTCGATGTAGATTTTGATTTAGATATTGTAACAGCAGATGAAATGCTATTGTATTACGGTGATGGATTGATGGATACAATTACCGGCGACACTTCGCATATTTATTCCACCGCAGGAAGTTTTGAACCTTATCTTTTAATTTCAAATAATGCGGGTTGTTTTGATTCAATTGCATTTGATGTGGTCGAAGCAGGAATAACTCCAATCGCTGATTTCACAATCACCGATTCTACAATTTGTTTTGGAGAACCAATTGAAATAACAAATAATGCTTGGGATACAACCCTCTCACCAATCATTTCTTACACAATTGATTTTGGCGATGGTTCCGTTTCTACTTCTGCAACTTTCACTTCTCTTACACATAATTATTCTTCAACTGGAGATTTTATAATTACAATGGCAGTAGAAAATAATCTTGGTTGTGGTGATATAATTTCTAAAAATATTACTGTTGGTGAAATGCCTTTTGCAACTCTTGCTCTCGATCCACTTGAAGGTTGTTTGCCTCTCGATATTACTTTCGATTTTGATGCAATTGCCGCTGATGAAATTATTATTTCTTTCGGTGATGGAAATATGGATACTGTTTCTGGTGATGTAACTTATACTTATGTTGACGCCGGAACATTCTCTCCAACTGTTTCTTTATTAAATGCAAATGGTTGCGCATTCGATGTAAATGTTTCTGACGCAATTAATGTTGGAATAACTCCAATCGCAGATTTCACTATTACTGATTCTACAATTTGTTTTGGTGATGATATTGAAATAACAAACAACGCATGGGACACAACATTATCTCCTATCACTTCTTACACAATTGATTTTGGTGATGGCACTGTTTCTACTTCTGCAACTTTCACTTCTCTTACACATAATTATTCTTCGACTGGAGATTTTATAATTACAATGGAAGTAGAAAATAATTATGGTTGTGGTGATATTATTTCTAAAAATATTACTGTTGGTGAAATGCCTTTTGCAACTCTTGCTCTCGATCCACTTGAAGGTTGTTTGCCTCTCGATATTACTTTCGATTTTGATGCAATTGCCGCTGATGAAATTATTATTTCTTTCGGTGATGGAAATATGGATACTGTTACCGGTGATGTAACTTATACTTATGTTGACGCCGGAACATTCTCTCCAACTGTTTCTTTATTAAATGCAAATGGTTGCGCATTCGATGTAAATGTTTCTGACGCAATTAATGTCGGAATAACTCCAATCGCCGATTTCACAATCACTGATTCTACAATTTGTTTTGGAGAACCAATTGAAATAACAAATAATGCTTGGGATACAACCCTCTCACCAATCATTTCTTACACAATTGATTTTGGCGATGGTTCCGTTTCTACTTCTGCAACTTTCACTTCTCTTACACATAATTATTCTTCGACTGGAGATTTTATAATTACAATGGAGTAGAAAATAATTATGGTTGTGGTGATATTATTTCTAAAAATATTACTGTTGGTGAAATGCCTTTTGCAACTCTTGCTCTCGATCCACTTGAAGGTTGTTTACCTCTCAACATCACTTTTGATTTTGATGCAATTGCCGCCGATGAAATAATAATTTCTTTCGGTGATGGAAATATTGATACAGTTTCAGATGATATAACTTATACTTATGTTGATGCCGGAATATTCTCTCCAACCGTTTCTTTACTAAATGCAAATGGTTGTGCTTTCGATGTAATTGTTTCGGATGATATAAATGTTGGAATAACTCCAATCGCTGATTTCACTATTACTGATTCTACAATTTGTTTTGGGGAACCAATTGAAATCACAAACAATGCTTGGGATACAACCCTCTCTCCAATCATTTCTTACACAATTGATTTTGGTGATGGAACTATTTCTACTTCTGCAACTTTCACTTCGCTCACACATAATTATTCAACAACAGGTGATTATTCTATTACTCTTTCAGTAGAAAATAATTTAGGTTGCGATGATATAATTTCTAAAAATATTACTGTCGGCGAAATGCCTTTTGCAACTCTTGCTCTCGATCCTTTAGAAGGTTGTTTACCACTTGATATCACTTTTGATTTTGATGCAATTGCTGCTGATGAAATAATTATTTCTTTCGGTGATGGAATTATGGATACCGTTACCGGTGATATAACTTATACTTATGTTGATGCCGGAATTTTCTCTCCAACTGTTTCATTATTAAATGCAAATGGCTGCGCTTTCGATGTTATTGTTTCTGATGCAATAAATGTCGGTATCACTCCAATCGCAGATTTCACTATTACTGATTCTACAATTTGTTTTGGAGAACCAATTGAAATAACAAATAATGCTTGGGATACAACCCTCTCACCAATCATTTCTTACACAATTGATTTTGGTGATGGTTCTATTTCTACTTCTGCAACATTCACTTCGCTCACACATAATTATTCAACAACCGGTGATTATTCTATTACTCTTTCAGTAGAAAATAATTTAGGTTGCGATGATATAATTTCTAAAAATATTACTGTCGGCGAAATGCCTTTCGCAACTCTTGCTCTCGATCCACTCGAAGGTTGTTTACCTCTCGATATCATTTTTGATTTTGATGCAATTGCCGCTGATGAAATTATTATTTCTTTCGGTGATGGAAATATGGATACTGTTACCGGTGATGTAACTTATACTTATGTTGACGCCGGAACATTCTCTCCAACTGTTACTTTATTAAATGCAAATGGTTGTGCTTTCGATGTAATTGTTTCTGATGATATTAATGTTGGAATAACTCCAATCGCAGATTTCACTATTACTGATTCTACAATTTGTTTTGGGGAACCAATTGAAATCACAAACAATGCTTGGGATACAACCCTCTCTCCAATCATTTCTTACACAATTGATTTTGGTGATGGAACTATTTCTACTTCTGCAACTTTCACTTCGCTCACACATAATTATTCAACAACAGGTGATTATTCTATTACTCTTTCAGTAGAAAATAATTTAGGTTGCGATGATATAATTTCTAAAAATATTACTGTTGGTGAAATGCCTTTTGCAACTCTTGCACTCGATCCACTCGAAGGTTGTTTACCTCTCGATATCATTTTTGATTTTGATGCAATTGCCGCTGATGAAATTATTATTTCTTTCGGTGATGGAAATATGGATACTGTTACCGGTGATGTAACTTATACTTATGTTGACGCCGGAACATTCTCTCCAACTGTTACTTTATTAAATGCAAATGGTTGTGCTTTCGATGTAATTGTTTCTGATGATATTAATGTTGGAATAACTCCAATCGCAGATTTCACTATTACTGATTCTACAATTTGTTTTGGGGAACCAATTGAAATCACAAACAATGCTTGGGATACAACCCTCTCTCCAATCATTTCTTACACAATTGATTTTGGTGATGGCACTATTTCTACTTCTGCAACTTTCACTTCTCTCACACATAACTATTCTTCAACCGGTGATTTTATAATTACTCTTTCAGTAGAAAATAATCTTGGTTGTGATGATTTAATTACTAAAGAAATTATTGTCAATGAAATTCCTGAAGCTGTAATAGATTTTCTTCCCATCTCAGGTTGCTATCCTTTGGATGTGCTTTTTGAAATCAGTGGATTAATCGCTGACTCTGCATACATAAATTTTGGTGATGGTAGCGGAACAGTAACTACGGATGATGTGATGCATACTTTTACTTCTTCCGGAACTTACATTCCTGAATTAACCCTTATAAATAATAATGGCTGCACAGTTGTATTAACTGAAACAGATCCTATTCATGTTGCAGCTCCTCCGGTTGCCAATATGTATTTATCTGATTCTTCCATTTGTGCCGGTGAATCAATTACAATTTATAATTCTTCAACGGATACAATTGATGCGCCGATAACTGATATTTATCTTGATTATGGTGATGGTGCAATTGCTTATACTGCTTCATCCCTTGATTCTATAAATCATATTTATGCAAGCGACGGATTATTCACAATCGAGTTAACTGTAACCAATAGTCTTGGATGTGTATCCAGCCATAATATTCCTTTATCTATAGCCGCTATCCCGACCGCAGTTTTTGATGTTGAACCTGTGGTGGGATGCGGTACTTTATTAACTACGTTTAATATAATTTCTTCCACTGCCGATAGTTTATTTTTGAATACCGGCACTGAAATTATTTATGTTGCGGGCTCTTCAATTAATTATTTCTATAACACTCCGGGAGTATATTCTCCTGAAATTATGTTACTGAATACCACCGGATGTTCTGCTGAATTAGATGCTGAAGATTCTTTAATTGTAAGTTATTCTCCCGATGCAATTATGGCACTGAGTGATACTATGCCTTTCTGTTCGGGTGATGAAATTTTCATTATTAATTTAAGTATTGATACGATTGCGGATTTATTAATTAATCCAATTGATAATTATACTATTCAGGTAAATGGAACTGCAATGTATTCCGGCTCAACTATGGATTCTATATTATTTAATCTTACCACAGCGGGTGATTATTGGATTACATTAATTACTTCAAATTCATGGGGCTGTCTGGATTCTACTTCTGCAGTTATTACTGTAACTCAAACACCAAATGCAATAGCAGGATTAAATGAAAATATTTGCCCGGGCACTGCATTACTTTTAGATGGCTCTGCAAGTTCCGGTGGAACAAATTATTTATGGTCGCCTGCCGGATTATTTGTAAATAATTCCGTTGCTCAACCACTCGGAACTTTCCCAACTTCTACAATGGTGTATCTGGAATATTCAAATGCATTTTGTTCGGATGTAGATTCTGTTTTGGTAAATGTGTTAACCGATTTGGAATTAAATGCCTGGCCGGATACTGCAATTTGTATTGGCGAATCGGTTCAAATTTATAGTCAATATGAAGCAGATGATTTACCAGTTTCTGTGGTTTGGTTAAATGGTGATTATTTATCCAGTACTCTTGTAAGCAATCCTGTTTCAACTCCGCTGAATACAATTACATATACTGTTTCCGCCACTTGTGGTGACCTTGTTGATTATGAAGATGTAACCATCGTTGTAAATTCTTTGCCCACTGTTGTAGCTAACGATACTATGAATGCATATTACGGACAAACATTTAGTTTAACTTCCGCTGCATCGGGTAATGGACCATTTACCTATAGTTGGACACCAACAGAATATTTAGCTTGCAGCGATTGTCAAAACACAAATGCAACACCGCCATCCGATGCTACATATTTTATTACTGTGGTAGATGAAAATAATTGTATCGCAATGGATTCTGTGTATTTAAGATTGGGATATGATTGCGGACAATATCTTGGTTTGCCAAATTTATTATCTCCAAATAATGATGGTTTCAATGATGAATTCCATTATCAGTCAGATGCAATTCAGGTATTATCTTACTTCAGAGTGTATGATCGTTGGGGACGATTAATGTTCGAATCAACAGATTTATTTGGTTCTTGGGATGGCACTTACAATGGCACACTTTGCGATCCCGGTGTATATGTATATTCAATCCAAGGCTCTTGTTTCGATGGAGAAGTATTTATTAATTCCGGAAATATAACCCTCGTTAAATAACAAAATAAATTTCATTAATAAATTGATTAACTATTTAAATAAATTATCATGATAACTTTTTCACTAACAATAATGCTCCTGCTCCCAGCCTTAATAGAAATAAATTTGAAACCCAAACTTCAAATAATCATAGTTGAAGAAGAAGATATTTTTAAATAAATTTTAAAAAAAAAAAATTTAAGAACTCACTCACCAAATTTATAATCCCAACCATACATAAGGATCTCTGCATGAAAACAAAACATGAAAAATCCCTACCCTTCCATCGGAGCAAAAAAGGCATTATAAAAGCTTGCTTACAAAACAAAGTTGGCTTTTGTGCGTGAGAGCTGCGAAGAAAAGAATCCAGTCAGCCACAACTTAGAATTTAAAAATCTGATATTACCACAATTTTAATAATCACCCCAAACCAACTTTAACTCGGCTGACCTTATTCTTTTCATGCAAAAAGACAACTGCAAGTTTTGTTGCTTGCCTGCCTGCCGTCAAACTGTCTAAAAACTACCCACACATTTTTGTTGAATAGTAACTTCAATTTATAAGTTATGATTTGCAATTTTATATATGCAATACATACAAGGAACAAATAGGAATCAGGCCGTATTGTTTAATGAAAGTTTAGATCAAATTATCAGCTTTGATAATGAAGTTCGTTTAATTGATTTATTTGCAGAGAGCATTATAATAGAAGATTTTGGTTTCGTGCAGAAACTAAATACTGAAGGTCGCCCTGCATACAATCCAAAGGATTTGCTTAAACTTTTATTTACGGTTATCTCAACAGCATGCGCTCATCAAGAGTGTTGGAAAAGAGTGCAGACGCAACATCGAAGTAATGTGGCTTATGAAACAACTTGTGCCAGATCATAATACAATTTCAAACTTCCGCAGAGATAATGAAAAAGCTATTCGCAAAGTTTTCAGATACACCGTAAGCATTGCAAAAGAATTTGATTTAATCGGCGGTAAATTAATTGCCGGCGACAGCACAAAACTGCGTGCTCAAAACAGTAAGAAAAACAATTTCAACCAAAAGAAAATTGAACGCCATCTGCAATACATAGATAACAAACTTGCTGAATATACAGATGCGCTTCGTCAGGCTGATGATGATAAAGATGATGTACAACAAGAGAATCAAAAAATAATAGAACAACAAATTTCAAAACACGAAAACAGAAAAGAATTTTATCATGCACTTACCGATCAATTAAAACAAACTGGCGAGCTACAAATATCGCTGAGCGACCCCGACAGCCGGCAGATGATTACCCGTAATGACATCATAGAAGTTGCTTACAATGTGCAGACAACAGTGGATGCTAAAAACAAATTAATTATTGATTATAAAGTCACCAACACTAATGACAATAAAGCGATGGGTGGTATGCTGCGCAGGGCGAAAACAATTTTAAAAACAAATGATATTACAGCACTGTATGATAAAGGATATCACGCCGGTAGCGAATTAAAAACAGCTTGTGAAATGGGTATTGAAACACTCGTGGCTATACCTGATAAATCTTCCGCATCTATGATTCCAGAACCTGCATACAATGTTTCAGAATTTATCTACGACGCAGTACAACATACTTACACTTGTCCGCAAAATCAAGTACTAAAAACAAACGGCAACTGGTATAAAAAGACAGAAATGCACGGGGCAGAAAGCACACCGAACCTATACTTATGCAGCGCTTTAAAACTACGGCATGCAATGAATGTCCTGCATTAAATAACTGCACAAAAATACAGGAAGTAGAGGTCGTGTAATAGAAAGAAGTGAATATCAAAATTATGTTGATCAAAATAAAATTAATATCCAGAACAATGCAGGTTTATATCGCAAACGGCAAGAAATAGTAGAGCACCCATATGGCATAATAAAAAGGCAATGGGGCTTCTATTACATCACTACTAAGCGGGGAATTAAACGGGCAAGTGCTGATGTAGGACTTATGCTCATCGCATTTAATTTACGCAGGTTATTTAATATAATTGATAAGAAAGAATTGTTTAGATACTTAATGAAGAAACTCATTTTATTATTTGCACCTCTGCAAACGAATTTAGCTTCGATATACCGAATTATTTTTTTCAGCACAGAAATTATTTTTATAAAAAATCATTTCAATAAACTGATTAAATCACATTTAATAAGTTATAGAAAACCGGAATTAGTATTTTTAAAATTTAACGGAGGTTTTTAGACGGACTGCCGTCAGGCAGGCTTTTATACAGCCTTGAATTTTTTGTTACTTTTTGCTTCAAGGCAAAAAGTAAAGAAATAATTAAATCATTTAAAAATCCGTGTTATCCGTGTAATCTATTTAATCCCTGCCTGCCGGCAGGCAGGCGTGATTCAGACAATTCCACGATTAAACAATTCAACAATTACCCTCAGCCATCGCCTTCGCCTTAAGCCATCGCTTCCCCTCAATAATTCACCACCGAAAACCCATACCCAACCCCATCCTCATCCACCACCTGCACAAAAAACAACCCTTTCGTAAAAGCACTATAATTAAAACTGTAACTCTTTTCATAAGAACTAGCACTAAATAATTTACTTCCATTTAAACCATACACCTCAATGCGAATCCACCCATCACTGTTATTTTGAATTTGTAATATTCTATTATTTGTTTGATTAATAAATTCAATATCTGAATTTGCATTAGAATTAATGCTCAACAAATCATCGAATGCAACATGCAGCGTAAACTTGAAAATATATTCTTCCGTTGCGCAAAACGAACTATTATATTCCGGTGGTTGAATACCTACATAAATAATAGGTACTTTTATAGATAAGCCTCCGGCTTCGAAATCGCAGAAACTACTATTAGAAGACAAACAGAATCCATCTCCATCAATACCCCCTATATATCCTGTAGTTGTTCTTATAAATGCATAATTCAAAAAATACTGCCCATCACTATAATTAAACTGCGCAGTATCCCAGCAGAGAAACAATAATGAATCATACGGCGGATTTATATCCTCACCATCAAACGTATCCGCTTTCACAAACACATCCCAGGTAACCTCAGGAGAAAAAGCTTTAATATCCCTCCGCATATTAGCAGCACAAGTATTACTATCCGCTTGCACCTGCCCATTTTGCAAACGCATTGCCAGCGGATAATTGAAAGCAGAATCCATTACATCCCATTCAGAATCAAAACCATTCGTAGCATCATAATCCACCCCAAACCATATCGTATCCGTATTCCCATTCCATGTTTGATCCACTAATAAATACGCCTCCCAATCCGGAGATTGAGCTACTAAAACCAGTTGCCCAAACAATAAAATAAATATTCCAAACACACTTTTCATTCACTTTAATTTAATGCTTTTTTAGCTACACAATTCTACAATTTTAAAACTAAACCACCTTAAAAACCACCACCTGTCCCACCTCGTCCCAAACTGTCCCTGCCCTCTGCCCTCTGCCCTTTGCCCTCTGCCCTCTGCCCTCTGCCCTCTGCCCTTTGCCCTCTGCCCTTCGAATTTCCAATCCTACAATCCTATAATCCTACAAATATAGTACCCTTCGCCCTCTGCCCTCTGCCCTCTGCCCTCTGCCCTTCGCCCTCTGCCCTTTGCCCTCTGCTTTTCTCGCCATCAGCCATCGCCATCGCTTTTTTTACCCTTTGCCCTCTGCCCTCTGCCCTCTGCCCTCTGCCCTCTGCCCTCTGCCCTCTGCCCTTCGCCCTCTGCTTTTCTCGCCATCAGCCATCGCCATCGCTTTTTTTACCCTTTGCCCTCTGCCTTCTGCCCTTTGCCCTCTGCCCTTTGCCCTTTGCCCTTTGCCCTTTGCCCTTTGCCCTCTGCCCTTCGCCCTTCGCCCTCTGCCCTACGCCCTCACCCCACCCCCTCCATCCCCACTTCCACCCTCGTCATCACTCCCGCCGTCACATAAAAAGTCACCTGCTTATCCAAATAACCCGGCCTGTTAAAACTCGCAGTATAAGTCCCCGACTTCAAAAATTGAATCTGACAATTACCCTTACCCGTAGTTCGTTTTTTAATATCACCTGGCATCACCACTATATTCACCAGCCCCAATGCCGTACCACCAGCCGCCTCCACCACATGAAACCGAACAGCAATTGTCCGCTTCCCCGCATCAAAAATCACCCTATTATTAAAATATGCCAACACAAAATTCGGCGCACTCTCAGTATATGTCCTCACCAGCATATCCAGCACATTCTCTAACAACCTCATCGCCGCCAAAATCTCACTATTCAGCCCACTTGTATTTGTCTTTCTCGCACTAATCAAATTCTTTGGCCTCTCAATCCCTTGCATATATGCCGTTCTGGCCGTTCCCAGCGCAGCAATATCCGCCCCACTCACATTATAATCAGCCACCGCAGCCGCATTCGCATTCCCAAGATTAAAAATCGACAATGCCACATCACCCAGCAAAGTATCCTGCAATCTCACAAGCTTCGTTTTCGTCATCATTGCCTGTCCCGCCAACGTCCAATCCCCGGTAGCATTTCCCAGCGCACTAAGCCCATCCGCCACCATTTTAGTTTTAGCCACCAGCACATTTCGCTTTATCAACTTATTCCCCGAAGCACCCTTCGTATCCTGCTGCTGCCCCAAACTATACACATCTATCTGATCAATATGCGCAGTCAGTGCATTCACCGCATTCGTCATCCCCACACTACCCGTCCAAACCGCAATTTCCGTATTCAGATAGTCCCTCACTGCAATCAACATACTTCTTTTAGCCTCTTGTTGCTTATTCATAATTAAATTTATTTTAAAATGAACAATTAATACCCCTCCCCAAAACCACAAAATAAAGATTGCATTCTCAGCCGAGCCACTTGAAAACAACTCTTTATAAATAAATTAAGTTATTCCAGTCTCAGCCGAGTCAATTCCAGTCTCAGCGAGTCACTTGAAAAGGACTCGGCGTAAAACTAAATTAAGTCTTTTTCCCACATAATATCAATTTTGCAGCATTAACAGGCCTTCCAGCCCCCTCTCTCTGCAACTTTGAAAGCATTAACCTCAATTGCTTAACCATAATCCTCAATTGCTTAACTACAAACTTCAATTGCTTTACATCAATCTTTAATTGCTTAATAACAATCTTTAATTGCTTAATAACAATCATTAATTGTTTGTCAATAACCCTCTATTGCTTTAATGCAGAACGCATTTGTTTCGATGTAAAACACAATTGTTTTGGTGTAATGATCAATTGCTGTAATGTAAAACACAATTGCTTTGGTGCAATGATCAATCGCTTAAATGCAGAACCTAATTATTTTGATGAAATATTCAATTGCTTTAATGTAAAACACAATTGCTTTGGTGCAATGATCAATCACTTAAATGCATGACTCTATTTCTTTGATGCAATGATTAATTGCAATCATTAAAAACGCATTTACTTTAATCCCTGAATAAAATACTTTAAAGTAAAATTCATTCCTTCAAATGCAGAACGCATTTCTTTCAAGATAAAATACCAATAAACCCTTTCCATAACCCCAATCACTAACCCAAAACTCCATCCACCGCCAACAACATTGTCTCAACAGTCTCAATAGTCCCAAACTGGCCCTTCACCCAACTCCCTATACCTTTATCTCCATCAGCCATCGCCATCGCTTTTTCCGCCTACACGATTACACGATTCGACAGTTCGACAACATTTCAATTCTACAATTCTCCAATTCTACAATTCTCCAGTTCTACGAATATACAAAACAAACCCTTCGCCCTTTCCCCTGCACCCATCGCCATCGCTTTTTTTACGAATACACGATTACACGATTCGACAGTTCGACAACATTTCAATTCTACAATTCTCCAATTCTACAATTCTCCAGTTCTACGAATATACAAAACAAACCCTTCGCCCTTTCCCCTGCGCCCATCGCCATCGCTTTTTTTACGAATACACGATTACACGATTCGACAGTTCGACAACATTTCAATTCTACAATTCTCCAGTTCTCCAGTTCTACGATTCTACAAAACAAGCCCTTCGCCCTCTGCCCACTGCCCTCCAAATAACCCCCCAAAAAAACCCCAGCATTTCTGCTGGGGTTATAAAACTCGGCGGCGACATACTCTCCCGGAATACTCCAGTACCATCTGCGCTGAGGGGCTTAACTTCTCTGTTCGGAATGGGAAGAGGTGGACACCCTCGCTATAGCCACCATAGACTCTTTATCACGACTAACGTGATGTAAATAAAATTGACAATAAAGTTTGAGTGTAATTAGTAAAAAGAAAAATGAAAGCTTACGGGTAATTAGTACTGCTTGGCTTTGATGTTACCACCTTTACACCTGCAGCCTATCAACGTGGTGGTCTACCACGACCCTTAAAAGAGATCTCATCTTGAGGTAGGCTTCGTGCTTAGATGCTTTCAGCACTTATCCTTACCGAACATAGCTACCCTGCGCTGCGACTGGCGTCACAACAGGTTCACTAGAGGTTCGTCCAACACGGTCCTCTCGTACTAGTGTCAGGTCCTCTCAAATCTCTAACGCCCACAACAGATAGAGACCGAACTGTCTTGCGACGTTCTGAACCCAGCTCACGTGCCGCTTTAATGGGCGAACAGCCCAACCCTTGGGACCTTCTCCAGCCCCAGGATGCGACGAGCCGACATCGAGGTGCCAAACCTCCCCGTCGATATGAGCTCTTGGGGAGATCAGCCTGTTATCCCCGGCGTACCTTTTATCCTTTGAGCGATGGCCCTTCCATGCGGAACCACCGGATCACTATATCCGTCTTTCGACCCTGATCGACTTGTATGTCTCCCAGTCAAGCACCCTTCTGCTATTGCACTCGAAGCACGGTTACCAAGCGTGCTGAGGGTACCTTTGAAAGCCTCCGTTACTCTTTTGGAGGCGACCACCCCAGTCAAACTACCCACCATGCACTGTCTCCCCGTAAAGGGGTTAGAGTCCAATCAAACAAAGGCTGGTATTTCAACGTTGACTCCACCATGGCTAGCGCCACAGCTTCATAGTCTCCCAGCTATCCTACACATCGTTTAACCGAAATCAATGCAAAGTTGTAGTGAAGGTGCACGGGGTCTTTTCGTCCCGTTGCGGGTAATCGGTATCTTCACCGATACTTCAATTTCACCGAGCTCGTGGCCGAGACAGTGCTCAGATCGTTACACCATTCGTGCAGGTCGGAACTTACCCGACAAGGAATTTCGCTACCTTAGGACCGTTATAGTTACGGCCGCCGTTTACTGGGGCTTCAGTTGAGAGCTTCGCCTTGCGGCTGACCCCCTTCCTTAACCTTCCAGCACCGGGCAGGTGTCAGACCCTATACATCATCTTTCGATTTAGCAGAGTCCTGTGTTTTTGCTAAACAGTCGCCTGAGCCATTTCACTGCGCCCCGCATTGCTGCGGGGACCCTTTATCCCGAAGTTACAGGGTTAATTTGCCGAGTTCCTTAGCCACGGTTCACTCGAGCGCCTTAGAATATTCTTCTTGACTACCTGTGTCGGTTTGCGGTACGGGCAGCATCTATCTGAAGTTTAGGGTTTTTCTTGGAAGCCGGCTTAGGGTCATTATCCACTCCCCCGAAGGTTTGTGGTACTGTCGGGTTTCAGCACCCGCTGCGGATTTGCCAACAGCAGATATACCTACACCCTTTAACGCACACTTCCGTCCGTGCGCAGACCTTACGCTTCTCCGTCACCCCATCACAATAAATGCTGGTTACAGAATATTAACTGTATGTCCATCGACGTCACCTTTCGGCTTAGCCTTAGGACCCGACTAACCCTGATCTGATTAGCATTGATCAGGAAACCTTAGTCTATCGGCGACCGGGTTTTTCACCCGGTTTATCGTTACTTATGCCTACATTTGCTTTTCCAGCCGCTCCAACATAGCTCACGCTACACCTTCAATGCAACTGGAATGCTCCCCTACCACTCAATTGTCAAACAATTGAATCCATAGCTTCGGTATCATGCTTTATGCCCGATTATTTTCCGCGCCCGATCACTCGACTAGTGAGCTGTTACGCACTCTTTAAATGAATTGCTGCTTCCAAGCAAACATCCTAGCTGTTATAGCAATCAGACAACGTTTGATCAACTTAGCATGAATTTAGGGACCTTAGCTGATGGTCTGGGTTATTTCCCTCTCGGCCCATGACCTTAGCACCCTGGGCCTCACTCCCGGAT